>JAZKFE010000343.1:26145-27936 GCA_040386595.1 Planctomycetota bacterium | reverse complement strand
GGCTAGGTTCTGCCGTCCCTTCGGGACTGAATTGCAGCAACATCACCTGGCTTCAGTTTTAACAAAAACCTGAAGTCAAGATACTCTCGCCACGGAAAAACACGGGTTAAACACAGAATAACGCAACAGAGGGCCGCACTCTAAACCATTTCCCACAACTTGAATTAGGACGGATTATGCATCGTACAAAAACACGAACAAACACTGCCAAAATCCGTGTTTCATCTGTGTCAATCCGTGGCTAAAAACTCTTCTTCATGACTTTCCAAACTCTGTGTTCTCCGAGTCTCCGTGGTGCAACTTTTAAAAAAATTGTTAGACCACGGAGTTCACGAAGAAATCAAGCAGCACTCTGTGAAGAAATTCGCGAGCGTTACTTCGCGGCCGCGGGCTTCACAGCGGTGGCTTTTAACCAGCAATAAACTGAGTCGCCGATTTGTTTATAACCACTCGCGGCCGGATGCACGGAGTTGTTTTGGCGCGTAATCTTGTCGGTCGCCCAGGCGTTGGCGAGGGCTTCTGAGGTCGGATAGTTGTGATCGCAATCCAAGTTGATATGGGTTGGAACGAGATCAATATTCTCCGCTTCACGTTTCCCGTAACGCTCCTGCATTTTCTCGACCAGTCGATGCATGTTGCGTTTGTATTGCCAACGCGTTTGACCGTTGCCGTAGTTGTTGCCAAATGCGTCCTGGCTCGATGTGGGGGGCACGGGCAGCATCAGACCGATCCGCGTTGCCGGGCTGCTGGTACGCACCATCTCAACGATCTGATCAAAGTGCGAAAGCATTTTTTCCGCGGCGGCGTCGATGGTTTCGTCCTGGTAAGAAAACAAGTCGTTGGGACCAAGGAAGATCGTCACGCGGTCGGGAAACTTGCCACCGTTCACGTCCGCACAATAGCGTGTAAAATCGAGCTTCGGGGGCCCTGTGGGTTGCGCGTACAAGAAGGGACTGCCTCGCTTTGCGGCGTCCCCGGTCCGTGCGGTGTCGGTGAAATGCGTCGCAAAACGGAGTGCGGTCCAACCGCCATACCCCTCGTGCTTCACCGGCCCGTTGGCCGCACCGGATCCCGGCCCGTACGTGCCGATTAACGTCAGCTTAGGATTTGCGGGACGTTCAGCGGCTTCTAGGATGCGTTGCGGATACACAGACGCGTTCGTGAGACTGTCCCCGATGCACAGCAATGACAGCGGTTGATCCGCACCGGCATCGGCGGGGGTCACTCGCACGATCGTGGAAGTCGTCGCGACCACCGCGTTGTTCTCGTCGCGAACCGTTAAGGTTAACCGGTAGTCACCGATGTCCTTGTCGGTGGGCAGGTAGGTCCAGCGTTCCGCTTCCTGATGGCCTCGGGGTGCATCGACATCGAAGACATAGTTCTTCGGATTCACCATCAAGCAGACGTTTTCAAAATACAAGTTGGCTTCAATTCCCGGCACGGTATAAATCACCGGCGGCAATAGCAGCCTGATTCCGGAGTGCGGCGAGGGAGCTGTGGCCGGGGGCGTGGCGGCCGGTGTGTCAGCCGCAATCAGGGGCGCGACGAATCCGCTCGAGACAAGGGTGAGCAACAAGCACAAACGATGGAACTGGGTCCGCATGAAGACTCCTCGCTGGAAACACCGAAGAAGGTTAAACATCAAAACCTACCAATCTGTGTTTCTTCTGTATCGTTAACGATCAGAATTTGCGAGGCCATAGTCGTTGTTCGACTCCGCGAACTGAACGAGATCGTAGTAGCCGGTCGGAATTAGTCTCGCAACTGCGTCTCTGAATCCACCCGGCTACT
>JAZKFE010000343.1:23959-26135 GCA_040386595.1 Planctomycetota bacterium | reverse complement strand
GAGCGCGTTCTGTTCGCGGAGCGAACAACGACGATGCTTCGCCTTGCCTATTGCGGACGGGCAAAGACCGTCGCGGCGACCTCTTGTTCTCCGCAGACCACGTTGAGCTTCGTACCTGGTGAGAGGTAGTTTCGCTTGATGAGGGCCAAGGCGACGGGGGCGTCGGCCGCATAGTCCCAAGCCGACGACGTGATGACTCCCGCCTCGCGAACCTCACCCGGCATCAAGACCTTGGCCCCCGCTTCCGGAGCTGGGCCGGCTTGCAAGCGCAACGTACGTAGCTCTTGATTGACGTGTCCCATGGAGTCGATTCGCGCGATCGGCTCTTGTCCCAAATAACAGCCCTTGGTGAAACTGATCGCCAGATTCGTCCGTGCGGCTTCTTGAGCCAGATTGTCGTCGGTCAGATCGATACCATAATCCGGGAAGCCAGCCATGATTCTCAACGAGTCGTAGACCGCCTTCCCTGCCGGAACAAGGCCTCCCGCAGTCAAACTTTTCCAGACCGCCGCGGCAGCGGTGGCGGGCACCTGGATCAGGCAGCCAGGAGCTCCCAGCCAGTCGACACGGCGGACGCTCACCGGTTGCGAATCCAACGTCACTCGAACATGCCGCGACGCCGCTAATTCTGCCACGGGGAGACCGAGCCCCGCCAAGCGAGACAAGACTTCAGGACCGCTCGCGTAGAACTCGAGGCACTCCGCAGAGCGTCGGAAAAATTGGACGTCTTCGGTAATCAGGTATTTGTCGAAATGGGCAAACAGCAGATCTTCAAAGCCGGGGTTCGCATCTACCCACAGTGAATTTTCTTCGGCGAAGACAAAGATCTGAGCTTTAATCTTCCCCTGAATCGTCGTTACGAAGGCTTCGCAGCTTTGCCCGGGGCGCAGATTGCGGATCTCGTTAGTACAAAAATTGTGCAGGTACTTTTGGCGATCGGCTCCGGTCAATTCCAGCTGAGTTCGCAGGCCCAGATCAAACAGTACCGCGGCACTGGTGGCAGCCGCGGATTCGGCTTGGGGATTGCCGAACGATGCGGGCTGTGAGGCACCGGCTTCAAACAGAGCTCCTTGGGCTTGTTGCAAATTTTGTAGATCGTTGAGTGCGCTCATGTTTTATCGAATCGATTTCAGAATACGTTGGAGGTCAAAGAAAGTCGTTGTTCGCTCCGCGAACATAACGCATTCGCAGTAGCCGGGTGGTATTAACTAAACAATTTGCATACGAATCGAGCTCGCCATGACGAAGACGTTGTGTTCGCGGAGCGAACAACGACTATGACAACGACTCTACGAATCAATCTCGTGAATCAGGCCGCTGACGGTCTCGAGCCGCATCACGAATCAAGCTGGCGGCCAAGGCTGTCCATCCGGTCTGATGGCTGGCCCCTAGACCACGGCCATTGTCGCCATGAAAATACTCGTAGAACAACACATTGTCTCGCCAATGAGGATTCTTGGCATAGCGTTCATCTGTCCCGTGG
The DNA here is from genome assembly GCA_040386595.1 of Planctomycetota bacterium. Lineage (GTDB taxonomy): Bacteria > Planctomycetota > Planctomycetia > Planctomycetales > Planctomycetaceae > JAKFVC01. Next base: position 24,652 of record JAZKFE010000343.1, on the reverse strand, counting down.
CAGGGCCGGCGACCTTCTTCATCCTGCAAGAACAGCCGCGTCAGTCGAGCCGTCAGCTCGGCCGCCACCTGAGCCAGATTCATAAACTTTGAAGAACCAATCGGGCATTCAATCTTGAACGAGTCACCATAAAAGTGGTGATAGCGTTCAAGGGCTTCGATCAACAGGAAGTTCACCGGGAACCACACGGGACCACGCCAGTTGGAGTTGCCGCCGAACATCGAGCTTTCGGACTCGCCGGGCAGGTATTGCACCCGCAGATCGGCCCCACCGAAATGAACCGTATAAGGTTGAGCCGCATGCACGCGGGACAACGACCGGATTCCGTAAGGGGACAGAAATTCGGTCTCATCCAAGACTCGCTGCAGGATCCGCGTCAGCCGTTCTCGCGTGGGAATCCCCAGCAAATAGCGTTTCACCTTCCGCGTGCAGCCTTCTTGTTCAGAGCTCAACAGATGCCGCGCCAGTTCCGGACGATTTTTCAAGAACCATTCCATTCGTTTGCGGAAGCCCGGCAGGCCCGCCAGAGCCCCTTCGTCGATCACACCGACTGCGTACAGCGGAATGATTCCGACCATCGACCGAATGCGAATCGGATTGCTCTTCCCATCGATGTTTAAATGATCGTAATAGAACCCTTCGCTCTCATCCCACAGGCCATTCCCTCCCAGGGTATTAATGGCATGGACAATG
>JAZKFE010000343.1:0-23949 GCA_040386595.1 Planctomycetota bacterium | reverse complement strand
GCCACGTCCTCGTACTCGGGATTGTCGACGGCCAGCTCCAGGGCCATCGACAACATGATCATGCAGTAGAAGGCCATCCAGGCGGTGCCGTCGGCCTGCTCCAGGAAGCCCCCCGTGGGCAGTGGTTTAGAGCGATCGAACACCCCGATGTTGTCGAGCCCCAGAAATCCGCCAGAGAACAGGTTCTGCCCGTTGGGATCTTTACGATTCACCCACCACGTAAAGTTCAACAGCAGCTTGTGAAAGGCCCGAGCCAGAAACTGTTTATCGCATCGGCCACCGCGTCGTGTCATCTTATACACACGCCAGCAGGCCCAGGCATGCACGGGAGGATTCACATCTCCCAAGGCAAACTCATAGGCGGGGATCTGCCCGTTGGGATGCATGTACCATTCACGCAACAACAGCAGCAGTTGTTCCTTGGCAAAGTTAGGATCAACGGCAGCGAATGGAATCATGTGAAATGCCAGATCCCAAGCGGCGTACCAGGGGTACTCCCACTTGTCGGGCATCGAGATGATATCGCGATTGAAGAGATGCCCCCAATCGGCGTTCCGGCCTTTCAAGCGCGCTGGCGCGACAGGCGGCTGCCCGGGATCTCCCTTCAGCCAGTCTTCCACGACGTAGTGATAAAACTGCTTACTCCACAGCAATCCGGCTTCCGCCTGCCGAATGACTTGGGCTTCATCAGGCGTGACGCATTCCGGTTGCCGCGCGGCGAGATAGGCGTTCGCTTCAGAGATCCGCTTGGCGAATAGCTTGTCGAAGTTCGAATTAAACAAGACCGGCGGCGATTCGTTCGATGCCCACAATCGCATCCGCAACACGACCTCGCCCCCCGCCGGAACGACTAGCGAATAGTGAGCGGCCGCCTTGGTGCCGATCGGATCGGGGCTCACGGCGTCCGTCTTGCCCTCAACGAGAGATTCGTGGAAGGCGTCTTTGCGATATCGCCCGATACTGGGAGAGTCGAAAATGCGTTCGTAGTTCGTTTCGTTTTCGGTAAACAGCCATTCCGGCGACTTGCCGTCAGGGCCCACGTCTGCGGCGTAGGAAAACTCATTCAACGTGGGGTGATAGCAGACCAGCGCGGTGCCGCGACCTCCCACAATGCGGGGCTTGGTCCAGCAGCCTTCGTGAGTGCAGCCCCAAGACCAAGTGTTGCGAAACCAGATCGTCGGCAGCACGTGCAACGGGGCATCATCCGGCCCCCGGTTAGAAATGGTGACTCGAATCAGGAGATCGTCGGGCGAATTCTTGGCGTACTCAACCTGCACGTCGAAGTATTTATCTTCCGCGAAGACCCCGGTGTCCTTTAGCTCGAACTCCGGTTCAAACTTGCTGCGACGCTTGTTTTCCGCAACGAGCAAATCGTAGGGAAATGCGGCCTGCGGATATTTGTACAAGGCCCGCATGTAGGAGTGCGTCGGCGTTGAATCGAGGTAGAAATATTCCTCTTTGACATCCTCGCCGTGGTTGCCTTCAGGTCCCGTGAGTCCGAACAGGCGTTCTTTGAGAATGGGATCGTGCCCATTCCACAGGGCCACGGCAAAACACAACCGGCACTCGCGGTCGGTGATCCCCAGCAGTCCATCTTCGCCCCAGCGATAGGCTCGGCTGCGGGCGTGATCGTGCGGAAAATACTCCCAGCAAGTCCCGTTGTCGGAATAGTCTTCACGGACCGTTCCCCATTGCCGTTCGGAGAGATAGGGCCCCCAGCGTTTCCAGTTTCCGGCGGGATCGCGTGCGGCGTCGGCGGCAAGTCGATTGCTTTCCGCATCATTCAGATCTGGGACGGGCATCCGTGGCGCTTTCCGAAGTTGCGAATCTTGATGAGGTTGAGGTGGGTAGGTCTGCCTATCCTAACAGGTTACGAATCGTCCGGAAACTTTGAACCTCGGCGGTTGCCAGTGCCGGGGACGTAAGTCGGCCAAATCTGAGGAAGTCACGACCTCGGAACGGAACCATTCATCAATTTTGGCAAATATCATAGATAGAGAGTTCGTGGGTTCAGCATAGACGGTATTCCTTTTTCGTGCTGCGACGTTTTAAAACGACTTGAGAAATATCCCGCAACTGGTTGATCAGAATATGGTTAGACCTCTTGCGGAGGATGCTCCAATCGGATTAAATCAAAGTTGGTAGATTTGTTTTTTCGTGGAGATCGAACCGATGTCCGTGCGGCAACACTGTGGGCCAACCCTGCGGCAACTCGCGCTCGCCCTACTGCTGTTCGGGATCGCCACGACGGCGGCTCGGGCAGAACTGCGTTGTAGCCCGCCGCGAGTCCAGCTGGACCGACCGGAGAGGTCGCAGCAGCTATTGATCAGCACCACCAGTGCCGATGGCCGGCCGGTGGATGTCTCACGCCAGGTCAAATACGAAGTCATTCCCGCCGGACTGGTGGAAATCGATGCCCGGGGATTGATCCGCCCACGCTCGGAAGGCCAGGGGGAATTGATCGTTCGCCTGGACAAAGAAGAAATCCACGTCCCGCTGGAGATCACGGGCCTACTCCACCCCGTTCCCGTTTCCTTCCAACATGAAGTCCTGCCGATCCTCACCAAAGCCGGCTGCAATATGGGAGGCTGCCATGGCAAGGCGGAAGGTCAGAACGGTTTCAAATTGAGCGTCTTCGGCTTCGACACGGGAGCCGACCATCTGGCCTTGGTTCAAGAAAGCCGCGGCCGGCGGCTCAACCTGACTGCCCCCGAACAGAGTCTCCTGCTGCAAAAAGGAGCTGCCATTCTGCCGCACGGTGGCGGACGGAAGCTGGAGGTCGGAGACGCCCGCTATCGGCGATTGCTGCGTTGGATTCGTGAAGGAGCGAACTACACCGCGCCGGAAGAATCGGCCGTTGTGAGCATTGAAGTCGAACCGGCCGAACGGATCCTCGCTCCGAATGATTTTCAACAATTGCGAGTCACCGCGGTCGATGCTGCGGGGCGACGTTATTGTGTGACCAGCGAATCAGAGTTTGTCTCGAACACGCCCAGTATCGGTGCGGTCGATTCCCGCGGGTTGATTCAGGCTACCGACATTCCTGGTGAAGCCGCCATTCTGGCCCGGTATGCGGGACATGTGGCAATCTGCCGGATCACGATTCCTCGTAGTGGAGTCCAATTCCAACGACCGCCAGAAAACAATTTCATCGATGGTCTGGTCTGGAATAAGCTCGAACGCTTGGGAATCGAGCCTAGTGGCACCGCCAACGATGCCGTCTTCCTGCGGCGAGTTTATCTCGACACGATCGGCCGCCTGCCGACCGTTCCCGAAGCACGAGAGTTCCTGGCCAACCAGGCTCCCGACAAGCGGGCCAAGCTGATCGATCATTTGCTGCAGCTGCCTGATTATGCCGACTACTGGACGATGCGGTGGTCGGACCTCCTGCGGATTGATCAGCAGACGTTGACTCCCGAAGGGGCCGTTGCCGCGTCACGCTGGCTGCATAAGCAATTCGCCGAGAACCGCCCGTATGACGCCTGGGTTCGCGAAATTCTGACGGTGCAAGGCTCGGCCCTGGCCGAGAGCCCGGCCCCGATCTACAAGGCGCTGAATGAACCGGAAGTCCTCAGCCGCGCCGTCAGCCAGGTCTTCCTGGGGGTGCGGATTGAATGTGCCCAATGCCATCACCATCCGTTCGAACGCTGGAGCCAGGACGATTACTACGGCTTGGCCGGCTTCTTCACCGGGATGACTCGTAAGACGATCCCCAATCAGGGAGAAGTCCTGATTTCACGTGGCGGAACCGATCTGAAACATCCCCGCACCGGAGTTGTCGTTCCAGCTCGCGCTCTGGGGGCCCCGGCGGCCGATTTTAAGTTGGTGTCTGATCGACGCGTGACCCTGGCCAACTGGATGACGGCTCCTGACAACCACTTCTTTTCTCAAGCCATCGTCAACCGCATGTGGACTCATTACCTGGGGCGAGGGCTCGTTGATCCGGTTGATGACCTGCGAGAAACCAATCCGCCGACCAACGCCCCGCTGTTCTCGGCACTCACCAAACACATGCAGGACGTGAAGTACGACCTGAAGGCGTTCACTCGGACCGTCCTTAACTCGCGCGTCTATCAAATGAGCGGCGAGCCGGTCGGATCCAACGCCAGTGACCGGCAGAATTTCTCGCACGCCTACGATAAAGCCTTGCCGGCGGAAGTCCTGCTGGACGCCGTCTGTCAGGTTTCCGGAGTCCCCGAAAAGTTCAACGGGTGGCCGCTGGGTTATCGAGCCGTCCAGATCTGGGACAGCCGCATGCCCTCCTACTTTTTCAACATTTTCGGCCGCCCCGCGCGCAACACAGTTTGCGAATGCGAACGCAGTAACGAACCGAGTATCAGCCAGGCATTGCATCTGTTGAACTCGCCCGAGATCAGCGGCAAACTGCATGATCATGCCGGTACTGTCAAGAAGCTGGTGGAGACCATTCCGGCCGACGAGGTCCTGGTTGAAGAACTCTATTTGCTCGCCGTGTCGCGGTTCCCGAATGCGGATGAGCGGCAGTTGACGGTGCAGTATTTGACCGAAAATCGCACCGCGCGTCGCGCGGCCGCCGAAGATATTGTGTGGGCATTATTGAATTCCAAAGAATTTCTGTATAACCACTAACGCCAGCAACACAGGTGTGAGATGCGAGACAGCTTGAGGACCAGTGTCCGACGTGATTGCTTGGGAATTTCTCGCCGACATGCATTGCATATCGGCGCGAGCGGCATGCTGGCCGGCCTGACGTTGCCACGATTGATGGCGATGGATTCGCAGGCCGCGACCAACGTCGTCGCGCAGGCCAAAGCGTGCATCTTCCTGTTCCTGGAAGGGGGCCCGCCGCACCAGGACATGTGGGATCCTAAACCTGAAGCACCCATCGAGATTCGCGGTCCGTTTCAGACGATCCCCACGGCCGTTCCCGGAACTTACTTCACCGAGCACTGTGCCCTTTCGGCCAAGATCGCCGACAAATTCACCGTGCTGCGGAGCCACAGCCATGCCGACAACGGGCACAGCACCGGCTACCACTACTTGATGACCGGCCGGAAAGCGGCGTTCGCGGATGGCGAACATCACATCCCCACGAACGATTTGTATCCGTCCATCGGCTCGATCGTGTCGAAGGAATTGGGGGCGAAGACTTCGATCCCCCCTTACATCAATATGCCCCATCCGATGTCGGCGGGCGGGCCAGGATTCTTCGGGGCCGAGCACGCTCCGTTCATTATTGAATCCGATCCGCAGCAGCCCGACTTCGAAGTGAAAGATCTCAGTGCCATCGACGGGATTGATCCGTCTCGTCAGTTGGCTCGCCAACGGCTACTGGCGGGGTTAGAGCAAAAGCTGTCGCGAGCCCAAGGTCGTTCGGCTGTGATGTCGACGTACTACGAAAAGGCCCTGGAGCTGATCGCTTCCGTCGACGCGAAGAAGGCGTTCGACATTCACGCGGAACCGGAATCGATTCGTCGTGAATATGGCGACACGCAGATCGGTCAGAGTGCGCTGCTGGCTCGGCGATTGGTGGAGTCGGGTTGTCGCTTCGTGGGGGTCGATGCCCCCGGTTGGGATGTCCATTTCAATTGCTTCCCCAGTTTAAAAACCGATTTGATCCCCTACGCTGACCGAGCGTTCTCGGCCCTAATCACGGATCTGGAACGTCGCGGAATGCTTGATTCGACACTGGTCGTCATGATGGGTGAGATGGGACGTACGCCACGCGTGAATGCTCAGGCGGGACGCGATCACTGGTCGATGGCCCAGAGCATCTGTTTTGCTGGCGGCGGCGTGAAGCCGGGGCAGATCCTGGGAGCGACCGACAAACAAGCCGCTTACCCGACCACCGATCCAGTGGGAATCTCAGATGTGCTGAAGACGATCTTCCATCAACTGGGGGTCGACACGACCAAGGAATATCTGACTCCGCTCGGCCGGCCGGTGCCGATTGTGGATGGGGGTAAGTTGATTCCGAATCTGTTGGCGTAACCGATTCGTCAAGCACGACGAACGCGAAAAATTGAAGCGGTGATGAATCACGGCAGACCTGATCGAGGCTCTGTTGTGATTCGTCACCGCTTTTTTCGTGCCTTCCGCTCCACCATTGCGAGCCATCACGACAAGTCGTAGAGTTTCGTAGTGTTTCCAAATAGATAGAGATACCGTGCCGTAGCTCTTCGGCCCCATCGTCGCTTCAGTGAGTTTCACTCCATGTCCAATTCCACCACTCCCACTAACGTCGCTCCCTTGGTCGGGATCATCATGGGCAGCCAGTCTGACTGGGAAACCATGCAGAATGCGGCCGAGATCCTGAAGCAATTCGGGGTGCCGCACGAGTGCCGAGTTGTCTCGGCCCACCGAACTCCCGTGTGGATGCAGGAATACGCCACCAGTGCCGAATCTCGCGGACTGCAAGTGATCATCGCCGGAGCGGGTGGAGCAGCTCATCTGCCCGGGATGGTGGCCGCACATACGGTGCTGCCGGTGCTGGGCGTCCCCGTTCAAAGCCATGCCTTGAGTGGCCTGGATTCGCTGCTGTCGATCGTGCAGATGCCCGGTGGAATTCCGGTCGCAACCTTGGCGATCGGCAAAGCCGGAGCCACCAACGCGGGACTGCTGGCAGTCAGTATTCTGGCGAATTCTCAGCCGGAACTGCGGACAAAATTGCACGCCTTCCGGCAGCAGCAGACAGACAAAGTGCTCGACAACAGCTGGCCTGATTCGCCGGCGAATGTGCGGCTGTAGCTGAGAATGGCCACGCGGCGAAAGATTTTTGAGTACGCGATCGCGTGAAGGATTTTTGAACGCGCGATCTTAAAGTCCCGAAAGGGACGAAAGAATCTAGCCGTGGGTGTAAACCCACGGTTTTGATTCCGATTGCGAAACCAAGCCCTGACAGGGCGACACTCTGCTGATTTGCAGGTGTCGCCCTGTCAGGGCTTAGAATCATTTTTGAGCGCAGACCGTGGGTTTACACCCACGGCTAGATTCTGCCGTCCCTTTCGGGACTCAGGAAGCTCCCCCGTAGAAGCTCCCCTGCTGCCAACATAACCCCAGACTATGCCGACGCGCACTCATCGTGCTCGTGGCAGCAACCGCCTTCGGCGGCTGTGACCGCGGTGGCTTCCGTCAGGCCTTCGGCTGACAACACTCCGGGGGGATTGACGATCTCAAAACCGAGGTCGGCGATCATTTGATAGTCTTCCTGCGGAGTCTGCCCCTTCGTCGTCAAGTAATCGCTGACGAAGATCGAATTCGCCGGGTAGAGCCCCAACGGCTGCAAGGTCCGCAGTTGCAGTTCGCGACCGCCGGCAATGCGGATTTCGCACTTCGGGTTCATCAACCGGAACATGCACAGGGCTCGCAAACAATCGCGCGGTGTCAGGTCTTCGCGACCAGCCAACGGGGTCCCGTCGATCGGATGCAGGAAGTTGATCGGGATCGACTCGACCTGCAATTCTCGCAGCGACACGGCGATCTCGACGAGATCCTTGTGCGATTCGCCCATACCGACGATACAGCCCGAGCACAATTCGATGCCGGCGTTGCGCACGGCCTGCAGCGTGTCGATGCGATCCTGGTAAGTGTGCGTCGTGCAGATATCGGCATACATCCGCTCGCTGGTGTTGAGGTTGTGGTTCACACGATCCACGCCGGCAGCCTTCAGCTGATCGGCCTGATCGGGACTCAACAGCCCCAGGCAAACGCAAATGTGCATGCCGTAGGTGTCTTTGATTTTGCGAACCACGTTGCACACGTGATTCAGCTCACGCTCATTCGGGCCGCGACCGCTGGCCACGATACAGAATGTCCGAGCCTGGCTTTCCTTGGCGACACGAGCTCCCTCGAGGAGAGTTTTCTCGTCTTGAAAGACATACCGATTGACTTCGGCATCGGCGATCTTCGACTGCGAGCAATAGTTGCAGTCTTCCGGGCACAGGCCACTCTTCGCGTTCCGCAAATAGTAGAGCTGCACGCGATTGGCGTGATAGTGGTGCCGGACTCGAAACGCCGCGGCCAGCAACGAGGGGACTTCCACATCCGAACAAGCGAGGACCTGCAACGCTTCGGCGTCGGTTAAGTCCTTACCTTCCAATACTTTATCCGCAAACAAGTCCCAGCGACGATGTCCAGTGAGTAGCATTTCGGCGGCCATAGAAAATTCGTTCCTTGATCCATCCAGATTCACAATCGGGCCGGTAGTTTAGCTGCGACACGCCAGATGGTCGAGTGGCACTTCCGAAATTTGACTCCAGGGAACGGCTGTGGAGATGTTCTTCTGAAGCCGCTCATGGCGACGGTTGGCCTGGAAATTCCCTGGACATCGAGCCGTCTCACGGCGTCCGGAGTTGCGAGGCCGCGTCCGGCGGGATAATCTGCAAGAGAAATTCACCAACTCTTTTCAGGCTAATGACGTAGAGCATTCCGTCGTACGTCATCACGAGCTGGTTGAGCGAAAAGGAAATCCCTGTGTTTGTTGTCGGTCCGATCTTCGCCCGCGAGGCACTTACCGCTCCGCGACAGGTGCAACATTTCGCCGTCCGTGCGGGTTATGTGGCGGCTTTGTTCGTGTTGATGTATACGCTCGGCCAAGTCACGTTTGGCTGGCAGCAAGAACGCCATCTCGGTGACCTGGCACGATTTGGGGCAATCTGCTTCCAAGTCTTCACGCTGCTGCAACTGATCCTGGTGGTGTTCTTTTCGCTGCTGTTCGCGGCGGGCAACATCGCCCAGGAAAAAGATCGCAAGACCCTGATCCTGCTCCTGATGACCGACTTGCGCAACCGCGAGCTCGTTCTAGGAAAGCTGACAGCAAGTCTGTTGATTGTGGGCGTCCTGCTCGCAGTCTCACTTCCCGCATTTGCCCTGACGTCGTTGCTGGGCGGGGTGGAAATCCAGCAAATTGGCTGGTCACTGGCAGTGACTGGGGCCGCCGCATTGGCAGCCGGCAGTTGGGGCACATTGATTGCCTTCTGGCGCGAAAAAACGTTTCAGACCTTGGCCTATAGCGTGCTGGGACTGGTGTTGTTCGTGGGGCTCATCGAGGCCCTACGTGCAGTCGTGGGCCCCACGTCGTTTGCCGGTGAATGGTTGAGCCTCGCCAATCCGTTACGCGGGCTGCTGCTGGTCATCGATCCGCTGGCCACGACCAGCCTATCGGGTGGCGTCGCCTCGCACCCCCTAAGCTATGTCCTGGCGATGCTCGGGCTGGCGGCTGGGTTGTCGGCGTTTACGATCGCTAGGTTGCGCGTCTGGAATCCGTCCGATCAACGGTCGCAGCCGACGGCTCCCGAAGGTGTTTCAGAAGAACGGCGTAAGGCTTACACCCGCAAGGTGTGGCACAATCCGATCATCTGGCGAGAAATCTGCACCAGTGCCTATGGCCGCAAAGTATTCGTGATCAAATTGGCCTATTTGGTGGCGTTTCTCGCTGCTGCCTGGTTCGCGACGCAAGTTCCCTCCAGCGAGCTGGTCCTAGGAATGATCTCGCCGTCGGGCTTCGCGTTTGTCGGTGTCGCGTTGCTCAGTCTGATGCTCATCAATGCCCAGGCAGTCACTTCGTTCACGACAGAACGTGACGCCAAGACCCTGGAATTGCTGCTGGTCACCGACATCACCGCCAAAGAATTCATTTACGGCAAGCTGGGTGGCATCTTCTGGAATACCAAAGAAGTCATTCTGCTGCCGCTGCTGCTGGTCGTTTCATTCCTGGTGCAAGGGACATTGACCGCCGAAGATTTCATCTATGTGACGCTGGGCTTCCTGGTCCTCGTCGTGTTTTCGGCGATGCTGGGGCTGCATGGAGGGATTTCATTCGACAGTTCGCGTTCGGCGATTGCGAATAGTTTGGGAACGATGTTCTTCCTGTTTCTGGGGATCTTCATCTGTATGATGTTAATCTTGGAAGCACGCTCGTCGTTCTGGCTGCAATTGCCCAGCTTCCTGGTGTTCATCCTTGGTGGAGCCATCGGCCTGTCGGCATCGTTGACACACAAGAACCCGTCTCCTGCTCTGACCATGTCCGCGTTTATCTTGCCGTTCTTCACGTTCTACGTGATCACGGGATATCTGCTGCATGAGACATTGGGGGTCTGGTTGGTGTTGACGGCGACGTACGGATTTACGACGCTGGCCATGCTGATTCCTGCGGTGAGTGAATTCGACGTCGCACTGGGAAGAACTACGGGAGACCGTGGTTAAATCCGGTGCGGTGCAATCCGGTTCCGCACAATCGGGTTTCAGGGGCAGACATGACCGAATCGGGACCACGCAAAAGTCTGTGGGAATTGATGGGCCAGAAAGGCTCTGAGGCGGCCCCTCCATCGACCGCGGAGCAGTCGCCCCCGGCACCAGCAGACGATCCAGAATCCGCAACGCCAGAGAATGAGACCTCGGCCCAGCAATCCGACGCGGACGAGTCTTCCCCTGCACCACCCGCCGCAGACCAGCCCAAACGCAAGAGTTTGTGGGCCGTGATGCAGCACTCGGAAACGACCAGTCCCTCGGAAAGCCCGGCCGTTTCCGACGACATGCGATCGGCATTCGAAGCCCCCGTCAAAGCGACGGACAAACGCTTGCGACAGATGGAACAGGCTGCGGCGGAAGTCGAATTCGTCGACGAAGTGCACAGCAAGCCCGCCGCCAAGAGGGTCGACAAGCGGCTGCAACAGGTCGAAGAACTCGAGGTCGAGATCGTCGATGAACCGGTCGACCAGCCCTCATCCACACGCCGCGACCAGCGATTCCAGCGACTGGAAGAAGAAGAGCTGGAAGTCGAGATCGTGGACGAACCGGCCGACGAGTTGGACACCGATCACGATGAGATCGCGGAAAGCCAGGAAGCCATTCCGGCGACTCGTTCCACATCGCGCATCCGGGGGATTCCTCCCCCTGCGGCCATCAAATCCTCCCCAGCAGTGCCCATTCAAGTCACGGTCGCTCTGCCAACGGAACTACGGCCTCGGTTCTCTTGGCGCAGTCTCGGTAAATCGAATAACGCGTTGCTCAGTGCCATTCTGGGTGCCGTGTCATTACCGCTGTCGTTGATCTCCATCTACCCCGCCATTTGGAGCCGGATCCCGGCTTCGGTGTGCGGTTTTGGTGGCTTGCTGCTGGGATTTCTGGCGCAAGGGGAACTCCAACGGGCGAAACAAAAGGGCCAGCAGTTGGTCCTGGCTTACGCCGGCATGGGGATGGGCTTGCTGGCCATGTTTTCCGGACCGCTGATTTATTCGCCGCTGGACCTCTACGGCCAATGGAGCAATGCGTACTCGAGGAAACATCTCCAACAAATCGGTATGGCCACCGCTGCCTATGTTCAGCAACAACACAGCTACCCGTCCGGCGGGCTCTATAAAGAAGTCGGTGGAGGGAAAAATCCCGAACCACTGCACGGCTGGATGACATTGCTACTCCCCCATCTCCCCGAGGGCTCAGGGCTGGCAAAACACATCGACCTGAACAAGCCCTATTCCGATCTCGCGAACCGGCCGGTGATGTCGCAGACAGTCACCTCATTTTTAGCCGCCGGCGGCAATACGGAGTTAGTGCAAGGCAAATTTGGCCCGGCTCATTTTGCCGGTGTTGGCGGGCTGCTGAACCTGCCCGACGGCGGTGTCGCACACGCAGGAATCTTCGACATCAACAGCGAAACCAACAGCGACGACATCGTCGACGGCCTGTCCAACACCATGATTGCCGGCGAGATCTCTACCAACGATCCCGCCTGGGGTGAACCTCACAACTGGAGACAGATCGGCAAAGGCCTGAATCGCGATCCCGAGGGTTTTGGAAATGCCCGACACAACGGCGCGATGTTTCTGATGGCCGACGGATCGGTCCGCTTCCTGCCCAACAACACAGCCCCCAAAGTCCTGCAAGCCCTGAGTACCCGCGACGGCGAAGATCAGCCGTAACCTCATAGTCGTTGTTCGCAGATTGAATAACGACGATGCTCAACCGCGGTGGGGAGCACTGTTTTTGACGTCCCGGCTGACCAGTAGTGTGGGAATCAGCCGATAGAGTTCGGCTCGCAGGCGAGACAACGGGTGGTGCGGGAAAGTTCGATCCCAGCGCTCTTCATCCGCCAGACAGAGGCGGGCGACATTGGTATCCTCGGGAACTTCGTCCAGCCCGAACCACAGGGCCAGACAGTTGGCGTCCGGAGGCTGTGACTCGTGCAGCCAATTCCAGACATGTTGCCCGCGCGCCTCGTCCCCCGCACGCTCTACGGCTTGCAGACGGATGGAATAGCTGAAATCCCGATAGGGCAGGAACAAGGTCCCGACATACCCCCAGCCGCCCCCGGGATGCTGGGTCTTGAAGAGCAATTTGCCGACGGAAACGCCTTTCACCTGCAACAAATCCAGCGACAAAATCGTGCCGTTGGCGGCCTTCAATTGTTGCAAATGGTAGTCCTTCAACGCCTGCAGTCGAAACAAACTGGGCATCTGCGGTGGGGCTGCGTAGTATCGAACGGACAGCACATCACCACACGCATTCCCCCAGCTCCGACGGTTTTCGGCGGACTCGGGGCGCGGTTCCCACCCGGTGGTATCAAATTGCACGTCGTCGATAGAAAGCATCGGCTGCAGCTCGGAATCAAGCCCCTTCAACCTGTTCGGCCAGGATCAAAGGGAGGACACAAAAATCACTGATATAGACGGGGATGCAGAACCGTCCTGATCACCGCGATGCCATGGCATTCACGACCACCAGGTACAGTCAGCAGGCAGAACGGCAGGTCTCGTGATCCCCCGTTGCCAGATGGATTTCAGCTGGGCTAACAATCGAGCTCGCGCGGCGCGAAAAAAATGACAGAATTACCAATAATTCTGCCTGACAGATAGAAAGAGCCAAAGGGCCCCATGCTCACGGCAGTCAATCATACTTGATCAGACTGGCGTGAACAGTGCTGCCCCAAAATCGGCCAGGCAGGTGTGCCTGGCCGAGGCTCCGGTTCTGACATAACGCTCGTACTGCGTTGCCTGGGAATCCCAGATCAGTACTGATTACGTGTTGAGATCCAACAACTTACCGGTGCTATCACCCAGCTTCTCCGTAGGCACTCCAATCCGGTCCAGCAGCGCGAGATAGAGATTCGCGATGGGCGTCTCTTTCTCATAGCGCACGTGGCGACCGGTCGTAATGGTGCCTCCTCCCTTGCCGAACAGAACGACGGGCAAATCATCATGATTATGCGCATTCCCGTCGCCGATGCCGCTACCGAACACCAGCATGGTGTTGTCCAGCAGCGTGCCGTTCCCTTCCTTAACCTTCTTCAACTTCTCCAGCAACGAGGCGACTCGTTGTGCGTGGAACAAGTTGATCTTCTTGATCTTCTGCTTCTTGCCCTCGTCATTGCCGTGGTGCGACAAATCATGATGCCCTTCGGGCACATCGATAAACGGATAGCTGCGGTTGCTGCCTTCATTCGCATGCACGAAGGTCACGACACGGGTCGTGTCGGTCTGCAACGCCAGGGCCAACATATCCGACATCAACTCGATGTGTTCGGAATAGCTCTTGGGAATTCCCTTCGGTACGGGCACTCCATCGATCCCCTGCACCGTGGCGGTGAACTGGGTGCGATGCAACCGCTCTTCGATTTCTCGCACCGAATTCAAATACTCGTCGAGCTTCCGGCGGTCGGCAAAGCCCAGCTTCTTCTGCAGTCGATTGGCATCATCCAGCACCAGATCCAACACGCTGGTGCGGAAGCTGCGTTCACGCGCCTGGGCCACATCCTTCGTGGATTGGGCCGTGTCACCGAACAGACGCTCGAAGACCGACTTGGGATTGATCTCTTTGGCAACGGGTGAGGATTCCGTCCGCCAGGCAATGTTGCCCGAGTACGCACAGCTGTAACCGGAATCGCAGTTCCCCGCCTGAGCCCCGGCGTCACAGCCGAGTTCCAACGACGAGAACTTCGTATGCTTGCCCATGTGCTGGGCGGCCAATTGATCCGCAGAGACACCGACCTTGATATCGGCACCGTGCGTCTTACGCGGCTGCGAACAGGTGAGGAACGCGGACAGAGCCCGCGCGTGGTCACCGCCGCCGTCGCCGTTGGCGCGTGCCTTATCCAAGGTCAGGTTGCTCATAACGAGCATATCGTCTTTGAAATCCTTAAAGGCATTCAGGATTTCGGGCAGCTCGAAACTGGTTCCCTCTTGCTTGGGAGTCCAGTCGGCCATGTTCATCCCGTTGGGGGTGTAGATGAAGGCCATCCGCTTCGGAGCCACCCCGGCCTGGGCACCAAACGCACTCGCGACCGGCGACATGGCCTCCATCCAAGGCAAAGCCATGGCGGTTCCCAGTCCCTGGAGCATGGTTCGGCGTGAGATTCGCAAGTTGGCACCCATGATACACCTGCAGTTTTCTGGTCAACGGTAAACGCCTGGAGTCACCGAAGATCCAGGCAGTTGGCAAGATATTTTAACTTATTGACTTAAAGGTCCTAACAAGACATCACATTCAGGTTTCAACTAAGGGTTGAATTGATTCAGGAGATTTTTACCACGAATTACACCAATGACACGAATAAATCCCAAGAGGATCTGTTCGTAAGCCAAGAGACAACCGCCGCCGATTCACTTTCTCAACGGCATTGGGCTGTTCTTCATTCGTGTGATTGGTGCAATTCGTGGTTTAGAATTTCTTCTTTGTCACTTCCAACTTAGTCAAACCCCTGGCAATTCCTCAGTCTTGTTAGGCGTTCTTAAACTTTGTACTGACATCCGACAGCGTGTTAATTCGTCGAAGTTACCGTCGAGAAGGACCTGCAGATTACGAGCCACTGGAACTCAAAATCTCGTTCCGGTGGCGGCGATCTCAATCCTTCGTGATCCGGGTTTCGACTCAGTCTTTCTTACCGCGCCGCTTTTGGAACGGGTCGGAATGAACGATGTCTTGAATCAGCGTTCCGATGCGATAGTTGTCTTTCGCGAGTGACGCCGTCAACGCATCCACCGCACACTTGTCATAGTACTCCAAACCTCGCCCTAAAGCGTAAGTTAGCATTTTATCAGCCAGGCAACGGGCGAACTCGTCTTGGCTGCGTTTCAGGATCACTCGCAATTCGCGTGGCGTCCCGAATGAATCACCCGACGGCAGGACTCCGGCTGGATCGACCGCAAAATTTCCATCTTTTGTCCGCCAGGCACCAATGGCATCAAAATTCTCAAAGCCAAATCCTAAGGGATCCATGACTTTGTGACACGAGGCACAACTGGGGTTGGCGAGATGCTGTTGCATCCGTTGCCGCAACGTACCGCTGAGCACCGATTTCTCATCGTTCTTCAATTCTTCGACATCTGGCGGCGGTGGCGGCGGCGGTGTTCCCAGAATATTTTCTAACACCCACTTACCACGTTTGACTGGGGAAGTACGGGTCGGATTGCTGGTCAGGGTGAGAATGCTGGCTTGGGTTAAAATACCGGCTCGTTGCTCGCCATCGAGCTTCACACGCTGGAATTGATCCCCCTTCACACCGGTCAGTCCATAGTGTTTTGCCAGACGCTCGTTCACATAGGTGAAGTCGGCATCCAACAGATCCAAAATGCTGTGGTTGCTGTGAACGATTTCTCCGAAGAACAGTTCCGTTTCCTGCCGCATCGCCTCCCGCAAATTCTCATCGAATGTCGGGAACAACTTAGGATCAGGCGTCATTTGCTTGAGGTTACGGGTCTGCAACCATTGACCGGAAAAGCTCTCAATGAAGGACTGAGCCTTGGGGTCCTTCAGCATCCGTTCGACTTGCAATCGCAAGGTATTGCCGTTGCGCAACGCATTCTGGCCGGCCAACTGCAGCAGCTCTTCGTCAGGCATACTGCTCCACAGGAAGTAGCTCAGCCGCGATGCCAGTTCAAATTCATTAATGAGATGAATCGCCTGGGGATTTTCGGGTTCAGCATCGATCTCGACACGGAACAAGAAGTGGGGCGAGACCAAAATTGCCTGCACACCCACTTCAATGGCTCGTTCGAACGATTCTCCTTCTTGCAACACACTCCGACTGAGTGCCACCAGGCGGTCCAGTTCTTCCCGCTCGATGGGACGACGGAACGCCCGCCGGGCAAAGCTTCCCAGGATGGCCTGGATACAGTCTTCGGCGTCGCTCAGATCGGGCTTCGGCGTCCGGGTGAAAATTCGGCGATGGAGATCGGTCAACGGTGCTTGAGTCGATTCCGAAATCGGCCCTTGGATCTCGATTGCGGCGACGCCCAAATTGCGATCGCGATTCTTCGGATCGGGATCATCCGGCTTGTAAAAGTCGTTCAGGAACTGGCCCGCGATCACATGCTTGCCCGCGGACAAATCCAATCGCAAGGTAATGGCCTGAGGTGCCGCGGAGGTCGCTTGCACATCAAACACCTGCAATTGCTGGTCATCCAGGAGAAATCCCAACTTGGCGAATTCCGGCCCGGCGTGCGTTTCAAACGCGCGAATTCGAACGAGGTACTTTCCGCCAGCCGGCAAATCGACCTCAGCAGCCACTTTCCCACTCGAAGTGAGTAACTGCGCCCCGTCTTCAAACGGTTGGCCGCCGGTCAGTTTCTCGTTGGCGAAAGTTTGAATAATCCCCTGCAAGGGCTCTGCAACGATAGCGGCATCGGTGATCTTTTCAGCGGCCGTCAAATACTTCTCGAACAGAATCGTGGGCAGCGACAGCACGTCCCCGATATTGTCAAAACCATAGCCGACATCGTCCGACGGAAAATCGGCCGCCGGTTTGAAATTCACGCCGACCAGATCGCGGATCGTATTGTTGTATTCGAACCGATTTAACCGGCGGATCGTTACGCGACCGGGGTCGTGCGTGGTCGCACAGTCGATCTTCGAAGTCGTATCCGTAATCCACTGATACAGCAGATCGCGCTCTTCCTGAGTCGGCTGTGGTTCACGCTTTCCGGGGGGCATTTCACGGACGCGAATCATCGCCGCGGCCCGTTCCCAGACTTTCCGACCTTCCAGAATGGATTGCTCGGTCTTGGATTTTTCCAGATTCAGCCCGGCTCGCTGCTTTTTATCGCCGTGACAGTCGTAGCAGAATTTCTGCAGCAGGGGCTGGATATCGGTCTCAAACTTCAGCGGCTGCGACTTGACCGCATCTTCTACCGCGGCGGCAGCCGACTTATCAGGCTTCGCGGCAGCATCCTCGGCGCACAACGTCGGTATCCCTGTCGTGAAACAGGCCACAACCCCCAGCACAAACCATCCAACGTGTCGCATGCGGCGGCAAACTCCCAGTAATGGTTTTTAGCAGACTCGCCTAACGGCTCGAAACAGGGTGGTTGTCTGGACGGTCAAAGCACCGTGGGCAAACAACGGCAGTTACGGACGAATCATCACGACGGCAGGCGCGTTCAATCTGGCTCGGACAGCCCGGTGAACGGGTGGGAATATTCCGGTGAGCAATCAAGGCGGCGCAATTATTGCTGATGCCAAATTATAAGCCGAGCTACATCTGTTGCCAACACCCAAACCGCCAGAACCCAAATTTGCCTGCCATATGGCAGAGGCTCACCCGAACACCTAAATCACTCTTGGATGTGAGATTTCCGGAAGCTATCCTGAAGCAGAGCGATGTTGATTTCAGTTCACTCGATATTCCGACAGTTGCGAGCCCACACACAACGCAGGCCTGCTCAGGCTGGAGATTCCCGCTGATGATCCGTTTGTCCCCCGCACTCACCGCCCTTGTCGCGCTGGCATTTCTTCCCTGGTCCGGCCAGACCCTTTCTGCCCAGACCAAAAAGAAAGGTGAAACGATCTCCGGAACTGTGGTCAGCATTGAAAAGGCCAAGACCGGCCGCAGTTACGTCCTGAAGATGAAAACGAAATCCGACGAGGAATACGATGTGCCCATCGTGCCGCGGACTCAGTTTGCGATCTCCGCGAAGGGCGATGCCGACTTTTTGAAGCCCAACACGAGCATTGGTGGAACCGTAACCCCCAAAGATGCTCCCCCCGAATTCAAATGTGACGAGCTGACCGTTTACCTGGGGGCCGCTCCCCCGCAGGGGTTGAAACGAGCCGCCACTGCCGAAGACCCGACCGCCACGGGATTCGAGATGTCTGGTAAAATTGTGATGGTTCAAGCGGGCGTCGCCCAAGTGCAATGCGGGCAGCAACCCATCAAATTGAACTTCGATGCGGAATCACTCGCCATCACGGTCAAACACACGGAAGCCAGCTTGGCCAAAGAGGGTGACGAGGTCGAAATTGAAGGGACAATCGTCAAGAACAAGCCGCAAATCAACGCCTTCTCGGTGCTGATTACCTCCGCCGAAGCCCTCACCGCGACGGACTTCTTCGCGGCCTTAGAAGAGCAGAAAAAGAACAAATCGGCCAAAACGACGACCTCGAAATCGAAGTCGAAAAAAGAGAGTGCTGAACCCGCTGGCGGCAGTGAGGCCGATCCCTTTGGCGTGTTGAAAAACAAGTCAAAAACAAAATCCAAGACAGACAAAGCCGCAGATAAAGCGACGGACGAAGAGATGAAAGAAGGGGACAGCAAACCCGAAACAACCAAACCGGGCAAAACCACCAAGCCAGCCAAGGCCGGAAGCGAGAAGCCAGCCGAGTAACCTCCGGTGGCGAGCACCCGGCAACGACTCCCGGAATATAGAAGAATTTGCACCACGGAAACACGGAGTTCAGAAAGTCATTCAAGAAGAGTTTTTAGCCACGGATCAACACAGATTGAACACGGATTGGATCATCCTTTGTTTGTGTTGTTTCATAACGCTGGCCGAATACTTCAGGACTCGCTGTAATCGCCGGACAACGTTTGCCGAAGGCTGACCCAATCCGTGTTGTTCTGTGTTAATCCGTGGCTAAAAACTCCCTCCTCGTAAATTTCTTTCCAGTGTTCTCCGTATCTCCGTGGTGCATCAATTCTGAAGAGCATCACGATCGAGCATTATCGCCATCGCGATCCTCGGCCTAAATGCAACTGAGTTACTAATTTGCCCCGACAGGCGGCGCTGCGATCCGCACTTTGAATCCGGTGGTTCATCTCCATGAATTCCGAATATCAGCGCGCAAATCCCTACGGCTTAATGACCTGCAAATTCTGATGTTTTTTGCTCGACAACCAGACGCCTGTCTGGCATAATTCACCCGTCACATGACGTGGACATCACGGCAGCTCAGGCCGTGACAGGGATCGGTGAGGCTCTTTTTTTCTCACCACTTTCAACGACAACCGTTGCCCGCACCGGCGCGCTTTCTTGCGTCCGGTCAGATTTGGTTCACAGCCGGGCAATTCCGTCTCGATCGCCGCACATCCCTTCCAGAAATGAGTTCTGCATGTATTCACGAATCGACATTGGCCACATTGATCTGTCATTCATCGACCGCCACAAAACCGACACCATCTGGGACGCACTCATGGGGCTGCGAGCCCAATTCCGCGAGAAAGACAGCTGGCCCGGAACGGTCCGCGATGCCTATGAGACTCTGGAGGTGGCATTCGCTCGCATCAACGCCCTGGGAGATGGCCTCAATCGGCCTGTGACATCCCAGCTCAACGAGTCGGTCTGGCGTCACGCGGTCCTCGTGGCCCAGGATTATCTCCTGCAAACGGAGTCGCACGAGACGGAATGGGCGAGTAGGCTCAATGATTGAGAGTTGCTGGTACGGCGACGCAACGGCGAAGGAGCAGCAGCCTCTTGTTCGCCCCGCTCACCCAGATTCGAGAATCTGGGCTACCCATTAGATTCAGTCAGAAAGACATACGTTGCCGCAACAACGACAAAAGGCCCGCAAAACCGAAGTCTTGCGGGCCTTTGAAAATTCCCCACCGAGGATTCGAACCTCGACTGATTGATCCAGAATCAATAGTGCTACCATTACACCAGCGGGGATCGCTGATACCTATCACGCTATGACACCTGAAGTTCGGGCAAAGTTCGCGACTCGCGTCAAACGTTTTTCAGTAGCCCCTGCGTGAAGTCGCCAGAGTAAGTTGTCGCGGCGAAGACGTCAAGAGGTCACGGCCCCACATTTCAAATTGATCCCCCGACTCCCCTCCAGCCTGTCGCCTTTTCCGGCGCGCGGGTCGCCGAATTTGCCGGAATTCCAACATCGGTTGTAGAGCACGCTGGAATTCTGACAAATTCGGCGACGGCCGCTTCACACCTGACTCGACAAAACGGGGCGTTTGGGCGAAGTGGCGGCCAGCGAAAAATCTGTCAAAAATTCTCATATTTCCTGAAAAATCCGCATCGGGTAAGCTTCCGCACCCTTGTCCCGTGCTGCGTTCGCGGCATGATCATTTCTCGTTTCAACCTGTGCGATCCCCTTTATGGCAGCGCCAAGTCAGCCGAAATTCGGCGGCAGGCGTGCGGGGCAGCGTTCTTTTACGCTGACCCTCCAGGACGCTGCGCGTCGTGGTTGGGCGTGTGTGACCATTTGCGGTTGCCTGTTCCTGACCAGCGGCTGTGCGTGGTGGCGAGAAGCGCGGGATACCCTGAGCCACTCGCAAGGACTTTACAAGCGAGCTCTCGAGAGCGAATTGCAGGGTGAGCCGGCAGAAGCGGTCCGGCTGCTGCGTGATTCAATTGTCACGAACCCCAACGACCCCGAACTCCGCTGGGAGCTGGCTCGCGTCTTGCTCGATCAAGGCGACACGACCGAGGCGTTGAAGGAACTGCGGTATCTCGTCAAACACTTCCCGGATGATTCCCGGGCTTACATGAGCCTCGCCCGCACCCTGCTAGAACGAGGCCGCGCCGATGACGCGGCGCGTCTAGCCGACCTGGCGATTGATCTGGATTCGCGCTGCACGGAAGCGTTGCTGTTACGAGGACAAATTTCCGAGGTTCGCGGAGACGTCGATCTGGCCCGGGAAACTTATCACCGGATCTTGCTGGAATTGCCCGAGAACGCTGAAGTGCGATTACGCCTCGGGCGGATTGAATTGGAAGATGGCGACCCACGGATCGCTGCCGCGTTGTTGAGAGAAACCCTGGCTGACGTCCCACTGACTCCCGAACAGGCCAGCCAGACTCAATGGCTGCTGGGACAGGCCTATGCCAAACAGGAACGCTGGGGCGAGGCGGTGGCGGCGCTGTCGATCGGCCTGCCCCACCACCAACAGGCCACCGCGGAACAACGTTACGAACTGGCCTACGCCTGCCTGCAAATCGGCGACCACGACCGAGCTCGCCAGCAACTGGAGATGGTCTTACACAAGGCCCCCGAGCATGCCCCGGCGAAAGAGATGTTGGCCCAGTTAAGCTCGTCCCCTGGAATCAACAGTCGGGCCGGCTACAGCCCGGTCCCAGGGGCCATCGTCCCCACGACGCATCAACAGCGTTGAGTATTTTGAGTAAGGTGGATCATTCTTCATCGGGTCGCGTAGCCGCAGCCTGAAGAAGAATGAAAACGAGAGTCGAAGAAGCCTAAACCTCTTGTTCGCTGCGCTCACCCAGATTCAAGAATCTGGGCTCCCCACTCCCCCGTGAAATCTAGGATTTCTTGCGGCGTTCCGAAACGTAGCGGACGCGGCAACCGATCGAAACCGTTTCTGCAGTGGCAGGCTTCTCGCCTTTTAAAGCCGCTTGAACGGCGTCTTCCAGATAGTGATGCTTGACGATGTCGGCGTCGCTGTTGTCATCCATGCCTCCCATGAAGACGACCTTCCGCTCCTTGTTGAGCAGGAAGAACTCGGGAGTAAACGCCGCCCCGTAGGCCTTGCCGATCTTCTGCGATTCATCGTGCAAGTACGGGAAAACGTACTTCTTTTCCTTGGCCCGCTCCTGCATCTGAGGCATGCGGTCGGCCGCAACGGTGTTGACGTTGATCGCCACCACCGCGACTTCCGAGGCATGCTTTTTGGCGAACGCGTTGATGCGATCTTCGTAGTCGTTCGAGACCGGGCAACTGTTACAGGTGAAGACCACCAGCACGAGCGGCTTGTCTTTCAAATCCGCCAGCGAATGCTTCTTCTCGTCCACGCCCGGCAGATCAACCCACGCCGGCCCGGCATCCCCGATGCTCAGCACATCATTGAACTGGCCAGCCGCCAGCTGACTCAAACTGCTCAGTCCGATCAACAACCCGCAGACAATGCTCAACGTTCGCATAGAAGTACATTCCTTAGCTCATTGAACGCGCCGCAGCGCGAGGACGCATGACATTCGCCTGACGGTCCGAGTCGGGTGCTCTTCATGTCGAAGAACACCCAACTCAGAGAACCGAATTTCGAATTGTTGCTTACAACACGGGCCCGATGGGCCAGGGGGCGAATTCTTCTTCACCGATCCCCTGGGCTTCGCTCTTGGTCTTCTGACCGCTGGCGACAGCGACGATCATCTCAAAGATTTCTTCACCGACTTCACGCAGCGAAGCCCCTTCCAGAATCTTGCCAGCGTTGATGTCCATGTCGTCTTCCATCCGCTCGTACATCGGCGTGTTGGTAGCGATCTTGATCGACGGTACCGGCTTGCAGCCGAAGCAGCTGCCGCGCCCCGTCGTGAAGGCCACCACGTTACAGCCACCGGCCACCAAACCCGTCACGGAAACCGGGTCATACCCCGGGGTGTCCATAATGCCAAAGCCCTTTTCGGTGATCTTTTCGGCATAGTTGTAGACGCCAGTCAACGCGGTACTGCCGGCCTTGGCCACGGCCCCCAGCGACTTTTCATAGATCGTCGTCAGGCCACCCTTTTTGTTACCAACCGAGGGATTGTTGTTGATAACCACGCCAAACTTGGCGGTGTAGTCTTCCCACCACTTGATCCGCTCGATCAGCTTTTCGCCGATCGCACGCGTCTTGGCACGGCGAGTCATGAGGTGCTCGGCACCGTAGATTTCCGGTGTTTCCGCCAACACTGACGCACCACCATGGGCAATCAGAATGTCGCTGGCAATGCCCAATGCAGGGTTCGCCGTAACACCGCTGTTGCCGTCGCTACCACCACAGTTGGTCCCCAGCATGATCTCTGAAATAGGGATCGGAACACGTTTGACTTTATTGGCTTCGGGCAGCAATTCTTTCAACACCGAGACCGCACGATCGACGGTCTTGCGGACACCACCCAGCTCTTGAATATTCATCACCAACGGCAACGGAGCAGCGTTTTGACCGGGCAACGTGAGTTGGATCAGCCCTTCATTCTCAGCGAGGAACGAGGCCTGTCCCGTTTCGCAACCAAGGCCCAGGATGATGTAAGCGCCGATGTTGGCGTGACGTGCAAAACCCGCCAACGTACGAGTCAGCTGTAGATGGTCTTCACCACCATATTCCATCGCACAGCCCGCTTTGTGAATCAACGGAATCACACCGTCAATGTTCGGGAAGTTGGCGAGGATCGTCTTATCCAACTGAGCGGCCACCAACTTGGAAGTATGGGCCGAGCAGTTCACCGACGAGATAATCCCAATGTAGTTGCGGGTGGCGGCGCGACCATCAGCACGGCGATACCCCATGAACGTCTGGCCGAGGATCGGTTTGGGATCGGCCGGGACTTCGGAGCAGTAAGCGTAGTCCAGGCTGAGAGCCCCGGCTTCGCAATTTTGGACGTGGACCCATTGCCCAGGGGCGATGTCGTTCTTAGCAAAACCAATAATCTGGCCGAACTTGCGAATCGGCTGTCCCTTGGCGATCGGAACGATGGCGACTTTGTGGCCCAGATCGATTTGCTCTCGCGTCAGGGTGCCACTGCCTACCCCTTCGAACTCGAGTACTGTGTCCTTCGGCAAATTTCTCGCGGCAATGGCGATATTGTCATCAGGATGAAGTTTCAAAGACGCGGGAGCGGTCGCCAGAGACATTGGTTTACTCAGAATGTTTTGAGAAAGAAGACAAATCGCTCCGACTGCCAGACGCATCGGAGCGTTCCTATCATGCTAACAAAATTGCGGCAAATTGGAAAAGAGAGAGCTGTGGGCGATTGAGCCGAAGGACGCCGCCGTGAAGGATTTTTGACAGTGAATTCTCACGAGATCACGGGTTCT
>JAZKFE010000342.1:8561-15398 GCA_040386595.1 Planctomycetota bacterium | reverse complement strand
CACACGTAACATAGCACGGAGCTGCAACTTCCACCTAATTCAACGGTATTGGGCTAACGCCGGACGCTCGCCTACGAAGACGCTGCGCAGCCGTAGCCTGACTCTCCGAGTCGGGTTTCCCACTGAGGAAATAACCCGACTCGGAGAGTCAGGCTACGGCATCTCGCGCGAGACAATTACGGCTTAGCGGGCTCTTCGGTGGGGGCTTTTTCGGGTTCCTTGGCCGGTTCTTTTTCTTTGGCTGGCTCTGGAGTGGGTTCTTTTGCCGGTTCGACTGCGGGAGCAGCAGTGGCATCGGGGACGTCGACCAGTGTGGCCTGCATGTACGATTTGGTGATGTGGTTCTGCACGAAGGCCACCACCTGCAGCTTGGCCAGCTCCATGGGCTTGGACGGGAACTCGCGGCCTGCCTGGTCTTCAAATTGCTTCAGATGACCGGCCAAATCAGCCCTGACCTTGGTCAGTGAGACGGTTGCTTCATGTTCGACTTCTGGTCCTGGGGCCAGCTTCACGCCAGCGGCACCGTTGGGGAACGCACGGGCCACGCCGTTGTGCAGTCGAATGCCGTTGGGAGCCGCGAACTGGATGCCGTTTTCAACCAGCACCAGAAACAATCGCGGGTCGTTGTCGGTCGTCTTGATGCCCGAGACAGATGCCTTGATCTTGATTTCGTCCCCCTCACGCGTGGCAGCCAGCTTGATGCTGACGGGGGCCGTCTTTTTCAGCTCTGGTTCCAGTCCGACCTTGAGACGCATGGTCTGCGATGCCGCCGCCATGATGTTTCCGCCCACGCCTTGCACTTGCTGGCCATTGACCACCATCATCGGAGTGCCGCGGCCGCTGTAAAAACCGAACCGCTCCATGCCACCCTCGTTCGCCAGAGGGTCGGCCAACGGGGCATGTTCGTGATACTTGATGACGATCATTTCCTGCGGTGAAAAAGCCCGATGCAGGGCTTCGGCGGCAATGTCCACCGGCACGCAGGGATCGCAGGATGAGCCCGTGAAGACTTCCATCAGGACCACCTGGGCATTGGGCTCGGGCTTGGTAGTGGTTCGCTGTGGGACGTAGAGCTTCATCTGGCTCTCGTACGCCTCGCTTAAAAACTTATCCAGGCCGGTGGTGCTACCATGTTTTTCCTTCCACAGCCGGGCGACCGCTTCGCTGGGCAGGACCAATGCGGAGGTGCTTCCCTGAGAAGCCATGATCCGTTCGAACTGCGGCAAGGTTGCCAGGCCGGCATAGACTTGCAGGGCTTCGTCGATGTCTTTGGCTTTTTCCTTGCCTTGAGCGTACACCAACCGGATGAAGGGATTGCTGGGGTCCAGGTCCTGCAGCGGTTTCAGTAGCTTCAAGCCGCGTTCGTAATCGCCAACCGTGATCCAGCTGTCGGCTAGCTGTGTTTTCCATTCGACGGGATAGTCGGCCGTGATTTGCTTTTCGGCGGTGCTCAAGAGTTCTTTAGCCAGTTCCGGCTCGATCTGTTGCTGAGCCAGCGCCTTACCCATTTCCAGATCGACACGTGGAGCCAATCGCGGGCCCCAGACCTCAATGGCTTTTCGATAGTCGGCGATCGTCGCCTTGATATCCGCCAAGCTCAGCTTTTCCGCTTTGAAGTGCTTGGCCAGGCTGGCGTAGCCTTCGACCAGCAGCGGGCTGCGGTACGATTCTTTCTTTTTGACAAACTCGTTCAGCGCAACGAACTTATCGGCGGCATTCTCGGCCCCCAGCAGATCGGGCAGGCTGGTGATTTGCTGCGGTTCCTTGGTGTGTTCCAGTTCTTTCAGCTCCGTGCGTTCCAGCTTGGAGGGAGTCAACTGGTATTGGGGCATCATCAAGGTGCCCCAGATATGGTCTCCGTCGAGTTTCCCCTGATAGCTCCACTGCAGTCCGAGAGCTTCCAGTTCCAGGCGGACCTGTCCGTCATCCTTGATTTCGTAGGTTTTGATCTGCGGATCACCGGGATGCTTTTCGTGCTTGTCATTGCTGACAATCTTCGCTTCGAACTTTTTGTTCTTGTGCGTGATGTCCAGGATGCAGAAGTCCTGTTCGACGGGAATCTGCACGAAGGACAGCTTCCAGCGGCCGACCAAATCGTCGGGATCGACGGCACTTCCGGGAGCCTTCGCCACGCGGCCACGACGGCCGCCTCCGCCGTCACAGCCAGCCAGGCCTGCGACGAGCATGCCACAGATCAAGCACCAAGCCACTCCACTGGCGATCCCAATACGCTGTGCGCCGAAAGTCCACATAAAGCCAGATTCCTGCAAGTAGCCTGCGTTCAAAACGCGTCGACACATCGTGACCGACGCGGGAAGGCGATTCCAACTGATACCAAATTCGCACTCTAAATAACGACGTCAACAGAACTTGTGTCGCGGTGGCGGGTCGCTGGTGGACTCGCCGCCGCGATCGTTCTGCAAGCGGCATTATAGCTTACGCCGATTTTGATCCAACGGCTGGATCAGTTCTATCACGATCTCGTGAAGAACAGCCTCGCGCGAGCTAAACACCGGCCCAGCGGAACGTCGAACGAATCTGGTCGTTAACCACCGCTCCTTCGGGCCAGCCTCCCTGATAGAGGGCAACGATATTTCGTGCCGATTCCGTGCCCATATCCTCGTTCGACTGAAAATCCCCGCTGGCGAGGTGCGGAGTGGTGATCAAGTTGGGGGCTTTTAAGAGCGGATTGGTGACGGGCGTCGGCTCGAGCTCGAACACATCCAGGGCAGCTCCCGCCAATTGGCCAGACTGCAGCGCGTCGGCGACATCGGCTTCATTCACCAGGCCACCGCGAGCCGTGTTGACCAGGAAACTGCCGGGTTTCATCTGTCCCAGTGACTTGCGGTTGATCATGCCGCGCGTCGCATCGTTGAGCGGAGCGTGCAGGCTGACATAGTCTGATTCGGCAAGCAAGGTGGGCAGGTCGACCAGCTCGATTCCCAGTCGTCGGGCAACTTCCGGATCGGCGTATTGATCATGAGCAATGACGCGAAGCCGAAAGGCTTGGGCGCGAGGCACTACGCTGCGGCCAATGCGTCCGAGTCCGATCAGCCCCAGGGTGCGGCCACGCAGGGGAACCATACGGCGACGAGACCAGTCGCCATCCAGAACATCCTGATGGTGCCCGACGATGTTGCGGGTTAAGGCCAGCAACATCCCCAGGGCGTGCTCGGCGACGCTCTCGTGATTGGCATTCGGGGTAATCGTAACTGCGATATTACGTCGCGTTGCCGCGGCGACGTCGACCCGGTCGTAGCCCACACCAGCCCGCGCGATGACCCGCAGGTCGGGCAGCTGGCTCAGCACACTTTCGGTCATAAACTCACCCCCCGCGATGATTGCGGAAACTCCTTGCAGGCAGGAGACGGTGTCCGCTTCGGTGGAAGGATCGGAAGCGGGGGGATAGACAACTTCGAAACCGGCCGCTTGCAAAAGCTGCACGTAGGGGCCAGCCGCATGAAAATACACAAGAGGGGCGATCAGCACTTTGGGCATGAAAGATCTCGAAGCGAAGAAGTTATGAAGACGCCGAGTACGGTCCGTAATGTATCCAGAAGGGAATCCGCTGACCAATCCGCGGGGCGTGCAATATCGCGCAGCCGTAGCCTGACTCTCTGAGTCGGGGGCTTTGTCGCTTTGAAAACAACCCGACTCAGAGAGTCTGGCTACGAAAAAAGAATCCGGGGGCTTACTGAACCCCGATTGGCTTGACCGAGAAGAGCCAGTTTGAGCCTGAGCGGAGCCAATCCCAGCGGGAGGGAGCCGGTGGCGGCACATGGGCGATGCCGACGGCAGTCATGGCGGCTTCCCGTGTTTCGACGATCTGCCACAGGGCTCGCAGGCCCGCCGTGGACAGGATTTCGCGAATCGTCGCACTGGGGCATTCCACCGACATGCGTCCCTGGAATCGCTTCAAGGATTTCCACAGACGGACCAGCAAGGCGACTTGCGGGCTGCCGATGTAGTTGAGCCGGGACAGGTCGACGACCAGGGCTTGGCCTGGAAGCGTCTCCATGTGGACCAGGATTTCATTGCCGACTTCCGTCACTGTGCCCCACTGGCCTTCGTTGATCATGGGGTTCAGCAGGACGACGCCATGATTGGAATGGCGCTCGAATTGAAAAGGGGATTCTATTGAGTCCACCTGAATTCACTCCATTGATTGCAGAAAGTGGCACCATCTGCGACCCGCAGCACAACGGAAGGACGGGATGCACACGTCACTCCCGATTGTGCGGTTACGTCTCAGACTGGGAACCCGTGCTCGCGAATATCGACAGCATCGGACCCTCTTGTCAGGAAACGGTTCAGAATACTATCAGACACGTTAAAATCGACATAGATGATCTGTCGTGAATTATAGGGAGTCGGCAACTGTCCCTGTAAGATAGTGTCTGTATGGTAGTTGTGGAATTGAGCGGTCAGCCGAGGGAGTAGCGACCCGCTTCTCGCTGTCGCAAGTCGGTTTCTCCTTGCGGGAAACACGGGCTAAGGGGAATAGGCAATTGACACTCGTTTTTCTCCAGCCGTATAATCTGTAGTATCTTTCATCTAAACGAGACTCGCTTCCGTGAGTCTTGTCGTCGGGAACGGATTCCACCAATCGTGCAGGTCCTGCCGGCGATGCTTGGCGTGCATATTATTCTTGATATGTGCCAGGTTCGAACTTGCCTGCGGCAGGAATGCTCAAATCGCCGATCCAGCTTCAACGTATGTGACTGTGCGGCCTGACTGACTGTCAAACTGTGCGGATTGTTTCAGTCCGGGGCTTCCGGAGTTGTTTGATGACCACATTGATTAGCAAAATCCTCACCATCTTCGTCACGATTGCCAGTGTGGCGTTCATGGCGGTGGTCATGTCCAACGTCTCCGCAGGTGGCCCGAACTGGCTGGCGAAGTCGAAGGAACTGTCCGAAGTCACGTTTGATCGAGCCAATCCCCAAGCCCCATGGACCGTCAAGCGCCGGGCCGATAATTCAGATATGGGCGGCGGCCCCATTTTGCCGGCGGCGATTGTCAGTGTGCAGAAGAAGTTGCTCGATGAGCAACGGACGCAGCAAGCGGACCTCGATCAAAAAATTAGCCTCCGTAGGAACATCATTGCTGAAGCTACGGCCTTGATTGAGGTCGACTTGGACGCCATGTTGCGGCGGGAAGCCGACCTCGACAAGCAGTATGCCGACCTGCTGGAGCAGCTGAATCAACTCTCGCAGAACTTCACGATGGAAGCGAAGAAGCAATCGGAAGACCTGGCCGTTTTGAAGTTGCGGTCTCAAGAATACATTCGGATTAAGAATCAACTGGAAGAATTGAAGGCTCAACGCGAAGTCACGACGGAAGAACTGTCGCGGCTGCGAGCCTTGGTGTATCAGGCGAAAGCCAATAAAGAACGAGCCCAGACCCGGTTGGATCTGCTCAAAGACGACGGTGTCCCGGTTGATGCGTCCTACGACAAGGGTGCTGTTCAGCCCCCGAAGGACGACACACCGCCGGTGGCCGTGGATCCGAACGTCAAACAGCCCGAAGAAAAAGCAGAAGAGAAGTAACGAACAGAAATGAGTTCGAACTGCTGGCGTCACACTGTGGCTTCAGCGGCGTTGCAGCGACGATCAGCAAGGTGCATGGATGCCCTGATTTCATTCAATAGGTACGGAATGGCCTACTGTCAGCAGGGGGAACGGGACAATGTCCTATATTGGTAAGATCCTGGTCGTGATGCAGCTGGTGCTGAGCATCTGCCTGATGGCGTTCGCCGCCGCAGTCAGCACCTATCAGACCAACTGGAAAGATGTCTCGCAGAAAACGCAGACTGCGCTAGACAAGCAGCGTGCTGACTATGCGACGTTGGAGCAAGGATCCAAAGCCGCTGCGGATAAGTTTAACGCCGACCTGAAAGTGGAACAGGAAAAGGCGAAGGAGCTTGCCGCGCGGGTTTCCCAGCTGGGCCAGCAGGTCAGTTTGCTGACCGGTGACAACAAGCAGTTGTCGGAAAAATCAGCCCAGCAATTGCAGATCAGCACCGACCTCGCCGATGATTCGAACTCGCGCCAAAACGAAGTCAAAATCGTGCGAGAGAAGCTGAAGACCGCCCTGGAAGACCGCGATTTGCAATACAAGGCGAAGGCGGCCTTAGAAGACAAAATCTTCGAACAAGATACCAAGATCGAGCGTTTATCGACGCAAAACAAGGGCTTGCTGGTCACCAATCAGCAGTATCGTGACGTTTTGAACTCACGCGGCTTGCCGTTGGAAATCGAAGAATACCAGAAGGCCAAGAACCCGCCCCCGAAGGTGGAAGGCGTGGTCATGGAAACCAAAAAGCCTAAGGATGGCGGCCCCTTGTTGCTGGCGATTTCAGTCGGCGAAAACGACGGGCTCTCTAAGGGCAATGTGATGCTGGTCTATCGCACGGGCGAGAATCCGAAGTTCTTGGGGAAAGCTCGGATTCTGGATATCAATGCGGACACGGCCGTTCTGGAGCTGACCGGAAAACCTAGCGGTCTGGTAGAAAAGGGAGACTATGTCACGACGCAACTCAACTAGCGCCAAGGGCGGTACCAAGAAGGCGAAGGGGCAGGCGGCCGATCCCGATGTTTACGTCGCGATGTTGTTCGTTTCCGCAGCCGCTCTGACGACCGGAATTATCTTCCTGTACCTGGAGTGCAGTCGCTACAGCTGGATGTTGGCAGCGCCGCGGTAAACGGGGGATGATAATGGCGAAACCCGAATGACGAGAGAATGACCAAATCCGAATGACGAAACGGTTTCGGCCGTATGCAGTCGTTGTTGGGATTTGGTCATTCGACATTCATTCGGATTTCGATATTCGCCGTT
>JAZKFE010000342.1:1791-8551 GCA_040386595.1 Planctomycetota bacterium | reverse complement strand
CTCCCAGGGGTTCGCCTAGATGCCTAGCAAAAACCCTCGCAAACGCAGTCAGTTTGAGTGGTGGGTTGGGCAAACTTCCAATCCCGTGTTTGTGATCGCCGCCGACCAGAGCGTGGTCTATTTCAACGCGGGTTGCGAGAAGCTGACGGGGTGGTCGGCGACTGATGTTCTCGGTCAGACCTGTCAATACGCCACGACCGCGGCCAATTCTCAAGTGGAAGCCGTCACCGGGGCGATTTGTCCACCGCCCGAAGTTTGGCGTGGCCAAGAGCTGCAGCTGCCTGCCTATTTGACTCCGAAACATGGGGCGGCTCTGCCGCGTTTGATTCATTTCTTTCCTCTGCGCGGACCTCAAGATAAGGTGGCCGCCGTTCTGGGGATTGTGACGCCGCTGAAGTCGTTGCCTCCGGCTCCACCCGTTTCCCCCGTGCTGCAACTCCATGCCGAGTTGGCAGCGATTCGCGGACAGCTACGCAGTCGTTTCGGGGAAGAAACGCTAGTGACTCGCAGCGCGGCCATGAGCAAGGTCCTGGCCCAACTAGAGCTGGCCATCCAGACGACAATTCACGCCTGCCTGACCGGCTTGCCTGGCACCGGTAAAGAACACCTGGCCCGCATCATCCATGACACCGGAGCTCTGAAAGCGGGCTGGTTTGTGCCGATTGAATGTGACCAGCTGAGTCCGGATGAAATGGACCGCGTGGTGAGTCGGTTGATTGAAGTGCATCTGGCCGGTATCACCCCGGGTGTGCGTCCGCAGCCAGGAACGATTTACCTGGCAGAGGTCGAACTTCTCCCGCGCGATCTCCAAGAGAAGTTGGTCATCGCCTTAAAGAACACGCAGTCGGCCGAGAAGCCCGGCTTGCGAATCATTTCGTCGGGTAAGCGACCGTTATCGGACGCGGTTGCGGCCGGTACTTTGCGAGCGGATCTGGAGTCGCGCCTGACGACGCTGGTGATTGAGCTGCCCCCCCTGGCCGAGCGTCAGGATGATCTGCCGGTGCTGGCTCAGCACTTTCTCGAAGAACATAACCGCCGTCATCCGAAGCAACTGACAGGATTTGCCGCTGACGTCTGGCCCGTCTTTTCGCGGTATCAGTGGCCCGGCAATCTCGACGAGCTGCGGCGTGTGATTCAAGAGGCGTCTGCAGTCGCCGCGGACGTCATCGTGAAGCTGGCCGATTTGCCCTTCCGCTTTCGAACGGCCCTTCAGGCACAAGACACGCCGCCCACCAGTGCCGCGCGCCCGTTGCCGCTGGACGACATGTTGACGCGGGTTGAGACCAACGCGATCCAGATTGCCCTGGAACGAAGTCGCTACAACAAAACCAAAGCGGCAGAGATGCTGGGGGTCAACCGCGCACGGTTGTATCGCCGCATGGAACAGCTGGGAATCGAAGATCGCGAAGCCGAGGCAATGCCGGATTCCAAGTAGAGAGACACCGCCTATTCCTTTCGCGCATTCGATGGGGCGAGTGCTTTAATTGCCTGTTTTCGTCGCGAAAGCACGGAATCGTTGTCTGGTCTTCAGTTAGCGGCGTTGGCAAATCTCAGTTCCCCGAAGGGGATACACAACAGAGCCCAGGGTCGCCGAGTACTCGCGGCGCACCCTGGGTACACGATCAAGACGGAGAAAGAACCCTGTATGGGTTTCACCTGCAGCGAGCAATTTGGTAGGTGCAACCCATACAGGGTTGGGGATTTGTGGGAATCTGTACCCAGGGTGCGCTCGGCGTACCGAGCGACCCTGGGCTGTGTTGTCCTTCCCCTTCAGGGAAGCCTTTTGCAAACCCGAATTCACGAGCCAATCGTAGCGAACAATCGGTAGCGGCTCCTGCGTAGCCTGACTCTCTGAGTCTGGTCTCCCTCTTCGGAAATACACCCGACTCAGA
The DNA here is from genome assembly GCA_040386595.1 of Planctomycetota bacterium. GTDB lineage: Bacteria > Planctomycetota > Planctomycetia > Planctomycetales > Planctomycetaceae > JAKFVC01. Next base: position 6,659 of record JAZKFE010000342.1, on the reverse strand, counting down.
GAGTCAGGCCACAAAAAAAGAACCCCGGCCTATTGAGACCGGGGTTCTTTAATATCACTAACTATTAGTGGTTTCTCTAAAACTCTGTCGGTTGTCTACGGTGTGGCATAACCCACGCCCAGGATCAAGCCGGCTTCCACTGCCGTTGCTTTCCAGCTGAGCGGAATCTGGCGCATCCGATAGGGGACGTAATCGCCAGGGAGGTACCAGCCCAAGGGGTAAACCTTCTCGTTGGGAGGAGTGATCGCCATCTGATACGGGAGACCGCCTAGCTGCAGCGTAAACAACGCTGTGGACGAGACCGTCTGCAGGATCGGATGCATCGAGTGGCCATAGCGTTCCAGATGCGGGTCTTCGAAGTACAACGGGTTGGCCCACACATTGGCCGCCTGGAAGTTGTAGGTGAACTCCGGGAATGACCGTGGCGTGTAGGGGATATTGTCCAGCTTCACGTACTTCTTCGCGTCCTGCTCAGGGATCGGTCGCCCTGAAGTATCCGGACGTTGCTTCGGGTTGGGAATGATCTCGGACATCTTGGGCAAGGCCGCCGGATCACGGACGGGAGGCGGCAAACGAAGGCCGCTGTCGTCGTTCAGCATCCGGGTCAGGTCTTCGTCGTTCGGCAGTTGCTCAATCGGCTTCTGTCGTGACTGCAGGAAGACGCGGTCAGCAGGTACTGCAGGTCGCGTGACTCCCTGGCCTGGCACGGCAGGTGTCAGCGTGGCCTCGGGATTGGCCGGTTCGCTAGGAATCAGGTCGTTGCCTGCAGGCGCAGCCGGAATTTCACTCGGGGCTGCGGGGGTCTGCGATTCGGTATCGAAGGGATTGGCGGCATTCGCTGGTTCGCTGGCGGCGGGCTCACTACTGGCCGGTGACTCAGTGTCGGGCGTCGCAGGTCTCGATGGTGCGGGTTGTTGGGACTCCAGGCGGCTCTTGCGAGTCCGCAGCCATTCTTGATGGCTTTGCTCCCAGCGGGCCTTCGCCGAACGGTCCTTCAAGCGCCGCAACGCATCGGTTCCCGTTTCCTCAGTCGGAGCGACCGCGGCCTCTGTCTCTGGAGGGGCCGGAGGCGGAACCACGCCAGTCGGGGCGACCACCATCGGGGGTTGCTCCTCGAACTCGCTTTGACCGCGGATCACATTGCGAGTGACTCGCAAGGGCTTCTTGGCCACCACTGTTGTGGGGCGAGCGCCGGCTCGCGCCGGAGCATCCACCGCAGCTCGTCCCGAGACTGCGGCGGATTTGGACTTTACTGTTGTCTTAACAGAAGGAGTTTCAGCCGCCCAGCTGATGCTGGACAGGCCCCACGCCAGTGTGAGGCCTGCTGAAACACAGATGCTATCCTGCATCCAACGGAGCATGTTCCGCCGTGTAGTTCGGCGCTTCTTGTGTAATAACGATATCATGCGGATGGTTCTCCCTAACCGATGCGGGCGAGATTTGTATGAAGCGCGCTTCCGTGCGCAGTTCCGCGACTGTCCGAACGCCGCAATATCCCATGCCTGCTCTGAGTCCTCCGATGAGTTGGAAGATAAGACTGCTCAGAGAGCCACGGTAGGGGACTCGGCCTTCGACCCCTTCTGGTACAAACTTCTGGGACTTGGTCTCGCCATCACCAATGTTTAGCGCCTGGCGATAACGTTCACTGCTACCTTTAGCCATGGCTCCCAGAGAGCCCATACCGCGATACTGCTTAAACGTGCGGCCTTGGTAGAGTATCACTTCTCCGGGACTTTCTTGCAATCCCGCTAGTAAGCCTCCTAACATCACCGTATGGGCCCCTGCTGCCAGGGCCTTGGTGATGTCACCGCTATATCTGATTCCGCCATCGGCGATGATCGGAATGTTGGTATCCTGCACAGCTCGGGCTGCTGCGGCAATTGCGGAAAGCTGCGGGACTCCGACACCTGAGATAATCCGGGTGGTGCAGATCGAGCCCGGCCCAATGCCGACCTTCACCGCATCCGCACCGGCTTTTACCAAAGCTGCCGCGCCTGCCTCTGTTGCCACATTTCCCGCAATGACCTCGATGTTCCAGCGTTTCTTCACCTCACGGATGGTCTCCAAAACGTTCTCGGAGTGACCGTGAGCCGAATCGACGATCAGAACGTCAACTCCTTTTTCAATCAGGGCTTGCGCCCGTTCAAAGTTGCCTACACCGACTGCGGCACCAACCCGCAAGCGACCCCTCAAGTCCTTCGACGCCAGCGGAAACCGCAGGTTCTTGTCGATGTCCTTGATGGTAATTAGGCCCTTTAGTAGATAATTGTCGTCCACCAGCAGCAGTTTCTCGACCTTATTCTCGCGAAGAATCCGCTGCGCTTCCTTTAAGTTGGTTTGCTCGGGGGCCGTGACGAGCTTATCTTTCGTCATGACTTCGGAAATCCGGGTCTCCTTGGATTCCAGAAAACGCAGGTCGCGGCGGGTCAGAATGCCCATCAAGCGCCCGTTTAGGGTGATGGGGACGCCACCGATGTTGCGGGAATCCATGATCTCGCAAGCCTGTCCGACCGTCGCGTCGGGGGGCAAGGTGACCGGATCGACGATCACGCCATGTTCGCTGCGCTTCACGCGGTCGACTTCCAACGCCTGTTGTTGGATCGACATATTCTTATGAATAATGCCGATGCCCCCTTCCTGGGCGAGGGCAATGGCCATCTCGCTTTCGGTCACGGTGTCCATCGGACTGCTGACGATGGGCACGTTGAGGGGAATGTTGCGAGTCAGCATCGAGCGGACGTCGCAATCGGCCGGCAAGAGATTGCTGTAAGCCGGTTCCAGTAAGACATCGTCAAAAGTCACTCCGCGGTACGCGATGCGAAGTTCCATGTCAGATACCCTTTGTAGTTGAGATTAAACGACAACGGCCTTCGTTAAGAAGGCCCTTGATCCGATGAATGACTGCTGTCGAAATCCGAATGACGAGTGAACGACCCATTTCCCCTGCTGACTGAGCGCGTTCCGACCGGTGACGTGCATCAATCCGCTGGGGGCATGTGTCGTGCGACATTCTTTCGTCACTCTAGCTGGGTCATTCGTCATTACCCTTGGTTTTGTTCGTCTGGCTGGCTCGCTTTTCTTTGAGCCATTTGCCCAGCGTATTGCTGATCCGGACCAGAATATCAGGCTCGAGCGTTTCGGCTCGAACGGCGTCGGGGAAGCCCAGCGGCCCCATGACTTCGTCGACTTCCGCCTTGGTCATATCCTTGCTGTACATCCCGATCAGCGTGCTACGGAGATGTTTGCGGCGTTGTGTGAAGACTCGGCGAATGAAGTCGTGAAAGAATTCGCGATCTTCAATTTGCTCTTGTCGTTTCAGGTCGCGATGCAGGCCGACCACGGCCGAATCGATCGTCGGTCGCGGCCAGAACACGCCGGGACCGAACTTTTTCAACAACCGGACGCGGGCTTGTGATTGCAGCCAGACCGACAGCGCTCCATAGCCATCTTCGCCGGCGAGGGCTCGCATTTTGTCGCCCAATTCCCATTGAATAGTGACGATCATCGAGACCCACGGCAGGTCGCTGGCGACCAGGTTGGTAATGATCGGTGTGGCCACGCAGTAGGGCAAATTGGCGACCAACTTCAGCCGGCTGTTGGGAATAGCGGCCAGCTTGGCTCGCACCACTTCCAGCACTTCCGGGGCGAAGTTGTTCTTGTTTTTCAGGGCATCGCAGTTTAGCAGGGTGACATTGTCACGCCCGGCGACGGCTTCCTGGGCCATGGCATACATGTTCTTGTCGATTTCGACAGAGACCACGGCACCGGCGCGAACGGACAGGAAGGCACTCATGCCACCGGTTCCAGCTCCCACTTCCAACACTACATCGTTCGCCTCAAGGTCGGCGGTCTCTACGATGTAGGAGATCAGATTCAGATCAATCAGGAAGTTCTGGCCGAGGTCATGCCTGGGATGGAGTCCATGCTTTTCGAACATCTCCATCAAATGCGTACGAGTTTGGCGAACGACTTCTCTCATATCCAGCGGCAATCCGCCCTGGAGAGTAACTCCGGACGACCTCAATTCTCTGCCGCGGGCACTCGCTCACAGAGGAGTGCAAAAAGGGTCCGCCAACAGTTATCCGATTTTACGGCAGGAGGGGCTTGCTTTCAACCACGTTCTCCAGGATGGTAGCGAATCACGCAGAATCGGGAGGGAGGACAGCCGGTTAAGCGGTCCCCCTCTCGATTGGTAAGACTTCTTGTCCGACGCGCGGCTTACCCGCCGACGACAGTCCGAACTTGCTCGACAGTCACAGGTTGAATCAAACCACGTTCCGTAATGATGGCGGCGATCAGATGGGCCGGGGTGACATCAAACGCCGGATTGTAAACATTGACTCCATCGGGAGCCGTTTGCTTGCCAAATCCGTGAGTGATCTCGCGAGACGACCGTTGTTCGATGGGAATCAGGGCTCCCGTGGCCAAACTGAGGTCAAACGTACTGGTCGGGGCAGCCACGTAGAACGGAATTCCGTGAGCCTTGGCCAGCAGCGCCACGGAGTATGTGCCGATCTTGTTGGCCGCGTCGCCATTCGCCGTGATCCGGTCGGCTCCGACGATGACGGCCTGGACTCGTCCTTCGTGCATCACCCAGCCAGCCATGTTGTCACAGATCAGGGTCACGGGGACGCCCCGCTGCTGTAATTCCCAGGCAGTCAATCGAGCTCCCTGCAACAGCGGCCGCGTTTCATCGGCATACACCTGCAAGGTTTTGCCTTCGGCTGCGGCGGCAAAAATCACCGCCAATGCCGTGCCGTCCCCAGCAGTCGCCAGGCCACCGGCATTGCAGTGGGTCAAGACGCCCTGTCCGTCTCGCAACAACGCGGCACCGTGCCGACCGATCGCCGCACACATCTCGCGGTCTT
>JAZKFE010000342.1:0-1781 GCA_040386595.1 Planctomycetota bacterium | reverse complement strand
AAGGACGGACGACTGCGGCACGACACCTCGCATCCGGTCCAGCGCCCAGAACAAATTCACGGCGGTCGGGCGGCTGGTCGCCAGGTAGTCAGCGACCTCGGTGACTTTCGCGTCGAATTCTGCGCGAGGCAACGTGACAAACGGCTGCAGGCCAATCACCAGCCCGTAAGCCGCCGCACAGCCAATCGCCGGGGCGCCACGGACTCGGAGTGACCGGATCGCTTCGAAGACCTGAGCGACTTCTTTGAGTTCATTTTCCAGATATTCAACGGGCAGCAGAGTCTGGTCGATCAGCCGCAAGGTTCCCGAGGCATCGCCCAACCAAGTCATAGTGGCGGGGAATTCTCGGACTGGTTGAGCAACGGACATGGCGAACTCTTCGATAGAGAAAGAAGGTGTTTGTCAGGCGAATTTTGCAGGCCCATTTATAAGGGGCCATCAAAAGGGGAAACAGTCTGGCCGGGTGAATTCTTCAAATTTGAAGCGACGATTTCCCCCCGGTTCAGTGGAACGCAGGGGGTATCCCAGACCTCGAATCTGGGTGAGCGCAGCGAACAAGAGGCCGCGACTCCTCGCGTTTCTTTGATCCCTTTGAATTCTTCCGTCTCTTTGCTTCCTTGTCTCCAACACCTTCAGGGCGGCGATTGCCCCATTCAGGCGGTGCTCAATTCAATCGCACATCGAACGTCAGAACCGCGGCCCGGGCGGCATTCACGGACTCGCGCGACGCAGCCGCTTGCTGGAACTGCACGTGGCCGAACCCGGCAAACAATCTGGCCGCTCGCTGAAACAGCTTTCGCGAACCTTCCCAGTCACTTTCCATCTCCAGCAATTGGCCCAGATGCCACAGATCCAGTGCCACGCTGAAATGGTCGTAGCATTTGCGATGCAGTTTCAGAGCCCACCACAGCCGTTCCTTCGCCGCCGGTAAATCTCCCAGCAACCCCGCGAGCAGCCCCAGATTGGCCCAGTCTGCGGCGATGCCCAGATCGTTTCCCGCTCCCATTTCGGCCAGCAACGATTTCCACAACAGATTCTCTGCCCGCTCCATCTTGCCGGCCAGCAAGGCATCGCAGGCCAAATTCCCCAAAGACGTCGCCGAGATCCCGCCGGCCATACCATCGGTTGCCTGACGTTCGGAAGTCGCCGCCAGCAATTGAAAATAAGCGGCCGTCTCATTGTCGCCGGCCGCTCGATGCGCACACGCCAAGTCGTTGGCCGAAGCAATAAATGCTTGCCGATCACCCAGATTCTCGGCGGCCGCCAGCTCACCAGCCAACTGAGAAGCGAGTTCACGACAGCGTCCTGCTTGAAAGAGAAGACGGTTCGCGGTCGACGTAAGTGCCACAGCAGCAGCGGATAATGATTCGGCAGGCATGAATCCAAGCCCTCGCAGTCAACCCTGACAATGGGGGTCCGCACCGACAAACGGCGCGCGACATCACGGGGCTGTAGAGAGAGCATTTGTGGAGACCTGAAATAGTCGCATCCGATGTTGATCAACGATCCAACCTGAATGCCGACAATCTCTTACCACGACAACTCAGGGAGAGAAAAAGCCCGAGCTGCAACACGCGCTGAGAGACGCATGACGGCAACGCCCGAGGTGTGCGCCGCCTATCCATTCAAATTTAACGATTTTGACACTTACGTCAAGAGGGTTTTGACGCCAGAGCGAGGAACAACGCTGTGAATGATTCTGGGAGGGTGAGGCTCCTGCCGAACCGCTTAGTCTTTCGAGTTTCCGTAGACTAAGCGGTTCGGCAGGAGCCTCACCCCAC
>JAZKFE010000341.1:0-26478 GCA_040386595.1 Planctomycetota bacterium | reverse complement strand
GAATTCCAACCGGCCACTGCGAGCGCGTTCAGTTCGCGGAGCGAACAACGACTATAAAGTCCCTAACGGGACGACGCTGTCGCCTTCCCGCACTGCTAGCGGCCGTCACGCACGACCTGCAGGGCTTCGGGTAGGTGGATTGTTCCTTCGTAGAGGGCTCGACCGATGATGGCGCCGATCAGCTTGGGCTGAGTGCGGCTTTCGCCGGCCAGAGTGCGGATATCTTCTAGCGTGGTGACGCCGCCTGAGGCAATCACCGGCAGGCCGAGATTGGCCAGTCGTAGCATGTCGTCAATGGTGCCGCGATCGACTCCCTGCATCATGCCGTCGTTGGCAATATTGGTGTAGATGACGGCAGCCAGATCGAGGTCGGCGTATTTTTTTGCCAGCTCTAAGGCCGAGACTTTCGAGACATCCAACCAGCCTTCGGTTGCTACGAAGGAGTCGCGGGCGTCGAGCCCCAGGCAGAGTCGCCCGGGGAAATCTTGGGCCATCTGTCGGAACCATTCGGGCTGCTTTAAGGCTTGGGTCCCGACAATGACGCGGTCGATACCGACTTCATCCAACATCTGGCGGATGGACGAGGCATCGCGGATGCCGCCGCCCAATTGGCAGGGAATGCCAGCGACTTCGACAATTCGCCGAATGGCGTCCACGTTGACGGGATGCCCAGCTTTGGCACCGTCCAGGTCAACCAGATGGAGACGCTCGGCCCCTTGTTGGACCCATTTCAGAGCCATCTCTGCGGGATCGGCTCCGAAAACGGTCTCTTGAGCATAGTCGCCTTGTCGCAATCGAACACATTGTCCGCCGCGGAGATCAATTGCCGGTAACAGTTGCATGGTCATTATTTTCTACGCGGTCAGGCGTAAACTTTCGCTGATATTAGGACCGCGATCAAACGTCTCGTGTTGGGCCGCGTCCAGTTTCATCATCTAAAATGTCAGCTTGAGCTGGAATCGAAACGACCAGAATAACAAGATTCGGAGAGCCATGCGAGGTTCCCCACCTGGTGCCAGACTTGGTCGCCGGCAAAAGTCAAAGTTGGTATGTTACTCGCAGACCACTGGGACGGAGTTTGTCCGTTTCTGGCCAATTAGAGAGCGTTTGCAGTGCGCGTTTTCCGAGGGAGCCATGGGCTTCGCTAACGGAAGATGGTGGCTCAAATCGCTCCGACCTGCATCACCTGCGGGATCAACGACAGCGGAAGGCGTGCGGGTCGCACGTTGACCGCAGCAATTCCACCACTGGGAGCTACGACATGATTCGCCGATTCTGCCTCGCGTCGCTGGGAAGTCTTGTGCTGTTGGGTTTCGGTCAGACCGTGTGGTCGGCTGATGGTTTGCCGGCAAAACATCCTGATGCCGAACACCTGGGGGATCTGGCCCAGAACCCGGAGTTTGAAGCTCAGGGGGAATACGCAGGAGCTATTGGCGACAAGAAGTTCGGAGCTCAGGTGATTGCCCGGGGTGACGGGAAATATGACGTCGTGTTGCTGACGGGTGGTTTGCCCGGCGCTGGGTGGGATGGAAAAGAAAAGACGATTTTGAAGGGGGAAACTCAGGACGGCAAGTCGGTCACTATCGGCAAGGGCGTGTTGGTGGTGAAGACGCCGGAGTCGGTCGAGTTGAAAAAAGTGTATCGCGTTTCGCCGACCGCGGGAGCCAAGCCGGCCGACGGGGCCGTGGTTCTGTTTGATGGCAGCAATGTCGACGGTTGGGAGAATGGCAAACTGGAAGACGGGAAGCTGTTGGGAGTCGGTGGTCGCACCAAAGCCAAGTTCCACAACTTCATTTTGCATCTGGAATTTCGGACGCCTTTTATGCCCAAGGCCACTGGCCAAGGTCGCGGCAATAGCGGCATGTACCTGCTAGATCAGTACGAATGTCAGATTCTGGACTCGTTCGGTTTGAGCGGCGAGAACAACGAATGTGGTGGCTTTTATACGATTCAGAAGCCGAATGTGAATATGTGCCTGCCGCCGATGTCGTGGCAAACTTACGACGTTGATTTTACCGCTGCCAAATATGATACGGCGGGCAAGAAGACGGCCAATGCCGTGGTCACCATCAAGCAGAATGGTGTGCTGATCCATGACAAGTTCGAAATCAATCGCAATACGCCGGGTGGCGGATTGAACGATGAAAGTCAGGCCGGAGCGTTGTTTCTCCAAAACCACGGTGATGCCGTACGTTTCCGTAACATCTGGGCAGTCGAGAAGAAATAATCTCGAGGGGGTTGCCGGCAAGAATTGGATGGCCCGGTTGTCAATCGCAGCCGGGCTGTTTTACGTAAACGGCTGTCGACATTTCGCTTGGCCCACTGCGATGTGATTGAGGATGCCTCGGCGGTGGCTTGGGGAATCATACTCATCACGCCGATTCTTGTCTCTGAACCTGCAGTATCTCGATGCTAATGCCGATGTTGCAATTGAATGCCGGGGAGTTGCTGTTTATGATCTTAATAGAGAATCTCTGCTGATTTGTCAGAGAGTTTTCTGCCCGGCGATGAATGAGTTTTTTGAGGTGATGCTCTCGTGAGCAAAGTCCCTCGTTGATTGCCGTTTACGGTTTATGCTCTACGCGACCTCGCGTGAGACTTTTAGCCAATCTGAATTGCCGCGATCAAAACGTTGCATTTTTGCCCCCTTAATCGTGTAAGACGACCACGTCACAAGGCACTTCTCCGTGACCGAAGACCCATTGCAACCGCGATCTTGTGCCGAGCGACTGAAGGCGCTCAGCGAGCCTTGTCGGCTGCGCATCGTGAGTTCGCTGCGCGAGGGCCCTAAAAACGTCAGCGATTTGGCAACCGAACTGGAAATCAGTATCGTTACCGTGTCGCACCATTTAGGAATTCTGCGTGCTGCCAGTCTGGTGGAATGTGACCGTGACGGCCGCTTCATCGTCTACCGCTTGCCGACCGAAGTTTTCCAGCGCCCCAAGAAGGGGACCTCGCTAGACTATCTCGATCTCGGCTGCTGCCGGCTGGAAATGCCCAAGGGCGAAGAATAGTAGTCTGTCGCGATCAGGCGCTCTCAAAAAAAATAAACCCGGCTCTCTTGTGAGAAACCGGGTTTCGTCTTATCGAATAATCATCAGCGAGATCGCTGAATCGAGTCCATGCCTGTCGCAGGCGGATTGTTGATCAGTCATCACGTCCGTTGGGACGATCGCCAATGACGTCGATCGCCGCGAAGGCACCACGACGCGGGTCGGCATTTTCCCATTCAACTTCCAGCTGGCTCAGATCGACAAAGCGATCTCGCAGGCAAGGAATGAACAATGGTTCTTTCGGTGAGGCAATCTGATCGACCGTCAATTGACGGGTGACATTGCTATTCAGCACACCAAAGTTGTTTTCATGGCTGACGTAGCGGATCGACTTCACGCGAACCGGACCACCGAAAGCGCGGACTTCAAAGTACCGACCTTGTCCACGACCTTCTCCGTTGTAAGGACGGTAGACGGGCGACCGGCCGACTTCGACAGCATCGGGTGGGATGCCATTGGGGTTGTTGACGTTGGAAACCGGACGTGCCCGAGCTCCGGGAACCCCGTAAGCCGTGAAGGTGTCTGTTTCCATGAACAGCGGCTGAGTGGCATTGATGACGTCGGCCAAAGCCGGAACGACATCGGTGCGCCATTCGCGAGCGACCCGAGGATCGCAGAAGCTGACTTGGTGTTCGACGGCCACCGCAGTGGTGCGAACGCGATAGAGCAGCGTGCGAACGGTTTCGCGGAATGCGAGGTAGCGTTCACGAGCTTGCAGGGTGCGAGCATCGGTCGGCAGATCACGAATCCGACCGCGATAGCGAGCGCTGTCGAGTTGAGCGTAGACCTGTGAGGCTTGTTCCAAGTCCCAACCGGCAACTTCCAATGCTCCGGTGTAGAGTCGCAACGCACGCAGATCGGCGTAGGCGATCAATTCGTTGGGTGACGGATCGTCGCCCGGTTCAATATGTTTGTAAAGTTGTCGCACACCCGCTTCGAGGACGGCCGTGGCTTCGCTGAGCGACGGTCCGCCTTGTGTCGGATTGGTGTAACCATTCCCGTAGCCGGGGCCACTGGGATTGCTGTAACTAGCGGCTGAGTTGCCGCGAGGAGTGAGAAACTGATCTTGTGCCGTGGCCGCGACACAAACCGCACTAAGAGCGATTCCACCAATCATCCCCCGCAACCACATGCTGCCGCGAGTACCCCCCTGAACTTGCGCCATGATCTCCTACCCTCCTTGGAAGAACGAACCTCGCCCCACGGCGATCTGTGTCAGCGCGGAAAGCCGCCGGGTCTCCACCGCGCGAGGAGTCTCGCAGAATCGAGATTCAGGGGCAATAGGAGTTTTACGCAGAATAATACCGGAGTATGCTAACGATTATTCCCTATCCGCAGATGGCGGCAGGCAGATCGCGGGGGGAAAAACGTGCGCCTAGGTGGATTCGAACCACCGACCGACGGATTAGAAATCCGTTGCTCTATCCAGCTGAGCTATAGGCGCATTTTCTCGTTTCTTCGACACTCCTCACAGTTAATAGAGGAGAGAACCAGTCTCTGGCTTCCCCTAAGGGAGAGATCAGATGAGTTACTTCGGTTCGCCAACTGATTCAGAATCAGTGGATTCGAAGTATCGCGAAATTCGTGATGATCTTCAAGCCGGGCTGGTGCGTTGTTAAGTAGGACGGTGTCCACGTTCACCGCCGAGATTTCAGGCCGCAGTTTTTAGACCGAGTGATTGCCATGACTGACAATGCCTTCAAATGCACTGATTGCGAGGGGAACATGACCCAAATCAGGCTGGTTAATAAAGCTCATGGACAGTTTCAAACCCCGCTGGAGTACGCGCTCTTCGATGCGAAGATCTCACTTTGGACTGGAGGTCGTCCAATCGCCGGGAGAGTGAACGCGTATATGTGCGACTCTTGTGGCGTGCTGAAGCTCTATGGCGTTCCAAAGGTCGAATGAAAGTCAGTAGAAGACCGGCAAACGGAGATCGTGTTGCCGGTCTTAACGGTGTGGCTACTTGCCCTCGCCCTGCCAGCGTTGCCAGGCCAAACCGGGCTTTTCGACTCGGAATTGAACCAGGCGGGTGTGATCGACTTCCGTGACATAGACCGTTCGGCCATCGGGGCCGCCGAAACAGACGTTGGTGGGCTTCTTACCCAGGACGTCGATTTCCTTCAGAATTTCGCCCTTGGGTGTCATGATCACGACGGTGCCTTTGCCGTAACGCGAAATACAGAGATTGCCGGCGACATCACACCGCATGCCGTCAAAGCCAAAGTCTTCGAACTGTTTGATCAGCCGTTTGTTTTCCAGTGTGCCGTCGGTCTTGATGTCGAACACCCAAACATTGCGTTGGATGCTCTCGTTGACGTAGAGCTGTTTTCCGTCGGGGCTGACATCAATCCCGTTGGTCGTTCCCATGTCGGTGGCAACGCGGGAGATATTGCCATCAGTCGTAATCTTCCAGACCTGGCCCGTTCCCTTTTCCCAGTTCGGATCGCTGGCATACAGCGTTTCGTTAGGGGCGATGGCAACGTCATTGGGCTGGTTCATTTCCTTGTCATGCGCGAAGACCGAGATCTGACTGGTCTTCAGATTGGCCCGCAGCACATTGTGGCCTGTGTAGTCGGCGATATACATGTACCCGGCGCGATCGAAAACGATGCCATTGCCGACACTTTTCGAAGGAAGTTGCAAGATCTTTTGGGCTTTGCCAGCGGGAGTGACCTTGCCGATGGTTCCCTCGGTGGCAAAGTTGACAACATAGATGTTCCCCTCGCGGTCACATTGCGGACCCTCGATCCCCGGAGTGAACTCCTTGGGCTGAGTCAACGGCGTGGCGACGTAGAGCGTTTCATCGGCTCCATGAGCCGGTGTCAGCCCGCATGCCAGCAGGCTCAGTGATAGGCTAAACGCTCCGAGGACGTGTCTTGTGGTGGCCAGACGCATGTCAGTTCTCCGTAGCAGGATTGTTCAAAAGATCAGAGGGGCGAGCTGCCGGTTGCTGTCTCACTATAGCGTGGCGGTTCCGGTTTGAAACGTCTGGCGGGGGGCGGAAAGCGGATGGCACCGATGGCCATCACACCACGTTTTTTCCGAGAACAGTCGCCTTTAAATAGGCCAGGGACTCCAACTTCCTACGTCGAGTGAGATTTCTCGCTTGGAGACAAATTTTCACCACCTGTCGTGAAACCCATCTTTTCTCCACGCTGGAAACGTCTTAGAATAGATTGTCTTTCGTGAAACCTGATTTGCCCATGAAGAGGCCAGGTCTTGAGTCGGAACGAGGTTAGAATGTTGCAATCGGGCCGAGCGGTATGTGATGGCAAATGGTGGCGATTGATCGGCCTGATCGTCTTGGGTTTGTGCTGTTGCGTTCCGGTTATTGAGACATCGGTGGTTGCCGCCCGGGCTGCGTCACCGCGTCAAGATCGAGGCAAACTCCAAAGCTCTCTTAAAGCCGCGATCAAAACGCTGCAATCTGATTTCGCTGCCCGTCTCGAAGAAATCGCGAAGTATTGCGAAGAGCATGAGCTGACTCTGGAAGCGGATGAAGTCCGCCAGTTTGCGAAGCCGCTACCGCCCGATCTCTTGCAAGGTGAGAATTTACCGCGCCAGGTGCAGCTGGAAATTCCCAAGGATTTGCCCGAGGCCGAAAAGACGTGGCGGGTGCGTTTGCGGACGCTTCAAAAGGAGCACTCTGACAAGTTGTTTGCCAAGGCGAAAATCGCCATGGACAAAGGTCTGATCAGCTTTGCTTACGATCAAATTCGCGAAGTTGCCCGACAGAATCCCGATCACAATTTTGCACGCCGGCTGCTCGGATATACCCAGTACGGGAATGAGTGGGTCACGATTTATGCCGAAAGCATGCTCAAGAAGAAGTATGTCTTGACCGAGAAGTATGGCTGGTTGAAGGCAGACCATGTCGAGCGTTACGAGAAGGGTGAACGTTACTGCAACGGCGAATGGATCTCGGCCATCCGAGAGGCCGAGTTTCGGCGAGATTTCGAGCATGCCTGGGTGGTGCAGACCGATCACTACAAGATCTACACGAACCACAGTCTGGAAATGGGTGTCGAACTGGGGCGGCATCTGGAAGATTTTTATCGCATCTTCTTCCAGACATTTGCGGACTTCCTGTCCTCGCCCGAGCAGATTAAAAAACTGTTTGCGAAGAGAACAACCTCCACTGGTTCGGCAGCTGACCCATTCGTGGTGCATTACTATCGTACTAAGGACGAGTATGTCACCCGGCTGCAGAAAAAGCTGACTCAGCCAATTGGCGGGACTTCCGGACTCTACTTGTCAGGGTCGCGGAATGTGCCGGATGAACGAGTCGCCCACTTCTTTCACAATTTAGAAGTGGCGGAAGAAGGGCGTCTGGCGACGATGTTTCACGAAGCCACTCACCAACTGTTTTCGGAGGCTTATACGTCGAATCCCAAGGTCGGAATTGATTCCGATTTTTGGGTGGTCGAGGCCGTCGCCTGTTATATGGAGTCGTTCCATCGGAAGGGCGACACCTTTTCGTTGGGTGACCCACGCTACATTCGATTTCAGAACGCCCAGTTTCGTTTTGTCAAAGACGAATACTACGTTCCGATGCAAAAACTTTGCGGCATGGGTATGGAAGCCTTCCAACGGGATCCAAACCTCTCGCAAAACTACAGCCAAGGGGCAGGGCTAGCGCACTTCTTTATGCACTATGACGGCAGTGCCTACCGTCACGAGTTCATCGCCTATCTAGCGGGAATCTATGACCGCAATCCAAGAATCCGTGCGAAGCCCCCGAGTTTGGCGGATTTGACCGAGGTCGCATACGAAAAGCTCGACCAGCAGTACCGGGGTTATATTACCGAACTGCAAACCGGCCAGAATCTGCACGAAGAAGCATTGGCTCCCACGGAATGAGTTCGACGAAGCGGACGGCGTGAGTTGCCCGTAAGTTTGGCCGCATCTGTTTCGCGCCGGGATCATCCAAGGGACCATGGTTTTGTTCCGCGACTCAGCCCCCCGTGCCGTCGCTGGAATCTCGACCATTAATCGAGCGATTCCAGAAACCACCCCCCGCGGCCTACTTTAATTGGTGGGAGCGTCAGTTTGGCGATGGGTTCGCCGGTGAGTTTTGCGACACCCCAGGCACAGCCAAATTTCAGTTTGTCGTATTCATCACCGGGCTGAAACTGCGATCGCAGCTGGTCGATGACGCTCTTGGCTTGCATGCGCCCCAGGCTGATGGCACAGCTGGCACGGATTTCATCGGAATCGGGATCTCGTAGCCGTTCGGAGAGACTCTTCACGACATCGGGTTGCGGGTCATTCTCGAAAATCTTGCCCAGGGCCCAGATGGCTCGCACTCGCAGTTCGTGAACCCACACCGTATCCAATCGAATGTCCGGCGGGCAAATTCGTTCGGGGGGCGTCGGAAAATAAAGAATGAGCAAGGACTCGGCGGCGCGATGCCGCAGGAGGCCCAGGGCCTCCAGCAGATGCTCTTGCTGACGGTACATCAAGGCGATCGCTTCATGATCGACTACCGTCGTCAGGGGCAACGACAGCATGCTTTTTTCGGTGTCAGCCTTCACTTTTTCGAAAATCGGTTGTGCTGTCGCCGGCACCAGAATGCGGCGTAGCGCCCACGCTGCGGTCACTGCAACGTCTGCGTCTTCGTGCTGCAAGAGCTGCAACAAGCGGTCTGCGGCTGGTTCGTGATCGATCCCGCCGATGACTAACGCTGCTTGTTCTAAGCCTCGCGGAGCGTCAAGTGCCAGAACCTTCGTGGCTGTTTCCCGCACTGTGGAGTTGAGTGTTTCAATTTTGGCGAGTTCAATCATCGCCGCTTGGGCAGTGGTCCTCACCGCCGGGTCGGGATCGTCGAGCAATATGCCAAGGTGGCCGATCGCCTCCACAGACTTTTGCCCCAGAAAGATCTTGGCGGCGAGGAGCCTTACGTTGGCATCGGCATTGGTCAGGATTTGACCATTAATTGATACAACCAGCTGGGGATTCAGTTCGAGTAGTCGTTGCAGGGCGATGGCGTCGACAGCTGGCTCGGGATCGACGGCCAGCCGTAGTAGTACTTGTTCGGCGAGTGGTCCTTGATGCCGCGTTAATAACGCTGCGGCGACGAGATGATCGACCAGTTGCTGGACAGGATCACCAGCCGACAATTTCTGAGCGTCTTCTTCCAATTTCTCAGATTGGAGCTGCCCCAGCACACGAGCGGCCGCCATCCGAACATCAGGGCCCAGCTGGCGATTGAGAGCCAGCTCCCGCAAGCGGGGGGCTGCCTCTTTCATTTCGACCGAACTAATACATTGAATGGCCATTAACAGCGGACGTGACCGGGTTGCGGGATCGTTGAGCCGCTTCAGCCAAACCGATTGCATGGGGGCATGTTTCCACCGCGCGAGTGCCGGTTCGATCAACTGGGCGACGTCCCACGAATCTGCGAGAGCATGCTTCATGAGGACATCGGCCGACTGTCGGGCGTCTAAAGCAATCAGGGCCCGAGCCGTCGCCAGCTTGACCGCCGGGTGAGCTTTCGGCGCTTCCAGTTCGGCGATCAGCCGCGGTGCCGTGTCCTGCAGGTCGGGCATCCCACTTTGCTGGGCGATGGCAATGGTATCGGCAGCCTGCCGTTTGAGATCGATTTCGGGGCGAGCCAAGGCTTCCAGCCACAAAATCTTCGAACGTTGAGCGAACCCAGGAATGGTGGGCTGGGTGGAGTACTCGGGGTCGGTGGGGTAGACCGTATCGGCTTCGATGGCCTCCAGCCGAGCGGCCGAGCCACAGGCAACGCAAGCGGCGATGATCGCTGCCGTGAGAAGCGGGCTGATCGAAAGTGTTCCGAATCGTGTTATCGTTTGCATCGTGTTTCGTTCACACCGGTGAGGTCATCTAAGTTGTTGCCGCCGGGAGGGTGAGGCTCCTGCCGAACCGCCAAGTCTACCCGCCGTCGAGAGACCAAGCGGTTCGGCAGGAGCCCCACCCTCCCAATGATTGCAATGTGATCCAGTCGCTTTATTGTGGGCGTGTCAGTCGCCACGTTTGCGTACACAAGACTCCCAGGCAGGCTGCTGAAGCTCCGCCGATCAGCCACCAGTTGGCGGGGACTACTTGATACTGTGAGAACCCTGGAGCATCCATCACCGTCAGCGCGGCGGCCAACGGATCCAGGGTTAGCATGGCTTCGACCGTACCATGACCAAAGGTCGTATCGCGTCCCAACCAGAACAGTAATGGTCCACTGCAGATAATCAGCAGCAGCGTGTAAGCCGTCACCGTGGCGGGGGCAGTTCGCTTGAACAGACTGCTGACCGCGGCACTCAGGAGCAGTGCAAACAGGGCAGTTAAAGCCAAGCTGAACATGACATAGGAGATCTGTTGAGACAGCGACGGCTTGATGTAAATCATCACGGCGTAGCCGGGCAACGTGGCGACCAGAATCAGAGCGAGCGTCCAAACGACACTTAGCAGTTTTCCACTGACAATTTGCCATGTCGATAGCGGTGTCATCTGCAGCAAACCCCAACCGCCACTTTCGCGTTCGCCGCTGATCAGTCCGGCTGCCAGGCTGGGGGTAATCAGGACGATCAGGCTGACTTGCAAGATCACCATGATTCCGCCGATCGTCTCCACGCCCCAGTCCAGCGTTCCTGCAGTGGATGTGTAAGTGAGTCCCAGTGACGCCATGGCACAGACCGCGACCAGACGCAGCATCCAGTGTGAACTACCAAAACGACGGCAGCGAAATTCTTTCACCATCACCGGATTCGTAAAGCGGCCGATGGAGCTCTTGCGGCGTTGAGGATCAACCAGAAATAGGAGCCGGCGGAACCATTGTTGACTCGTACTGCGATCATCGGTGATGACTCCCTGGGGACGAGGACGATCAAATACCAACGGCTGCAGTCGAGCAATCGTGGCCAGCATGAAGGCAACGGATGTTGACAGAGCCAGGAACACAAAACGATGCGGATTCCCGGGCACGGAGATCATGCCATGTGAGCTGGCGTCAGCATGTCCGAGTATCTCCATCACCGCGGTAATTGGGGAGAGGGATTGCAGCCACAAGGCGATGGTGACGATGGCCCCCCAGTCTTTTCCCTGGAGAAACTGATACGGCCCCAGTGTTAGCACCGAGAGGCCGAGAATTGCTCCGTAGGTGACTCGTAACGCGGCATCCGGCGTGTTTGCCGAACTGCTGACATACAGCCCCAAGGCCGTGTATTGCAGAATCAGAACGGCGAGGATGCCATACAGTGCCAGTACCTGATTCCACAATGACAGGCCACCCATCGCATAGCACGCAGACGCGGCGGGGATGCTCATCAGAAGTGGCAACAAGACAAAGGCCAGTACTCCGACCAGTTTGCCGAAATAGATCGACCAGGGGCTGAGGGGCGAGTTGAGCAACAGTGCCAGTGTCCCGCGATTTTTCTCGCGGACGATGGTCGTTGCGGGAAAGGCGGGTACCAACAGAATCAACGTCGCCAGCAGTCCGTAGCCGAACAGGGCGAATACTTCTTGAGCCTGGGCTCCCGACAGGTCGACCCGGGCATCGGTTGGCCAGCGGAGTGCGACGAGCAGCGTGAACAGGCACGCCGGCACCGCCTGCATCAGCAGGGCCTTACTCGTACCCAGCATGCCGACCAGTTCCCGCTGAATGATCGGATTATTCACTGACGCGTCCCTCCCGCTGCTACGGCCACTCGCGGTTCGCCCGACGGGGCCGGGTTGGCTTGCGTGATCGAGAGGAACGTGTCTTCCAGGTCGGCCTGCAATTCACGGAATTGACTGACTCCGAGATTCGCTTCGATCAACCGGGCTAGCAGGGTGGCCAGTTCCTGCTCGGATTTCTTGGTCGGGAAACGAACGATCGATTCGGCGGGGGATGTTTCGACTTGGGCACCCGGCTCGAGCAGCTTGCGGAGGAGTTCGGCCGCTTGTTCGATCCGTTCCGCCGAGGTCAGCTGGACTTCAATCGTCCGTTGCTGGCTGACCTTCCGCATGATGTCTTCCAGTGTCCCGAAGGCTCGCAACTTGCCGTGCGTCATGATGGCGACGTGGTCACAGATGCGAGAGAGCTCGGGCAGAATGTGGCTGGTCACGATCAGCGTTTTGCCCATTTCAGAGAGCCGCAGCAGGATCAGACGCATGTCGATGCGGGCTTGTGGGTCGAGGCCGTTGGCTGGTTCGTCCAAGACCAGCACGGGGGGATCGTGCAGCAGCGTGCGGGCAATTCCCACTCGCTGTTTCATACCGTGACTGAGCCCCTCCACGAAGCGATCCTTCATGTAGGTGGAGCCGGTGATCTCCATCACTTCATCGATCCGCTTGAGGCGTGCCGTGCGGGGAATTCCGAACGCCGCACCGAAGAAATCGAGATACTCGCGGACCCGCATGTTGTCATACGAGCCGAATGTGTCGGGCATATAACCGACCAGCCGCTTGACCTTTTTCGAGTCGCGGACACAGTCGGCCCCGGCGATCGATGCGGTACCGCTGGTGGGGCGGGCTTGTCCGACCAGGATCTTGATCGTTGTCGTTTTGCCGGCACCGTTGGGGCCGATGAATCCCAGGATGTGGCCGCGTTCGAGTGTCAGCGATAGCTGATCGAGTGCGGTGAAGTCGCCATATTTCTTGGTCAATTGATCGGTCACGACGACCGCGTCCTGAGCCATGCGATATTTCCTCTGTGTAGGGTGGATCGAATCCACCGATCCGCAATTCGTGGCGACCGGTAATACTTTTTGAGTCTGATTCGCGTGATCTACTGCGAGATTCCGGTCACTTCTAGTTGCACTTTTTCAATCTTCCAGACAGGGAACGCCAAGTCGTTTTTTACGCTCCCTTTAATTGCCTCACGGACTTCTCCCTGGGCAGTCCCAACATCAATGGTCAGCAGGAATGTTCCGTTCGAATCAATCTTCAGCGACTCGGTTTGATCGAGATTGAACTGGACGGTCCCTACTGGACTTGAACGGGTCGCCAATGGGGGTTGAGTGATATCGCGATCCGGAAAGATCGACAAAGTTCGCCCGGGGGCGTCAATGTTGATGGTCAGGCGGGCCTGCTTGAGCGTCATCGGCTGTACTTCGCGCGGCAATATGAATCGGAGTGTGGTCGTCGATGCTTTATTTAACGCGGCGATCCAACGCTTTTCTCGATTCATATAAGCCCCGGAGGTCCCCCCCGATTCATACGTCACGCAGGCGGACGGAATCACAAATGAGGTTCCCGGTGCTGGGTGATCGAATTTTAAGGGAATCGCGAGCAATGCCGAACCGACCCGTTGGGCGTCCGCCGGCAGCGTGAACTGCATGTCGTAGGGAGAGGCCCAGGCGAGAAAGAGAGGTTCGGTGGGATAGTTACGAATCGGTGCTTTTTGCAGTGTGGGTGGTTCGTCTTCTGACTCGGAATCTCGCTGCGATTCGGGAACTTCAAGCATCTTTTTGTAGACGGCTCGACGACGACGACGCTCATCACTGAGGATCGTCCCGCCAATGAATTCGCCAGAGGCCAGGATGTCATTCGGTCCGGCCGAGAAGCGACCTTCCGAGGCCAGCTGTGCGGAGAGGATTGGTTGTCCGGGCAGCACGACGAGGCTGTCTGCTAGATCTTTGAAGGGGCCCGGTTCCACGGTGCCGACCAGACCTTCGGGGCCGAATGTCGCTCGTGCGGAAATGGGCTGCGTTAACTTGCTTGAAAAACGGAATGGGGCCGTCCGCAAACCCGCGGGAAGCGTCAGATTTTCCCAGTGCCAGGCACCTAGATCGGTGTAGACCATCCGCCGCGTCTTGCCATCTTGTCCCGACACATCTGGCTCGAAGACTCCGCCATTCACGGCCCCTAGCGGAGTCGACGTTTCCGCTTGCTGATACAAGGCCATGAGTCCGGTCAGTTGCAGATCGTCGGCATCATGAGAAATCTCGGCCAGCTGGGCGATCGCGACAGTCGCCGGGACGGCGCTGCGAGACCAGAAGCCGAGCAGCACTAGTGTTGTCGCCGATCCTACGGCCAGCAGCGGTCCCAGCCAGCCCAAGTGTGGCAGCAGTTGTTGATAGGCCAGCCAACTTCCCGCGGCGACCAGCGCGACACAGAACAGCCCCAGGACCAGCAGTACCGTTCCCCGACTGACGATGCGATAGCCAATTTGCTCCGCGACGAAGCTCTTGAAATCGTCGGCTTGCAAAGGGGCTGGCTCGGGGGGCTGGCCCATAAATTCGTAGCCGAGTTCAGTCATGAAGTCGTTGGCCAGATAGCGTGAGTCGCGCAGGACATCGGTGACTTTCGAATCTTTCTCGGTCCGTGGACGAATCCAAGCGCGGGCCCCGACCGTGGTACACAGGACTCTTCCACGGCCGACGGGGAAAAAGAATGACGCCGGCCAGCCATCCAAGGTATGCATCACGGTGCCTTGTGATGTCAGCACGCGGACGAAGTCTACGGGATCTTTAAATTCTTGAGTCAGTCCCGCCGTGACCAATCCACCGACTTGAGTGCTTTTGATCGTGAATTTGGTGAGTCCGACGCGGTCGACCGGGTGATAGGTGAAGCTGTCCCCCAACAGGGCGTTGACCGTTTCGGGGGTCACTTGATCCAGCATAATCCAGAGTCGTCCACCATCGTGAATCCACTCCCGAATGGCCGACACTCCGGCACTATCGTGTGCCAGCCGATCGCTCATGAGGACCAGATGGTTGAGCCCCTGCAGATTCTCCAGGCTGGGGGCCATGAAGTCGCCGGAGAAACGGGAAACACGTCGGGTGTAATTGCGAATCAGCCGCATGGCCACCACCGCGTGGTTTCCATCTTCGTCTTCACCATCGTCAATCACAGCCGTGAGCGGCCGCTCGTGCATGGTCGAAAGTGTGGCGTCCCCCAGCATCTGTCCGGTGGAACTCTTCACCAAAACTTCATTTTTGCCAGTGCGATCCAACAACAAGGTTTGAATCTCTGCGCTGTCGATCCCGCGGGGCAGATCTTTGGGGGCGAGCACCGGGATCGACGTCGCCAGGCGGGCTCGCGCGGGAACCCACGTTTGCCTGCTGAATTGCAGATTCGGATGTTTTTCGAAGTAGATGGCAGAAACGGCATCAATGGCGTGGTCCCGCGGATTGACAATATCGGTTCCGACTGCCCCCCAGTATCCAGGAACCAGAGGGCCAATGCCGCCAGGGTGGACCGATTGCCCGATCGGGGCCCGGGACGCAGGACGGGGGGCGGGTTGAGCGTACGCCAAGTAGGGGAAGGCGACGATTGCCAGGGCCCACGCCATGAGACTCCTGAAGCGATCCATCAGATCTGTTACCCTGTAGATGCAAAATGCCGTTGAACGAGATTTTCGATGAACTGACACAGCCGAGAGCGAGCGGAGCGTCTCCGGATTATAAGCAGGCACGTCACTGCGTGTCATGCCTGCGGTGGCATGTTGTCAGATCGTCCGAGGTCTGGCCGCAATCATCGCCGATTGCCAGTGAGGGCATTTTCCTGTGATTTGTGGATGTGCGGTGACCTCGGATGCTGTTCGGTTCACACGTGCAACGAACGTTGTGCGGTCGGGTTACTGACGGTATTTCAATCTTTCAAATCAAAGTTGTGCGTGTTGCTCCCGCTTTTGACTTCGACTTCGAGGGTCGACGTGACCGGGCTGAAATACCTTTTGGGAATCAACGCCGGCCCCGGTTGCATATAGGCCTGCATTTCTGGAAGCGATTCGTGACCGACAGCGGGACTGCCGGGGATCGCACCGGGAGACAGGCCGCGCTTGGTGATGGTAACGCTGTGTTTGCCGAGCAATGCACCTTGACCAACCCCTGCTGTTGTCAGCACATACTTCCCGTCGCCGTCCGTTTCGGCGCTGGCCGGCCATGTCCGACCCTCAAATTTTTCCGACGACACGAACACCACTTGAGCATCGACGACAGGGTTTCCCTGGTAAGTCACCACGCCACTCGTTGCCGCCAGGCGAGGTCCTGCTTTACCGCAGGCCGATGTCACCAGGAGCAGCGAGAGGAACAGACCATATTCAAGAGCACGCATGGATTTGACCTTGGCGATGATGTTCCAATTGAGGCTGCATGTACTAAAATTACTTGACAAAAAGTTTCATTGGCAATGAGGTCGTCGATTGAATTAAGAACCCTATGTGCTTTGTCCGCAGGATGATTGGGTGATCGCTCGTGTCGGGGACCATCGCAGTGCGAAATTCGCCGCTATTTAATTTGGACTAACCACCTCGCCGCCGGCCCGGCTACCCATGGCGTTGTAGGTTCGCTGGTCGATGTTCTGGCTGAAGAATTGGACCGAGCCATCGGCCATTAGGAACACGGTACCTCCCACGTGGTGGCTTGTGAAACCGCGTTGCATCCACTCTTGGTTCCAATTGTAGGTGCCGGTGTTGGCTGTGCTGGCCCACGGGCAATCGTTGTTGCCATTGCCGCCGGTGTATTGGCAGTTCATCCCGGTGTTGATCGGTAAGCAGGTTCCCGCCATGTCCCCGTGAGTGGCGGTCCACAAGACTGGGGCATGCAGCTTACGAGAAATGTGGCCGATGAGGATCGTGTTGCTGAGTCCGTCGGTGACATCGCGAATCTTGACTGGCGGTTGCTTGCGATACGGGGGGGCCGCGGCGTCGCCGTAATAGCTCCAGAACCCACGGCTATTGGGGCCAGATCCCCACCACATCGCCGGGATGGGGCAGTCCACGGTCGCCGTATTCACCGGAGCGGCACAACCCCGGCAGCCGTACTTAGCGTTCGAACCATCGGTGCTGTACCCGAAAGGTTCACCATAGTTATAGGAGTCCCCGTAATTGATCCCGTAGGTTGAAACATAACCTGTGATGGAGCCGTTAACGGTGCCGCCATCCGTTCCACCACCGTTGCAGGTCGTCGCCGCGGCCTGCAGGTTGCTGACCTGTGCTGGGAAGGGATCCGAAGGGCAGTGTTGTACGGCGACAAAAGAGCCCGACAGGCCAGAGACTGTCGTGTGCTCGGCGCAGTTTGCGCTCAAGTTGAAATTGATTTTGTTATAGAGCGGCCCTTGGTCTAACTGCGGCAACAACCCGACCCAGAATCCAAACACGTTTCCGCTGGCGCTGGAAAAACCTCCGCCGTTGCCAGGAAAGCTGCCGCCGACGTCATGATAGTTGTGCATTGCCAAGCCGATTTGCTTGAGATTATTGCGGCACTGACTGCGGCGGGCGGCTTCTCGAGCCTGCTGCACCGCGGGCAAGAGCAAGGCAATCAACACGGCGATGATGGCAATCACCACCAGGAGTTCGATCAACGTAAACGCTTGTCGGGATCTGAAAGACCTGGTCGTACGAAACATGGTGCTATCCCTTCGGGAAAAGATTGAGGAGCACATACGTGACGATGACAAGAGAACGTGGTTCGGGCTACCTCTGCAAGAAACGAGAAGATTTGAGTTGTCGACAGACATTGATGAGATAATCGATTTATGACATTCTGCCAGTAGTGAGTCAACGAAAAATAAAGAATTCTGAAATTAGAGGTCAGTAAGTCACATTCATTAAACAGAACACTGATGATGACTACACGCAATTGAACGCTGCCGAATCATTGCAGATTGGATGTTGAGAGATGTGTTCAGGATATGACAACGATGCCTCGCCAAGGGTTCATCCCGCTTTGCATTGATGTCGAACAGGCCGCTGGAAAACAAAAAAGGCTGCCCCGACACGGTGTCGGGACAGCCTTCGAACAGTTCCTGCTGAGCAGCAGGATGCGATTCAGGATGTGTGATTAATCAACCGCTGCGACGACATCAATTTGCCGTGTGGCTTGATTGCTGTCCTGTCCGCCGAGGTTCGTTACCTGCATTTGCAGGGTTCGAGTGGCTTGCGGCAGCTTCCGATCCTTGGCGTTGAAGTTGACACGTTTGACCAGCTGATTCACGGCTGCCTCGGTCGCCGCTCCGTTGAAGGTAATGACCAGATCCTGGCCGCGGCGGCCACCCTTGAAGGTGCCGATCACGACCCCTTCGTACAGGATCTTTTTGCCCTTCACATTGATCTGATCCGCGCCGTTCCCCTTCGGGAAGACGCTCAGAACATCCTTGCGATTGGCATTCGCGACGATCGAGACTGTCAGCTTGGCGTCGGTGTAATCGACATCCGGATCACCCGAGACGAACGTCGCGGTCGGATCGACGAAGGCTCGGTCCTTCTTCAGGTGATAGGTTCCGGTGTCCGGATTCAACGTAATGAGGGATCCCTCGACGGCATCGGTCACTGTGACGGCGATGTCCTGAGCGGTGATCGATCCATTCCCGTCGTCGGCCGACACCTGGACGTCGTAGACGTTGTTCGCACCCACATCGGTCGGGTTCTCGAAATCAGGAGCAGCGATGAACGTCAGGGCTCCCGTGCTGGGATCAATGGCGAACAAGGCGGCATCGACACCACCGGTGATGCTGTACGTGACCGTTTGAGCGGGCAGGTCGGCATCGGTCGCGGTGACGGTTCCCACGGCTGTCGTGTTCTCCGCCACGTTGTATGCGGCGGGTGAGGTGAAGACCGGAGCGTTGTCATTCGCGGCGGTGACCGTGACGGCAATGCTCTGAATGACTGTGCCACCGTTGCCGTCATCGGCAGTGATGTCCACGTTGTAGACGTTGTCCGCACCCACATCGAGCGGCGTTTCGAAGTCGGGTGCTGCGATGAACGTCAATTCTCCCGTATTGGGATCAATGGCGAACAAGGCGGCATCAACTCCACCCGTAACACTGTAGGTCACGACCTGAGCCGGTAGATCGGGATCGGTGGAAGTCACCGTTCCGACGGCCGTCGTATTCTCTGGCACGTTGTAGGCTGCGGGTGAGGTGATGACCGGGGATTCGTTCACGCCGACAACGGTAATGGCAACACTTTGGATGGTCGTACCACCATTGCCATCATCAGCAGTGATGTCCACGTTGTAGACATTATCCGCCCCCACATCCAACGGGTTTTCGAAGTCGGGAGCAGCGATGAACGTCAGGTCTCCCGTACTGGGATCAATGGCGAACAGGGCTGCGTCGACACCACCCGTGAGGCTGTAGGTGACCGTTTCTGCAGGCAGGTCGGCGTCCGTGGCGGTCACCGTTCCGACCGCAGTCGTGTTCTCGTCCACGTTGTAGGCGGCGGGTGACGTGAAGATCGGAGAATTGTCATTCACCGCAGTGACGGTGATGGCAACGCTCTGAATGGTCGTCCCACCGTTGCCGTCATCGGCAGTGATATCCACGTTGTAAACGTTGTCCGCACCGACGTCCAACGGCGTTTCAAAGTCCGGCGCGGCGATGAATGTCAGGTCTCCCGTATTGGGATCAATGGCGAACAGTGCGGCATCCACACCACCGGTGAGGCTGTAGGTGACGACTTGAGCAGGCAAGTCGGCGTCGGTTGCCGTGGCTGTCCCCACCGCGGTCGTGTTCTCAGCCACGTCGTAGGTTGTGGGTGAAGTAAAGACAGGGTTGTTGTCATTCAGAGCGACGACAGTGATGGCGATGCTCTGGATGGTGGTGCCGCCGGCACCGTCATCGGCCGTGACGTCGACGTTGTAAACGTTATCCGCACCGACATCGAGTGGCGTTTCGAAGTCGGGAGCCGCGATGAACGTCAGGTCTCCGGTACTGGGGTCAATGGCGAACAATGCGGCATCGACACCACCGGTGAGGCTGTAGGTGACGACTTGAGCAGGCAAGTCGGCGTCGGTCGCGGTAACGGTTCCTACTGCGGTGGTGTTCTCATCCACGTTGTAGGCGGCAGGTGACGTGAAGACCGGATTATTGTCGTTCAGCGCGACGACTGTCACGGCGATGCTCTGAATTGTGGTGCCACCGGCACCGTCATCGGCTGTGACGTCGACGTTATAGACGTTGTCCGCACCGACATCGAGCGGAGTTTCGAAGTCGGGAGCCGCGATGAACGTCAAGTTTCCGGTGTTGGGATCAATAGCGAACAGGGCCGCATCGACACCACCGGTGAGGCTGTAAGTGACGACTTGAGCGGGCAGATCGGCATCGGTTGCGGTAACTGTTCCTACAGCAGTGGTGTTCTCATCCACGTTGTAGGCGGCAGGTGAAGTGAAGACCGGATTGTTGTCGTTCAGGGCGACAACGGTGATCGCAATGCTCTGGATGGTCGTTCCACCGGCACCATCGTCCGCGGTGACGTCCACGTTATAGACGTTGTCGGCACCAACATCGAGCGGCGTTTCGAAGTCCGGCGCGGCGATGAATGTCAGGTCTCCGGTACTGGGGTCGATGGCAAACAGGGCCGCGTCGACACCACCGGTGAGGCTGTAAGTGACGACTTGGGCCGGCAGATCGGCATCGGTGGTCGTGACGGTTCCCACCGCGGTCGTGTTCTCATCCACGTTGTAAGCTGCGGGTGAGGTGAAGACGGGGTTGTTGTCATTCAGGGCGACAACGGTCACGGCGATGCTTTGGATGGTCGTTCCACCGGCGCCATCGTCGGCCGTGACATCGACGTTGTAGACGTTGTCGGCCCCGACATCCAACGGGGTTTCAAAGTCAGGAGCGGCGAGGAAAGTCAGATTTCCGGTGTTGGGATCGATGGCGAACAAGGCCGCATCGACGCCACCGGTGAGGCTGTAAGTGACAACTTGGGCCGGCAGATCGGCGTCGGTCGCGGTAACAGTCCCCACGGCGGTCGTGTTCTCGTCGACATTGTAAGCTGCGGGTGAAGTGAAGACAGGGTTGTTGTCATTCAGAGCGACGACGGTGATGGCGATGCTTTGGATGGTCGTTCCACCGGCGCCATCGTCGGCCGTGACGTCGACGTTGTAGACATTATCCGCCCCATCATCCAGCGGGGTTTCAAAGTCGGGAGCGACGAGGAACGTCAAGTCCCCGGTATTAGGATCAATGGCGAACAGGGGGGCATCAATGCCACCGGTCACACTGTAGGTGATGGCCTGAGCGGGCAGATCGGCATCAGTGGTCGTGACGGTTCCCACCGCTGTCGTGTTCTCATTCACGTTGTAAGCAGCGGGTGAGGTGAAGACGGGACTGTTATCGTTCAGGGCCACGACCGTGATGGCAATGCTCTGGATGGTGGTGCCACCGGCACCGTCATCGGCTGTGACGTCAACGTTATAGACGTTGTCGGCCCCGGCATCCAACGGGGTTTCGAAGTCAGGAGCGGCGAGGAACGTCAGGTCTCCGGTACTGGGATCAATCGCGAACAAGGCCGCATCGACACCACCTGTGAGGCTGTAAGTCAGGACTTGGGCCGGCAGGTCTGCATCGGTCGCCGTGACGGTTCCGACCGCGGTGGTGTTCTCATCCACGTTATAGGCTGCGGGTGATGTGAAGACCGGATTGTTGTCGTTCAGAGCGACGACGGTGACGGCGATACTCTGAATCGTGGTTCCGCCGGCACCATCGTTGGCGGTGACGTCGACGTTATAGACGTTGTCAGCACCGACATCGAGCGGCGTTTCGAAGTCCGGAGCAACGATGAACGTCAAGTTTCCGGTGTTGGGATCAATCGCGAACAGGGCGGCGTCGACACCACCGGTAAGGCTGTAGGTGACGACTTGGGCCGGTAGATCGGCATCGGTGGTGGTGACGGTTCCGACCGCGGTGGTGTTCTCATCCACGTTGTAAGCGGCGGGTGAGGTAAAGACGGGGTTGTTGTCGTTCAAAGCGACGACGGTCACGGCGATGCTTTGAATGGTGGTGCCGCCGGCGCCGTCATCGGCTGTGACGTCGATGTTGTAGACGTTGTCGGCACCGACATCCAACGGGGTTTCAAAGTCGGGAGCAGCGAGGAACGTCAGGTCCCCGGTGCTGGGATCGATGGCGAACAATGCGGCATCGACACCACCGGTGAGGCTGTAGGTGACGACTTGAGCAGGCAAGTCGGCGTCGGTCGCGGTAACGGTTCCTACTGCGGTGGTGTTCTCATCCACGTTGTAGGCGGCAGGTGACGTGAAGACCGGATTATTGTCGTTCAGCGCGACGACTGTCACGGCGATGCTCTGAATTGTGGTGCCACCGGCACCGTCATCGGCTGTGACGTCGACGTTATAGACGTTGTCCGCACCGACATCGAGCGGAGTTTCGAAGTCGGGAGCCGCGATGAACGTCAAGTTTCCGGTGTTGGGATCAATAGCGAACAGGGCCGCATCGACACCACCGGTGAGGCTGTAAGTGACGACTTGAGCGGGCAGATCGGCATCGGTTGCGGTAACTGTTCCTACAGCAGTGGTGTTCTCATCCACGTTGTAGGCGGCAGGTGAAGTGAAGACCGGATTGTTGTCGTTCAGGGCGACAACGGTGATCGCAATGCTCTGGATGGTCGTTCCACCGGCACCATCGTCCGCGGTGACGTCCACGTTATAGACGTTGTCGGCACCAACATCGAGCGGCGTTTCGAAGTCCGGCGCGGCGATGAATGTCAGGTCTCCGGTACTGGGGTCGATGGCAAACAGGGCCGCGTCGACACCACCGGTGAGGCTGTAAGTGACGACTTGGGCCGGCAGATCGGCATCGGTGGTCGTGACGGTTCCCACCGCGGTCGTGTTCTCATCCACGTTGTAAGCTGCGGGTGAGGTGAAGACGGGGTTGTTGTCATTCAGGGCGACAACGGTCACGGCGATGCTTTGGATGGTCGTTCCACCGGCGCCATCGTCGGCCGTGACATCGACGTTGTAGACGTTGTCGGCCCCGACATCCAACGGGGTTTCAAAGTCAGGAGCGGCGAGGAAAGTCAGATTTCCGGTGTTGGGATCGATGGCGAACAAGGCCGCATCGACGCCACCGGTGAGGCTGTAAGTGACAACTTGGGCCGGCAGATCGGCGTCGGTCGCGGTAACAGTCCCCACGGCGGTCGTGTTCTCGTCGACATTGTAAGCTGCGGGTGAAGTGAAGACAGGGTTGTTGTCATTCAGAGCGACGACGGTGATGGCGATGCTTTGGATGGTCGTTCCACCGGCGCCATCGTCGGCCGTGACGTCGACGTTGTAGACATTATCCGCCCCATCATCCAGCGGGGTTTCAAAGTCGGGAGCGACGAGGAACGTCAAGTCCCCGGTATTAGGATCAATGGCGAACAGGGGGGCATCAATGCCACCGGTCACACTGTAGGTGATGGCCTGAGCGGGCAGATCGGCATCAGTGGTCGTGACGGTTCCCACCGCTGTCGTGTTCTCATTCACGTTGTAAGCAGCGGGTGAGGTGAAGACGGGACTGTTATCGTTCAGGGCCACGACCGTGATGGCAATGCTCTGGATGGTGGTGCCACCGGCACCGTCATCGGCTGTGACGTCAACGTTATAGACGTTGTCGGCCCCGGCATCCAACGGGGTTTCGAAGTCAGGAGCGGCGAGGAACGTCAGGTCTCCGGTACTGGGATCAATCGCGAACAAGGCCGCATCGACACCACCTGTGAGGCTGTAAGTCAGGACTTGGGCCGGCAGGTCTGCATCGGTCGCCGTGACGGTTCCGACCGCGGTGGTGTTCTCATCCACGTTATAGGCTGCGGGTGATGTGAAGACCGGATTGTTGTCGTTCAGAGCGACGACGGTGACGGCGATACTCTGAATCGTGGTTCCGCCGGCACCATCGTTGGCGGTGACGTCGACGTTATAGACGTTGTCAGCACCGACATCGAGCGGCGTTTCGAAGTCCGGAGCAACGATGAACGTCAAGTCGCCGGTGTTGGGATCAATCGCGAACAGGGCGGCGTCGACACCACCGGTGAGGCTGTAAGTGACGACTTGGGCGGGTAGGTCGGCGTCGGTGGTGGTGACAGTTCCGACCGCTGTCGTGTTCTCATTGACGTTATAAGCGGCGGGTGACGTGAAGACCGGATTATTGTCGTTCAGAGCAACAACGGTCACGGCAATGCTCTGGATCGTGGTGCCACCTGCACCATCATCGGCGGTGACATCGACGTTGTAGACATTGTCCGCACCGACATCCAATGGCGTTTCAAAGTCAGGGGCGGCGAGGAACGTCAGGTCCCCGGTACTGGGGTCAATCGCGAACAGGGCGGCGTCGACACCACCGGTGAGGCTGTAGGTGACGACTTGGGCGGGCAGGTCGGCGTCGGTCGTGGTGACGGTTCCTACGGCCGTGGTGTTCTCATTGACGTTATAAGCGGCAGGTGAGGTGAAAACCGGGTTGTTGTCGTTTAGCGGCGTGACTGTGATCGTCATGCTCTGCGCTACGATGCCGGAATTGCCGTCATCCACACCGATGTCGACGTTGTAGACGTTGTCGGCACCCGCATCCAGCGGGGTTTCATAGTCGGGGGCGGCCAGGAACGTCAAATTTCCAGAGACGGGATCAATCGAAAAGAGAGCCGCATCCGCGCCACCCTGGATGGAGAAAGTTAATGGGTCCAGATCCGCGTCAGTGGCCGTCACAGTCGTAACCGTGGTTTGATTCTCGGGGACATCGGCCAAGGGGCTGGAGGTAAATGTGGGCGCGGTTAATACCGTGCGTTGTTCCAATACTTCGACATTTGAACGCAGGGCGCTGAGACGCTTTTTGCGGCGGAATGGAATCATCGGTACACTCTCCAAAATAATAGAAATTCGCGAACGCGTGACGAATTCAAACATTGAAATTCGATGGCTATCCTCTGGCCCGATGAACAGCGACTACTGATGGCCCGTTTCGTTCCTGCACGAACGGTTTAGATCATTTCATCTCGAAATCTCCTTATTGCGATTGATCAATGTGCGTGTGGATTTAGTCGATCGCCGATCATGGCCAGACGCACGCCGAATCAGATTTTCGGCGGGCGTTTTCGATCAACTCGTGTCGCAAATGCTAACTATGAACAGACGGTCGCCCGCACCGAAACTCCGTGTGAAACACGGCGCGGCGACATTGAATACGTTGAGGAACGTTTTAGAAACTTCTTAGAAGAACTCTAAGAGCGGCGGGACTAATCCCGCCCATCGCTTCTCGACTCGTTACGCGAAGACGCTCCTTGAGGAGACGAATGGCCCGCGTCCAAGAACAATCAGCACAAGGCTCGGCACCAATAGAGTGGCTAGCCGGCCCGACCGCTAAACTCTAGCACATAAAATCGTTGAAAATCTAAAAGTTTTGCGGCCCGACGAATACCTACGTTTTATCGGCAGTCCCATTCTGGACTGCGTTAAGTGGGGATCGAACCAGCCATATTCCGCAGGAGCGATACAGCTTATGCGACCCGAATTGCTGATCCCCGAAATTGAGGGAAAACAGCCTCAATGAGGTCTGGAATGTCGGCGATATGCCTCAATGGCGTGGTGTTCAACTCTCTGTACGCCATCGTTTCCGGTCCACAATTTAAAGATTTTTTACAATCTAAAAAAACAAATTGTGGCGTGAAGAAGTGACTTACCTCCTGGAATTGAGAAGACTAATTCACTTCGCTGCCTAAGTTGTTAGGAAGCGAATTAAAACAGCTGAGTTTTACTAGTCAGCGCAGGGCCCGAGGTGAAGTTCTCGACGCTGATTCATGAAGAATAGGACTGAAGTCCGTGCAAAAGATGGGGCACGGCTTAAGGGCTAATAGGACGCAATCTGCTGGCAACAAGTTCCGAATGGCTACGGAATCTTTAATAACTCGCACAGACAAAAGCCACTGCCGACGGCAGTGATCGTTTCAATCAGATGGCACCCGCACTGGCGACATCTTAGGGCCTCAGTCCCCTTTGTTCCAGCGACAAGCAGGAGGTATCCCCCTGTGCCTAAACAAGGATGCAGTCACTGTTGCCGTCGGGGCTTTTGATCTCAGATTTCGCGATATTCGTGGACTTAGAAAGCCCTTGTTGATCGTCTGTGAGACCTCAACGCAAACCGGTTTAATGACGGTCTTCCCTCATGCGTCCGATGAGACCGTTGTGTTGCCGTTGCAGGCTTACCGTATTAGACCGGTCTGAAGAGATTTGGGTTCAGTCGAACTGTTAGGACCTTAAGGTACCGCCGCAGATCGGCTCAATTGTCCTGAGTCTCGCTATCCTGTGTCCCGCGATAATTTGACCACGGACTGGGCGGCTTCTCCGCACTGTCCTCAGCTGGCTTCTCACCGGAGAAATCGTATCGCGCATCGAGGTACAGTTTCTCGACCTTCGTTCGCGCCCAGGGAGTCTTTCGTAGGAATGCCAGGCTCGACTTGATGCTGGGCTCGTGAGTGAAACAGCGGATCGTGATGATGTGGCCCAGCTCATTCCAGCCAAAATGTGCCACGAGCTGTTCCAGCATGGTGGCCAGTGTGATGCCGTGTAATGGATTCCGGGGCTGTTCTGAAGTCATGTCGCTCTGGCACTATGGGTATGACGTGGTGGGTGAACTCCCGAAATGGTGAGTTCTCGCGCCAGAATACCATAAGCTCAACTCGGCAGCATCATGTCCACACGGACCTCCTTTCGTTACGACAATTCACGTGTCTGGGAGGGTGAGGCTCCTGCCGAACCGCTAGGTCTATAGGGGC
>JAZKFE010000340.1:0-7704 GCA_040386595.1 Planctomycetota bacterium | reverse complement strand
CACTCCCAACTAACCACAACAAAATGTGCCAAGAAGTCAGCTCTCTGAGTCGGGTGTTTGTCCTCGGAGGGAGACCCGACTCGGAGAGTCAGGCCACGGAAGAAAGAACCAACTGCAGAATCGCAGGGAACCGAGAAGCGTTCACGGGGTTCCAGCGGGAGGCGATGCTGGTGGCGTTGTTAATGTCCCACGTCGGGCGAAATAGAAGACTGCTCCGACCGCTGCAACAATCATCAGGATGATGCGAAAGGCGATCCCGGCGAAGAACCCTGCCCGCTTGGCTGTCTCGACCGAGACCTCTGTTCCGGCGACTGCACCGTAGCCTTCCTGGATTCCAAATTCCTGGGGGCCAATTCCTGACGGTGTGGGGATCAGCCCGACAATTTCCGCAGCAGGAGTCAGATACAGATGCGCCGCCAAGCTGGGGGCCCAGCCTCCCAAGCCCAGCGCACAGCAATACAAACCGGTGATCATCAAACTATGCCCGACCATCGCCATGCAGGTGGCTCCGACCAGGACCCACGGGCGGCGTTGATACAGGGCGACTCCGTCCAACAGTTGATGAAACACGCCTCCCACCAATGGCAAGTGGATGGCCCACGAGATCAGGCGGGAATGAGTCACGGCGGGAATCAGAAAGAGCAGCAACCCAACTGAGCCGATGATGCTCGATAGCCAGAAGAACGAGCGTACGGTCGTATGCAATTCCGAGGCGAACATGTTACGTGTCAGCCACGATCCGAAGGCCCCGACCCAGAACAATGCCAGCAGGCCGATGATCCGGTCCAGAAAGACGGTCGCGACAATAACAATTCGTCGGGAAGCTTGGCCACTGGCCAGGGCCACGGCTTTGAACGAGTCGCCGCCCAACGTTCCTCCGCCGATGTAGCCCACGGCGGAACCCATGAGCCCCAGGCGACAGGCATCGAGCAACCGGAAATCAAAGTCCAGGGCGCGGACGAGCCAGTGCCAGCGGACGAAGGTCAGTACCAGACCGCTCGTCACCAGGACAAACGCCAGGCCTAACATCGGCCAGTGTTTTTCTTGTGCGGAGAGTTCGTGGAAACCTTGCCGGTTCAGCCACATCAAGGTGGCGATAATGCCCACCGCCAGCGGCCACTTCAGCCACGCCCAGATCAATCGCAAGCCGTTCAATGAATGGTCCTTTGAGGAAAAGATCCCGCGTTTCGCTGCCTGTCCCGCGAGTGCGGATTGCGGGGCAGGATTGGTGCCCGAGAGATATCTTACGACCTACGCGACGTCTGGCACTCCGGCCAGCTGATGGACGGCCAGCCATTCCTCGGCGGTCACCGTTTGAATCGACAGACGCATGCCTTTTTTGAGCACCTGCATGCCAGCCGTGCTGGGCGATTCCTGTAACTGCTGCCGCGTGACTGACTGCGGGAAAATCTGCAGCAGCTTGATGTCGACCATGTACCACGTGGGTTTGTCGGGATCGCTCTTGGGATCGTAATGGGGATCCTCGGGATCAAACGCCGTATGGTCAGGATAGCCGGTCTTAACCACTTCGGCCGTGCCCGCGATTTCAAGGGGATCAGCGTTGCTGTGATAGAAGAGGACTCGATCCCCCAGCTTCACGGTGTCCCGCAAGAAATTCCGAGCTTGGTAGTTCCGGACGCCATCCCAGAATGTGGTCTTCTTGGGGGCCTTGCCCAAGTCTTGAATCGAAAAGACTTCTGGCTCGGATTTGAACAACCAATATTGTCGATTGGCCGGCGCCGCTGCACGTTTAGCCATCAGTCGGAAACCTCGGTCAAAGGAAGGTCAGGGGGCGACGGAAATGTCTCGAAAGATCCGAAGTCTACGTCGTCACAGCGATTTTGACTATTGATTGAGGCCCTGTCGCCAAAGATTCTGGCCATCGTGATTCGTCCCCAACGACTCACGGCAGCTGTCTCGGGCAAATCTGAACCAACTGGCGACGTTCTGGAACTCGCTGGCGGCGTATTGTTACATGATTTCGAAAAAACTCTTCAAATTTTTTCCAAAAGCAGATACATTCCGTTTATTCATTGGGGAGGATGCTCGATGCCAGGGACGGCAAGTACCGACGTAACGCAGGATGCCCAGACTGTTTCGAAGTCTGCGGCGGTTCCGTGGATTCTCGATCTGCTCGGCATATTGCTGATTGCCGCAGCGCTGCGAGGGTTCGTGATCTCGCAGACACCCCTCATCGCCAAAGATGGGATGTTGTATGTGGGATTCGCCCGCATGATCAACCACGGACTGTGGCTGGATCTGGTCGGCGACTGGTTTCTGTTCAATCCCTACCCCGCAATGATTGCCTGGTTGGAACGTTGCGGACTGAGCTTTGATTTTTCCGGCCAGCTGATCAGCGGAGTAGCCAGCTCTCTGGGAGTCGTCCCGCTGTATCTGTGGTGTCGCCGGGCATTTGATTCACGCGTGGCTCAGCTGGCCGCACTGACATACGCCCTGCATCCGGTGATGCTGCGTTTCAGTGGCCAGGTTCTACGTGAGGGATTGTATTGGTGCCTGATGCTGTGGGCGGTCTATGCCTTCTGGCTGGCGGCTCAGCATCGTCAAAGCTGGCGTTATGTGTTGGCCGGCTTACTCGCCACGGCGGCCACTTTGACTCGCATTGAGGGGGCGGTTTTGTTTCTGTTGGGAGCCATGTGGTCGATCACATTGCGTCCGACGTCCGCTGCCGATCAACCATCCGCCGGGACGTCTCCCTCGTTGGTTCAACGGGCCCTGTTCGCTTGGCAGGCTTCACGCTCAAGCCTTATCCCTGTTGCCATTTCCTGTGCAATGTTTCCGTTGACAATCATCGTGTTGAATCTCGCCTTAATCCCGCAGGGGCATGGCTGGCACGGATGCGGCCGTTGGATTCATTTTGCCACTCGGTTTACGCAAGGCCGAGAAGCCGCACCCGCGGTCACCAAAGTTCCGCAGCGGATGCAAGATGTCGTGTCCAGTGAGCGTGCCCGGGCCGCCCAGCAGCGACCGCAAGTGGACGATGTCCGTGATTTGGCCAAGTCGTTGCCCGTCTGGAATCCGCTCGGGGAACCCGATTTGAAGCAACTCCGGTTGCAACGCTTCCTGGTGCTGGCTGACGATCAGCGAGGGTTTCTATTCGTCGGACGGTTCCTTAACGAATGCTGGGACGGCTTACTTTTTCCGTGCGTGATCTGTTGCTTCTACGGATTGTATGTCGGGCGACACACGCTATGGGTGACACGTCGTGACCGGCCGTTGGCGATCATGGCGGTGATTTTGTCGGGTATGTTGCTGTATCACTTGTCGACCGAGTTCATCCTCGAACCGCGATACATGTTCTGCCTGATTCCCTTTGTCTTTCCCTGGTCCGGAGCGGGCGCCCGTGAGATGTATCGCCGGCTGACGGTCTGGTTTGCCAGCCATCCGGCGTGGGCTCGCTGGCAGCCCAAGGCGTCGGTCCTGTGTGCCGTTTTGATCGTTCTGGCTGTCAGTAAATTGTGGCTGGGGCTGGAAGATCGCACCAAATTGGTCCAGCGACAACTGGGGACTCGCCTGCGACACACCGCAACCAGCCGCCTGAAAATTGCGGGGCCGGAGAGTCTGCGGCGTGTGGCCCATTATGCGGAAGCGGACTATTTCATCATTCCACGTGGTGATGAAGAGAGCGTGCGCCATTGGCTGGACGAGCAGATCCTGGATTTCGTCGTCACGAGCGACCGCGATACGCCCATTGTCAATCGCGATCAATCCCTCCCGGCTCGCGGCCCAACACGGTATCGACCGTGGCAGTCCGACCATGTCGAATTGGATGGAATCCAGGTGTACTGGGTCGACCCCGCAATTCGTCTACTGGGGTCGTGAAGTTCCCGGTTCGAGCTCCACGGGGGAGTCGCGGCGGAATTCATCGTGCCGACGCGCATCGCGAATGAGCACCCGAATTTTTTGGCAGCTGGTCTCGTTTTGCGCGGCGAGAATTTCGTTTCACCCTTGGAAGTCAAGGGTTTCGGCGTTATTTTGGGTGTTCGTCGCCACCTGTGGATGGGTGGTCGGTCGGAGTTCGATCCGTTGTCGAACCTGTTCCCCGATTCAGGAAGTGGATTTCATGCGTTTTTGTTCGAGCCTGGTCTTGTTGTCCTTATTGTGTGGCTGCGTTGATAGTCCGGCTAAGCAAACCGACGCCCCCGTTCCGACAGCTCCCGCATTGGAAAAGACCGCCAATGTCGATCACACGAAGCCCGGGCCAGTGGACGCTGACGCTCCTAAGGATTTCACTGAAACCGCGAGTGGGTTGAAGTATAAGGTGCTGCGTAAGACCGATGGTAAGAAGCCTCAACGCTCGGATACCGTCGTTGTGAACTATCGCGGCACGCTCGACGATGGCACTGAGTTCGACAGCTCCTACAGCCGCGGAACGCCGATTGATTTTCCGCTAAGCGGAGTCATCAAGGGCTGGACGGAAGGCATGGAGTATTGTCCGTTGGGTGGCATGATCGAATTGGAAATCCCCTCTGACCTGGGCTATGGTCCCGGCGGCACTCGGGGAATTCCCGGTGGTGCGACCTTGCACTTCATCGTGGAACTGTTGGAAATTCGCTAGTCGGCGGAATTGTTCGCTGACCGATGAGATTCATTGCACATCGCCCGGTTTCCTTGGAACCCGGGCGATGTTGTCATACAGATATGCCTTGTTCGTTAATTGTCCGGGCCGCGGCGATTCTTTCTTCCAATGGTTGTCAGAGGATCTGCTCATGCGGGAATCGATTCTTGTCACCGGCGGGGCTGGGTATATCGGCTCGCACATGGTGCTGATGTTGGCCGAGCAAGGCTTTGACGTCGTCACGATCGACAACCTGAGCCGTGGCTTTCAAGATGCCGTCCTGGCTGGTGAATTCGTGCAGGGAGACCTGACCGATTCCGTAGCTCTGGATCGGGTATTTTCGAGCCGCCAGTTCGCTGCCGTGCTGCATTTTGCCGCGTTGGCCTACGTCGGTGAATCGGTCGAGCAACCCCATCTTTACTACCACAACAACTTGGTCGGGTCGGTCACGCTGTTTGATGCCATGCGACGACACGGGGTCGATCATTGCATTTTTTCGTCGACTTGTTCGACGTTTGGGGAACCGCAATACGTCCCCATTGATGAAGTCCATCCGCAACATCCCATCACCCCTTACGGGCGTTCGAAGTGGATGATCGAGCAGATTCTGGCCGATTACGGAGCCGCATTAGGGCTGAAGTCGATCAGCCTGCGGTACTTCAATGCGGCGGGGGCCGATCCCGCGGGACGCCTGGGCAATCGCAGCGTACCGCAAGCGCGACTGATTCCCTTAGTCGTGCAGGCGGCAAGCGGTCGAAATCCCTCTGTCTCAGTGTTTGGTCGAGATTTTCCGACACCCGACGGGACGGGAGTTCGAGACTATATCCACGTCACCGATTTGTGCCAGGCTCATTTGTTGGCGTTGCAACGACTCTTAGACGGAGCCGGCAGCACGACCTATAACCTCAGCAACGGCCAAGGGGTGTCGGTGCAAGAGGTGATCAACGTCGTTCAAGAAATCACCGGACGGCCAATCCCCGTCGTCGAGGGGCCACGCAGATCGGGCGATCCGGCAGCGCTGGTGGGAGACAGTCGCCGCGCGACCAGTGAACTCGGTTGGAAGCCGCAATACTCCGACCTACGAACAATCATCGCGCACGAATGGACCTGGGAACAACATCTCTGCCGCACGCTCGGCGTTCCCACGTAGCCACTCACCGCTGTCGCTCAAAATCTCGGTCACCATCGACACTGTCGACGGGTAGAGCCGTTTAACCAAACAGTTGTGGGCACTTGAAAAAACTCTTCAAAGGCGAGCGTCCGGCGTGAGCCGGATGGTTTTTAGACGCTGTGGCAATCATTCACACCACGTCTTCAATCGTGCTTCGTAATTACGTCTGTCAATCCGGTCTTTGAACATCACCCTCAATGTCAGTCGAGTCGCCAACAACCATCCGGCTGACGCCGGACGCTCGCCTGGGAACGCGTCAGTACTTCGTTATGACTCACTTTTTCAAACCGCGTTAGCCCAGTCCCGGAATGGGCACGGCGCTGTTTGCCAGCCGGAGAATCTCACTGGGAACGCTGGGCGAGAGTCGCATTTCGCTGATATCAAATAGCGAATGCAGAATCGTCGAAACCAGATTGTGGATGGTGACTCGCTCGGTGAGCGGACTGCCGGCATCGCGCGTGGATTGGCCGATGACCCGCCCCATTTCCAACTTGCCCCCCGCAAGTAACAACGGAGCCAGTCCGCCCCAATGATCGCGGCCGCCGCTCTTGTTGATGCGCGGCGTACGGCCCATCTCACCGGTCACGACGAGCAGAATCTTGTCGCTCAGGCCGCGGTCGGCAACATCTTCCAGGAAGGTCGACACGGCGTGATCGAGTGCCAGACTGCAGTACTGCATCCCTTCGGCGATACCCGTGTTGTTGGAGTCTCCATGATTGTCCCAGACGAAATTGGTCGTCACGGTCACGAAGCCACAACCCGCTTCCACCAGCCGGCGCGATAGTAACATCAGTTTGCCGAGCGACTGGTTGTGGTCTACATAGTGTTTGTAGTTGGTCCACTTCTTATCGATCATGTCGGGACGCATCAGCCGCGCCGTGTCGTAACGGGCGACCACACGTGGATCTTCCTGCGCGAGATCAAAGGCCCGAGCCACCCCGCCGAGGATCGTTTCAAAGGCTTGATCACGAAACGCATCCAACCCACGTCCCATACCGACCGTATCCATTCCGCGACGGATCTGATCGAGTCCACGCAAGAGTTCGCGGCGGTCGTCCATCCGATTTCGCGAGAGGCGTAACGTCATATCATCCTGCATTGGCCCACCGCTGCCGGGGACAAATGGCGTATAGCCGGCGCCAATGCTGCCGGTTGATGTAAATTTTCCGAAACCATCTTGAGCTGGCCCCGTCTTGGCATCGACCGATTGCGGAAAGATGGCGACGTTCGTCGGGATGCCAGTGACTGGATGGTTGTTGCCGACGACGCGGGCATACAGCGACCCGATGTTTGCGTTCAAAGTATCTTTGCAGACGATCGGCTTAATATCGTGATTGCCGTCCCCGGTAGAGAACGACCGCACCACAGTGAGTTGCTTGGCCAGCGCGGCCAGTTTCGGCAGCGTCCCCCCGAACGTCACACCGGGAATCGTTGTAGAGACTTCGCCGGTCGCGCTCCGAATCTCACTGGGGGCAGTCATCTTCGGGTCGAAGGTTTCGATCTGGCTCGGGCCACCGTGACAGAATAGAAAGACGACTGCCCGGTCTTTCAAGAACCGCGCCGCGGGGCCACCGGCGGCCTGTGCTTGCAGCAGTTGACTCAAGGTCAAACCACCCAGCCCGAGGCCCCCGACCTTGAGGAACTCACGGCGACGTCCACGCGTTGTCTCGTACAGACTCAACACGTTGGGAACTCCTTGTAGCGTGAACCGTGAAACAACAAGGTGGATACCACAAAGAAGTCAGCAACGCCGGTCCCGTGCTTCACCACAAACATATCAATAATCTAACATGTTTATGGTGTACTTCCAAGAGGTATCCCGAGTTCGGAGTCTGATTCAAGCGATCAACAATTCTCCTTGGGAGGGGGCTAGGGGTTGGAAACGTTGGCCTTGACGTTCTCTTTCGTGACGACTCTCTTTGGTGAAAATTGTTGCGCCTGTGGAGTTGGCTTAAAG
>JAZKFE010000339.1:0-2508 GCA_040386595.1 Planctomycetota bacterium | reverse complement strand
ACTGAGCTCCCCAGTCCTTTAAGATCGCGGCACGGATCGAGAAGCCGATACCGGCGGCGATCAGCGTAATGAAACTGGCCCAGAAGAGCCGATTTCCGTTGGAAGGTGCGGTCGCTACACTACTCATGGGTACGTATCTCCGTCGACAGTTGCCTGAGCTACTTTTGCAAAATCTGACCCGGCAAGAACGCGCGAACGGCAACGCCATCCGGAGTTTCGGGTTAGGACTAGATGAAGACGGGCAGTATACGGGGCGGTTGATCCGTGTTCAACTGACGTGCAATTGAGGACCATTCCAAATAGCCCAGCCGTTACTGACGGTCGCAGACAATTCATCTCGGAACGAACAGAGCATCAACGACCGAAGGAACTCCATGCTGATCACCTGGTCCAGAATTGTCCGACGCTGGTTTTTGAGCGTGATGGCGTTGGTCCTGGTGAGCTCGATTGTGGCGTGGTTCTGGACACGCGAAACCCTCCCCAGCACGATTCGGATTGCAGCAGGTCAAGCAGGCGGCGTGTACTATCGGTATGCCGAGGCTCTGACGGCCTTATTGAAATCTCAGCATCACCAAGTCATCCTGGAAGCCAGCCGGGGATCGGGCGATAATGCCGAGCGAATCCGACATCGAATGGCCGACCTGGGCATTGTTCAAGCCGGTGCGGTGCCGCTGGATGGAGTGGCCGTCATCGCCCCCTTGGCCCAGGAAGTCGTACATGTCGTCGTCCGCAACAGTGCCGGCATTCACTCGATTGCCGACCTGCGAGGAAAGCGAGTCACGCTCGGCTTGCCTGACTCCGGAATGCGCGGCAGCGCCCTGCAAATCCTAAAACATTACCGACTTCAAGAGACTGACCTGCAGATCAAGAATGTCTACTTTTTTGACCTGCTACGGAATGCAGAACTCGACGCCGCGATCGTGACCACCGGCATCGAAAACTCACACCTCATCGAACTCTTAGCAACCCGCGAATTTGACTTATTGCCGCTGGAGGATGCCGAGGCGTTGGCGCTGAAATATCCTCATTTCCGGAAGTTTGAGATCCCTCGCGGACTCTACTATGAAGAGCCTAGAATTCCCGCAACCAGCCTCAAAACCGTTGCCACAACATCTTATCTGGTCTGCCATCCAACCGCTTCGGCTGCCCTCGTGACCGAGATGTTGAATATCATTTACGACTTTAATCTGCAGGAATCTCTCCCCAGTTTGATCCCTCGGCATCAAGTGCTTGAGACAACGAAACTACGCTGGCATCCCGTCGCTCGCGCGTATTTTGATCCCTTCGATCAGTTGGGATTCACCGCAAACCTGATGGAATCGCTGGCTGCGATCAAGGAACTGCTTGTGGCTCTGGGAGCGGCCATCTTTCTCTGCTGGGACCGCTGGCGACGTGTACGCGAAACCGAACATCAGGCGGAAATGCTGAAACTCAAGAATCGGCTGGACGAGTTCCTCAAGCAGACCATCGACATCGAACGAGAATTTCTGGCCTCATCATCACCAGCCAGACTGCAGGAGCTGCTGGATTTAGTTTCCAAGGTCAAATTGCAGGCTCTCGAAGAGTTGACTCACGAAGATCTGCGCGGCGATCGGATGTTCTCTATCTTTTTGCTGCAATGCGGCAACCTGTCGCAAGCCTTGCAAGGAAAGCTGTGGCTGGCCCAGACGGCGGAAAGATGTTCGGAATTGCCTTCATAGGCTATACTCCACCTTCCAATTTAAGCCCCGCGTTTTGTAGAGATTGTGGCCCAACGTGACTGAGATTCCTCCGTGCCCTGACCTTCCCGCCCTGCACTATGGCAGCTTGCCGCTGGCATCACGTTTTCTGCTGTCACCACTGGCCGGGTTCACCAATCTGCCGTTTCGTCGCATTGTGCATTTCGTCGGCGGCGTGGGACTCTGCACCACCGATTTGGTCAATGCCCGGGCCTTGTTGGAGGGGACTTCGAAAAGCCTCGAGTTGATCTCGACTTGTCATGAAGACTCGCCACTGTCCGTTCAAATCTTCGGCTCCAATCCTGACGAAATGGTCGCGGCAGCCCAACTGCTGGAACGACGTGGCGTGGCGTCGGTCGACATCAACATGGGCTGCCCCGTCAGTCGAGTCACCAAAGGGGGAGCCGGCGCCGGCATGATGTGCCGCCCTGACGAAACGGTACGTTTAGCCGAGCAAGTCGTCCGCAGTGTACAAATTCCAGTCACCGTGAAAATGCGGCTGGGATGGGACGATCAAAACATCACCGCCCCCGAGTTTGCTCGGGCGTTTGAACAAGTCGGTGTCGCCGCGATTGCCATTCACGGCCGAACCCGGGCTCAAGGATTTTCCGGAACCGTCAGCCTCGACGGCATCCGCTTGGTGGTGGAAGCCGTCCACAAGATTCCGGTGATCGGCAATGGCGATATTCGGTCAGTCGCTGATGCGGCTCGAATGTTCACAGAAACAGGCTGCGACGGAATTTCGATCGGCCGTGGGGCACTCGCCAATCCCTGGATCTTTCAACAACTG
>JAZKFE010000338.1:18078-23034 GCA_040386595.1 Planctomycetota bacterium | reverse complement strand
TCGGCACCCGCCGCCTGCCGGTCGCGGTGACTGCCACACCGAGTGCCGACGAATCGGGGCCGGTGGCGGACGACGTGCACGACGCGTTGTTCCTGACGCTGCCTCACGGGGACGATGTCACTCCCGTCACGGCGGCCCCTCCGATCCTGTACGACGGCGGGACCGAAACGGCCTCCGAGACGTTCTCGGGGACCGGATCTACGACTACGGGTACAGCACCTCGGCCAGCGGGCCAGTCACGTCCTGGTGGCAAGCCGCAGGACGACACTCCGGGGACGCGGTCGTTCCTGGGTTCGCTGTTCAGCTTGGTTCGGAACCGTCAGAAGTGAGGTGACGTCGGATGGGCATTCCTGCCCGTCTCTGCGTAATGAAAAACCAATACTGACGGGCAGCAGTGCCCATCCTACAGAGGTCTGTGCGTATTTTTGGGCGTGAGCGGAGCGAACCGTTGTTGTGGTTCGCTCCGTTGCCTGAACGCAGTTTTAGTAATGAGTCCAATTGCGTTGAGATTGAATCCTAATTTCAGCCGGCTACTGCGAATGCGTTATGTTCGCGGAGCGAACAACGACTATGGTTCGCTCCGCTTACCCAAAGTTTCTGAGAGGAGTTCTGTCCCCACAGAGTTTTGGGAATACAAAAAATAAAAGCCTGCTTGCAGACTTCGTCCGCATGCAGGCTTTTGATTCGTATCTGAACTCTTCGTCTGTTACGTATCGATTCACGAATACGTTGCAGACGGTCGCTGGTGTCATCCCCAATTAGCCGGGGGGAGGAGCCAGAGGTTCTTTCTTCTCGGTGAGTACCGGGCAGGTCGGAGCCAACTCGGCATTCAATTCCTTGTAGTCCTTCCATTGCTCGGGCAGGTTGTCTTCATGGAAGATCGCTGCCACCGGGCATTCCGGGACACATGCTTCGCAGTCAATGCATTCTTCAGGGTGAATGTACAGCATCTGCTCACCCTCGTAGAAGCATTCCACGGGGCAAACCACCACGCAATCGGTGTACTTGCAGGCGAAACAGGGTTCAGCGACGATGTGAGTCACGCTCTATCCTTTCGTATATATCGACCTAGGTTTGCAACTGCCATCCACCGGCGGCTTATTACCCGGCCCGTATTCTTTGAATT
Organism: Planctomycetota bacterium; assembly: GCA_040386595.1. Taxonomy (GTDB): domain Bacteria; phylum Planctomycetota; class Planctomycetia; order Planctomycetales; family Planctomycetaceae; genus JAKFVC01. Next base: position 21,908 of record JAZKFE010000338.1, on the reverse strand, counting down.
TCTGAGTCTAAATCGGTTAGACAACGGTGTTAGCTACAAAGTTTACCAGAGTAAACCAGCAAGGAACCGTATTTGATGCTTCCGAATGGCCGTTTGCTTTCCGCTTACGATGATTCTCGGCACGGCCACGGATCAGACGGGCTCAATGACTTCACCGAGCAAAACGTCTCATTCACGGCCACGCACGCGATGATGTGAGCGGCTGCAGACTCAAACAGCTTATGATATTGGATGTTATAGTTCTCTCCGCCGGAGTGTCAAGCGGATCATTTACACGTTTTTGCAAGAATAACGAACAGTACAGGCGTTGGCCCTGCCGAGGGGAACCGGTATGATACGTCGTGGAGACTGCGGCGAGTCGTTACCGATTTGACCCGAGAAAATCCAAAGTCTCACGCTCACACTGGCCGGTGGTGCTACCTTGTAGTGCTCTGGCCGCTGGCGAAACTGGTGCAGAAGACGGCTTTGGTTGGACGGTCGCTCCGTTCGACGAGTTGATTTCTGAACCAGACCGCTGCCCCTGAATATCGAGAATTTGTCCATGATGCAGAGAAGTTGCCAGGATTGTCACAAGCAGTATCTTCCCAAGACCTTGCCGGGGGGGATGCTGAATCGGAAGTACAAGAACTGCCCGTATTGCGGTTCCGAGAAGACTGCGGTGATTGCCGGAAAGATGGACAACATTCCGCAATTGCATCGGATGGGCCCCCCGACGTCGGCCAGCTACAGCTTCAATCGGAAGAAGCCGCCGACCCACTGATTCCGGGCCGACATGGTCGGTGTGGGGAAACCTGGATGAACCCGGCGGCGTTAGCTCCGGGATTCCAGGGGGATGAAATCTGGGGGCAGACGCTGCGTGACTCGTCGAATTGTGTCTGTGCCTGCTGAATTGAGCTCAATCTTCGTTCTGCATCTGACGCGTATTCCAACTCTGAAGTGATTGTGCCGTGCCTGGGCCTGCTGCTGGAATGATCGTGGTTCGCGGGGCTCGCACTCATAATTTGCGACGCCTCAATGTTGATATTCCTCGGAATCAACTGGTGGTGATCACCGGCGTCAGTGGCAGCGGCAAGAGTTCGCTGGCCTTCGATACCCTCTATGCAGAAGGGCACAGGCGGTATCTCGACTGCCTGTCGGCGCATACTCGGCAGTTGCTGGAGCATTTGGCTCGGCCGGCGATTGATCGTCTGGAAGGCTTGCCGCCGACGTTGTGCATTGAGCAACGGACGGGCTCGGCATCTTCACGAGCCACCGTTGGAACGCTGACCGAAATCCATGACTACCTGCGAGTCCTGTATTCTCGCGCTGGCACTCCCCATTGCCCGGGTTGTGGGACGGCGATTTCGCAGCAATCGCCTCAAGCCATCGTCGATCAGATTTTGGCGTTTGAAGCCGGTCGCAAGGTGATGTTGCTGGCGCCGCTGGTGCGTGGTCGCAAAGGGGCACATGCCGATGTGTTCGTGAAGATTGCTCGGGATGGGTTTGTGCGAGCCCGCGTCGATGGCGAAATTCTCGACGTGACCGAACCGCCCGCTCTGGCGAAGACTAAAACGCATACCATCGAAGCCGTCATTGATCGCATCGTGGTCAAGCCGGGGCTGCGCGATCGGCTGGATGAGTCGGTGGCCTTGGCGTTGAAGTTTGGTGACGGGGCCTGCGTCGTCAGCCAGCAGGTCGGCGATGCCTGGGAAGATCACCTCTATAGCAGCCGTTTTGCGTGTCCTCAATGCGGCACTAGTTTCCCCGAAATCGAGCCGCGGACGTTCAGCTTTAATAGCCCTTATGGCGCTTGTGTTACCTGTCATGGTTTAGGGCATACGGCTGAAGATGCGACGGTGACTTGTCCGGATTGCCAGGGTGAGCGTCTCCAGCCGATTGGTCGTGCGGCGACTTTTCAGGGATTGAATCTTCCGCAGTTTACGACGTTAACCGTCAATGCGGCCCGAAGTGTGGTGGAGCGGTGGCTTGATCCGGCGACTCCGGCGTCGCAATCAATTCCGGTGACTAGTCGCCTTGTGGCTCAGCGGCTGTTGACGCATGTGGCCAGTCGGTTGCGTTATCTGGATCAAGTGGGAGTCGGGTACCTCAGCCTGGACCGGGTGGCCAATACGCTATCGGGGGGCGAGTTTCAGCGGACGCGTCTCGCCGGATGTTTGGGGGCGGGGCTGCTAGGGGTGTGTTATATCCTGGATGAGCCCACGATTGGCCTCCATCCCCGGGATACTCAGCGCTTACTGGAAACCCTCAAGGAGCTGCGGGATCAGGGGGCGAGCGTCCTGGTGGTTGAGCATGACCTGGATGTGATTCGGCAGTCGGACTATGTTCTCGATTTGGGACCCGGGGCGGGGACCGCCGGAGGCACGCTGTTGGCGGCGGGAACTCCAGTAGCCATTGAATCGGTCCCGGAATCAATCACGGGGGCTTATCTGGCAGGACGATTGCAGGTGGCCGAACCGCGTGCCGTTGGGACTTTGCAGACGGGGGAGACTCGTGGGGCCGTTGAGCCGCCGCGGTTGAAACTGGCTGATGTGGGCGTACACAACCTGCAACAGGTGACGGTGGAGTTCCCGCTGCAATCGCTGGTGTGTGTCTCGGGAGTCAGCGGCTCGGGGAAGAGTTCACTGATCATTGAAGCGCTGGTCCCGTTGCTGCGCGATCGGCTGCAGCGGACCACAAACGCGGGCCCTCTGTGCGGAACTCTCACCGGTGGTGAAGAGTTGCAACGTCTGGCGGAAGTCGATCAGGCTCCTCTGGGACGCTCGGGCCGTTCGAACCCGGCGACATATTCCGGGTTGTGGGATGAAATTCGCAAGTTGTTTGCGAAGACGCGTGAAGCACGAGCCCGCGGCTTCCGTGCCAGCCGGTTCAGTTTTAATGCGTCTGAAGGACGTTGCCCGGCGTGTCACGGTCACGGCTTGCATCGGGCGACCTTGAGTGTGCTGAGTGAGTTGCCGCTGGTCTGTCCGGTGTGCCAGGGAAAACGTTTCAATCCGGCAACGTTAGAAGTCAAATATCGCGGGCACTCGGTGGCCGACATTCTCGACCTGCGGATCGCGGATGCCGCCGTGTTCTTTGCTAACTATTCGCAATTGGCTCGGCCTTTGACCACGTTTGTTGAGGTGGGGCTCGGACACCTGACACTAGGGCAACCAGCGAATGCATTGTCGGGTGGTGAGTCGCAGCGGGTAAAGTTGGCGACTGAGCTGGGCCGTGATCATCACTCCCCCACGTTGTTTGTGCTGGACGAACCGACTACCGGTCTGCACCCGCATGATATCCGGCGGTTGTTGCACATCCTGACGCGATTGGTGGCCCAAGGGCACAGCGTCATCCTGATTGAGCATCATCTCGACGTGATTGCCGCCGCCGATTGGGTGATTGATCTGGGGCCCGAGGGAGGGGCCGGTGGAGGTCAAATCACCGCTGCCGGGCCTCCGTCAGAAATTGCCGCACAGCGAGCTATTAGTCATACCGGTGCTGCATTACAGGCGCTACTGAATCGCAGGTTGCGGTAGCGCAGGGCGATATGAGATGAAGGCACTGGCAAAGCCAGCGGCACCCGAGGAAGGGTCTATTGATTTGCGTGGGGTTGTTGGTTTCGGGATGTTAAAGGCACGCGCGTCGGTGGAACAATGTCTCCCCTCGCCTGGTAATCCGGGGAGAGGGGTCGGGGGTGAGGGGTTTTCCTGGGGAGCCCGCAAAAATTGAGTAGGAGTTGAGAGACTTCTGACTAAAAAGTCTGAAAAAATGGGGCCGCGAGGCGTTCCAAGCCCCTCACCCCCAGCCCCTCTCCCCGGAAATACCGAGGCGAGGGGAGATAAATCAGCCGT
>JAZKFE010000338.1:6860-18068 GCA_040386595.1 Planctomycetota bacterium | reverse complement strand
GGCCCACCATCTAACGGTTGCACCCTATTAAAGTGGGGTGTTGCAGATCATCTTGAACCCCTTCTCGCGATGGGTATGATACGTCCTATCATGTCTCGTCCTTGGTCTGTTTCTGCTTATCGTCTGATCCTATTGACTGGTATCGTCGTTGGTTTTGTTGTTGTGCCGGGGTGTTCTAAACCGGCTTCCGACGGGCTGATTGCGGTTCGAGGGCGGGTTACGCTTGACGGTCAACCGCTGCCTCGCGGTTCGGTGGCTTTGCGAGCGGACGATGGAGCCAATCAATGGGACCGGCCCACCGGCAGCATTGCCAGTGACGGGAAGTACGTGATCTTCACCAATGGTCGTGAAGGGGCGGCACCCGGCCGGTATCGAGTGATCATTTTCGCTTCTGAGGCAACCCACAGTCCAAGCGGTGCGGCACACCCGGTGATGCCACGGTCTATGATCCCCGCACGCTATAACGATCCCGGCCGATCTCCGCTGAAGTTGGAAGTGACCACGCAGTCGAAGCCCGGCGCTTATGATCTGGAGCTCACCCGTCATGACTCCTGAATTGCGATCTCGGACCGAGAATCCACGGCGTGCCGTGGGATTTACACTGATTGAACTGCTGGTCGTGATTGCGATCATTGCCGTTCTGATTGCCCTATTGCTGCCGGCCGTGCAACAGGCTCGTGAGGCCGCGCGGCGCTCACAGTGCCGCAGTCAACTCAAGCAGTTGGCGCTGGCGGTGCACAATTACGAATCATCCTTTACGTTGTTGCCCATCAACCGCTATGGCGACTACACCTACACTGCGGTGTGGGGCGGGGCGTATGAGGATTCTTCCTCCTGGAGTTGGTTGGCTTCGATCCTGCCGTATATTGATCAGACGAATTTGTGGAATCAGGGCAACATTCCCAATGTGCGGCTGAAGGATAGCTCGGCCTTGGCGGCGAGCGTTCCGATCTTTACCTGTCCTTCGGATCAATTGCAGGGGAGTGCCGTCCGCACCGAAACCTCGAACTATCTGCGGACGAACGTGCTGGTCGGCATGACCAATTACAAAGGCGTTCAAGGGGCCAACTTTTGTTTCGGCGACTGGGCGAATCCCGGAACGGCTGGGCATAGTTGCGAACCGTGGGAAGATGGTGATGGCGCCCTCTATCCGATGAATTTCACACGCGGTCTCGGCTGGAAAAACCTCACGGATGGTCTCAGCATGACGATCATCATTGGTGAAGATGTCTACGATCCAAATTCTGCCGGGCCGGGCAATTTCGGGCTGGGTTACGCTTGGGCCCATTCGGTGGAAGCTTGCGCCATGGCTGCGATGCCCATCAATGCCAAGCGTCCCGATGGAACTCCGTATGCGTCAAATGATTGGCAGGGCCGCAACGGTTTCCGCAGCCAACATATCGGCGGAGCCCAGTTTGCGCTCGCTGATGGCAGCGTGCGGTTTCTCTCGCAGAATATGTCGCTGGGAATCTATCGGGCCCTGGCGACAGTGGCCGGTCAGGAAATTATCAACGATTTTTGAGCCGACCGGGAAACTTCTGCGTTTCACTGTTGTTCGCGTTGAACTGATCTCACTGTTGGTTTGGGCTCGTATTATCTCGATTCCAGACTGTCAGGTTTTCTCAGTGAGTGAAAATCCAAAGAAATCGCAAAACAGGATGCTTCGTCTTGTACACTTGTGGAACCGAAAACTTACGCGAAGATAACGAAACTGTAAGTATTGGCTATTTCAGAGGATAGCGAATCACGCTGTGATTTGGCTGCCACGCATCGTGAATTGTCGGTTTTTTCCATGTTGAGCGAAGGGACAGGGGGCCGATACCCACACCTGTTGCCGACGTGGAGGCGTTGCGTAAAATCCCGCACAACGTGTTTCTTCGTACAACTGCTTGATGATTCCCCCCGGTGATGATGATTTGCCTCGCTAACATAACCGCCTTGCTGACGCGACTGGTTCACTCCAAGTGGACTTTGCTGTGCCACGTGCAGTTATTGGTGATCGTTTTCGCGGTCATGCTGGCTGGCGTTCAAGGCGGTGAGTTACTGCGGAACAAGTTAGCCGAGTCCATTGAATCGTCGGCACCGGTTGACGAGGAGATGACGGCCCCTCATCTGCGCACGATTAGGCGCTCGACCGGTTTCAGTCCGGCTCACGCGGCGTGCGCTGCGGTGGTCAGCATCGACTTGCAGCTGGCGCCGCGGGTTCGTGCTCCGCATGGTTCTCCGGGGCTCGCGCCTTCCGGCCATCGGCTTGCTAACAATCTCTGCGCTCCACTTCTCTGTTGAGTCGCGATTCGTCGATGGACCTTGGGGGAGATGCCTTGACGCGAAAATCGGTCAAGGACCTACCTGCTGTCGGCTCTGGATTGCTGGCCATCCATCGTGAATGCTGGCGACTGTCCGCGTGACAGATCGCTTAAAATCCCGCTGTCGAACACCCACTGTAGCTCGCGTTGATCGAGATCGGCAGAAGCGTCTTTCGGCGCTGTGAAAATCGGAATAACCATCAGTCGGCGACCGACTGTATACTATAATCTCATTGAGGAGATTCCAATTATGACCTTTTCGAAGATGTTCTCACCCGCCACCTTAACACGCGATCTCGTCGCGGGACTGGTGGTATTTCTGGTCGCCTTACCCCTCTGTCTGGGGATTGCCCTGGCCTCCAACGCCCCGTTATTTTCCGGGGTGCTCACCGGTATCGTCGGTGGTATCGTGGTGGGCCTGTTGAGCGGTTCCCACACTAGCGTCAGCGGACCCGGTAACTGCCTGATGGCGATTATCGCGGCTCAGATTCTGCTGCTTGGATCGTTCGAAGCCTTTTTGCTTGCGGTGGTCATTGGCGGTGTGATCCAGATTGCCCTGGGGCTGATGCGTGCTGGCTTCATTTCGGCATTCGTGCCGTCCAGTGTGATTCAAGGGTTGCTGGCGTCGATCGGAATCATCCTGATTCTGAAGCAGATTCCCCACTTGTTGGGACGTGACACCGATCCCGAAGGTGAGATGTCGTTCATCCAACCCGACCATGAAAACACCTTCTCCGAGTTTGGTTTTTTGCTCGGACATATTCACCCCGGAGCCGCCGTTGTCGGGTTAGCCTCGATTGCGATTTTGCTGTTTTGGCACCGAGTCGCGTTCTTAAAGCGACTGCCGATTCCCGCTCAACTGGTGGTGGTGCTTTTGGGTGTCACCTTGAGCCAGGTCTTCCAGCGTCTGGGAGGTCAGTGGGTGATTCAAGGGAGTCATCTGGTCCAGGTTCCGGTCGCGGATAGTTTGGCCAGCTTCTGGGGATTTCTGCGCATGCCAGACTTCTCACAGCTGGGAAATCCGGCGGTCTATACCGCGGGCTTGATGATTGCCATCGTGGCCTCATTGGAAACCTTGTTGAATCTGGAAGCCGTCGACCGTATCGATCCGCAGCAACGGCAGTCACCTCCCAGCCGCGAATTGGTGGCTCAAGGTATCGGCAACGTGATCGTGGGATTGATTGGTGGTATCCCCATCAGTTCGGTCATCGTCCGCAGTTCTGTGAACATCAACGCAGGCGGTCAGACGAAGATGGCCACTGTCTTTCACGGGACGATGTTGTTGATCTGCGTGATGTTCCTGCCGCAGTTCCTGAATATGGTCCCGCTTTCCTGTTTGGCCGCGATCTTGTTCGTGACGGGTATGAAGCTGGCCAGCCCGCAACTCATCTTCCGGATGTGGAACGAGGGACGCTATCAGTTCATTCCCTTCATCGTGACACTCGTGGCGATGATTTTCACCGATTTGCTGGTCGGGGTCTTGGTGGGACTGGCTGTCAGCCTGACCTTTATTCTGAACAGTAACTTGCGACGTCCGCTACGGCGCGTTGTAGAAAAACATCTCGGCGGAGAGGTGCTCCATATTGAACTGGCCAATCAGGTCAGCTTCCTGAATCGAGCCGCATTGGAGAATGTGCTGCGTGGTGCGGCGCGTGGTACGCATGTGTTGTTGGACGCGCACAACACCGACTACATCGATCCCGATATTTTGAACTTGATTCGCGACTTCAAAGAACGGACCGCCCCAATTCAGGGGGTTCAGGTCAGTCTCTCGGGGTTCCGGGACAAGTATCAGTTGAACGATGAAATCCAGTTCGTTGACTATTCGACGCGTGAGCTGCAGGGGCAGATTACTACGACGCAGGTGTTGCAGATCTTGGAAGAAGGAAACGAACGCTTCCGTACAGGGCGGCGGTTGTCTCGCGATCTGGGACGGCAGTTGCACGCGACCTCGCAGGGACAACATCCTCTGGCGGTGGTGTTAAGTTGCATTGATTCCCGGACTCCCGCTGAATTGATTTTTGACTTGGGACTGGGGGATATCTTTAGTATCCGCGTGGCCGGGAATGTCAGCGGTAGCAAGGTGCTGGGGAGCATTGAATACGGCAGTGCTGTGGCGGGAGCGAAGTTGGTTCTTGTGGTGGGCCACACGAAGTGTGGTGCGGTGACGGCCTCGGTGAATCTGGCGTGTTCCACGCAGAACGCGGCAGAAGCGACTGGTTGCCAGCATCTGGATACGATTGTGGATGAAATTCAACAATCGCTGGATGAGCACTCGTGCCGCAGAATTCAACAGGCCGCGCCCGAAGAAAAGCAGGCGTTTGTGGATTCGATTTCACGGCAGAACGTACTGCGCGTCGTTCGGGAAATCGTCGACCAAAGCAGCACCATTCAACGGCTGGTTGATGAGGGACGGATTGCCGTTGTCGGAGCGATGTACGATGTGTCCACCGGCAAGATCGACTTCTTGACGGAAGACGCCATCGGACTACCTCCATCCGAACTGGCGATTGCCGAAAGCGTCTAAGGAATTTTTAAGCAGGGGGTGAGTGGCTGGGGCATCTCGGTGAACTCCGAGTCTTTGTGGTGCCTGAATTCAGAGGAATTGGCACCACGGAGACACGGAGAACACGGAGTTTAGAACGGCATTAAGAAGAGTTTTTAGCCACGGATTAACACAGATTGAACACGGATTGGGTCAGCGCCTGCCGACACTGTCCGGCAATTGCGACCAGTCTTGGACTATTCAGTTGGCGTCATAAATAACACCAACACAGGATGATCTATTCCGTGTTCCATCCGTGGCTAAAAACTCTTCTTCTCTGAAATCTCAATGTACTCTGTCGGTGGTGTTTCTGTTTTTGTTGGGAAGACTTCTAAGTCGAAGGCTCTAGTTCCCATACGGTGCCGTAGGCGTCTTCGCTTTCGAAGTATTCGATGAGTCGCAGATAAAACTCGTTGTTGGCCAGCGTGCTGCTGTCGCCGAAGACGATGAGTTTGCGGCGGGCTCGGGTCAGGGCGACGTTCATGCGGCGTGTATCGCTGAGGAATCCCAGTTCGCCGGAGGTATTGGAACGTACGAGGGAGATGACGACCGCTTCTTTTTCTCGCCCCTGAAAACCGTCCACGGTATCGACTTCGACGCCACGGTCGGAGATCAGCTGGCGTAACAAACGGGCTTGTGCCCCATACGGCGTGATGACGGCGATGTCGGACGGGGCGACTCCCGCGGCGAGCAACTCTGCCACTTGATTGGCCACGAACTGCGCCTCACCGGGATTCTCTCGGCTTGAGCCATCCACTTCAGCTCGCTCTTCACAGCTGGAGCCGGCCGTGTCATAGAACTTCATGGCGGTTTCGGTCAGCGGGCTGGCCGTCACGTCCGGTAAATCTGCGAGGAGGTGACCGCGCACTGAGTCTGCGGCGACAAGTTCTCCGTCATAAAACTCGGAAGATGAGAACTGCATGATCTGTTCGTGCATGCGATATTGAGTCGTCAATCGCCGGGAGATCGCCGTGCCCCACAAGTCGGTCAGACGCTCCATCAGGCTGATGTGAAAACCGTCCCGCCGTGCTTCGGGGGAGACGACCGTGGCCGGCAATTGGCAGTGATCTCCTGCCAGCACCAACCGGCGGCAACGCAGCAGTGGAATCCAACAGGGAGGCTCGGTCGCTTGGGCGGCTTCATCGATGACGACCAAGTCGAATTCGCGATCGCGCAGTAAGTCGCCGTCTAAACCGGTCAGGGTGGCACACAACACGGTTGCCGAGTCGAGTAGATAGGTCACCAGTCGAGCTTCGATCCGGCGCGCATCGGTCAGGAGTTGGTTGGCTTCGTCTCGCAATTCGCGTCGCGCCCCGGGGTGCGGTGCGGTTCGCGTGTATTTGCCGGCCTGTCGTCGGAGCGACCAGGCCCGCTTGGTCCACTCGCGGGCTAGTTTGAGATCGGGATGAGATTCCACTTGCACATCTAAAGTATGAGCGCGGAGCTCCGGCAGGACTCGGGCCGGGTGGCCGATCCGGAGGGCCTTTTCACCACCCGCCAGCAGTTTTTCCAACATGTTGTCGACGGCAAGATTGCTCGGAGCGCACGCGAGGACTCGTTCACCACGACGAATGGCCTGTCGGATCAGTTCGACAACGGTGGTCGTTTTGCCTGTCCCCGGGGGGCCATGAATGATCGCCACATCCTCGGCGGCTAAGGCATGGCTGACTGCCGCACGCTGCGATTCGTCCAGAGCCGACAACGGCTGCCAATCTCGAGGGGCACTGAATTCAGGGGGCTCTTCACCCAGGAGCTTGTGGCGAAACCCTGCCAGCCGTCCTCGTTCGGCACCGGCGACACGGCGTAAGGCGTCGCGCTGCCGTTGTCGTGCCACTTCGTCCGACGACAGGTCGAGCCGGAACGTCGGGCGATCGGCCAGCGGTTCGGGGGCATCACCCAGAGCCACGGTGATGGTCTCGCGATCACGGTCGGTGACCACGCCGCGCCAGCCAACGTTTTCAGCCCCCTGTTCCTCGGACAAAACGACCGGGGTTCCCGAATTGAGTCGAGTCCAAGGCAATTCCAGACGCCGGTCTCGTTTTCCCAATGTGAGCACCACGCGGCCGCCGAAGCCGGCCGTTTCATCGCGGATGACCAGACCGACAAGGCATCCGCCGCCACGTTCGGCCGATTCCCCGGTGGCCCGCCGCGACAGCCGGACGAGCTCGCGCGCTTCGGCTGCAGCCTCTTGTTCCAGGCAGTGAATCAATCGTTGAAAGTGGTCGTCTGGCACTCCGTGATCCTTAGTTTTCTGTTAACAAAACGGCTGCGGAACCCGTGGAATACCTTGCCAGGTACTCGCTCGTCGTGAGCGGTACGGCGCTAGCCGCCGGCTTTTCTCAATGTTTCTGATACAGAAGAGCCGGTGGCTAGCGCCATTCGGCTCACAAAGTAAGTGCCATTTGGCGTCAGTCCGCGGATTCTTTCCCTCGTAGCCTGACTCTCTGAGTCGGGTCCTCTTTCTTCGTAGGAATAGGAAAAAGAACTCGACTCAGAGAGTCAGGCTACGCTACGCTCTTCTCAAACTGGGCCTCATGATATCTCTGCGATGCGCGGACATATCGGCATTTCAGGTGGTTTGCGGAGTGTAGCAGTCGGCGTCGTGGCACGCACTGCGGATGTTTGATTGTGAAACTTGAGTCAATCTGCTCGGTGGGTTGCTTTCTCCTCCCAATTCCTCTTGACCTGCTGTCCCTGTTGTTCGATATTCCGCCCAAACACAACTACTTTCGGGACAGGATGTTCTCCGAATTGCTCATACGAGGGGACAGGGAGGTCATTATGCGCCGTTGGGTCATCGGTTGCTTTATCGCCACGTACGTATCTGCCCTCGGGCTGGGAATTGGCTGCCAGACGCTGCGCATGGGTATCGCCATGCATCCCGCCATGTACTTCCTGGTCTGGGATATGTACTGCGGGTGGGCCGCGTACAATCATCGGTATCGTGCCATTGCGGAAGGGGTCAGTGGTACCTACTACGATCTCAATCCTGCGCCATGGGGTTCGTTTCGTCCCTATGACCGTCTCGATCGTCTGCAGTACGTTCTCGCCATGCAGAATCAGGCACTGGTAACGCGACACGTCGCCGAACGCACCGAGCATGAACCTTTCGCCCGGATGTTTATCATCGAGGAATCGTGGGCCAAGCAGTTTGACCTGCCGGAATATATCTGGAAGGCACACAATGCGATCCCGCGGTCTCCCCACTACTACACCAAGGTGGTTTTGGAGCAAGCCGGGGATGGCCAGATTGTGAACATTCACCCCCAATGGCTCGATTTCCAGAACCATATCATGGTGGCCGATAATCCCCGGCTTCAGGAATCAATCCGGGCTACGCGGCCTTTCTGGGTGGTTGATGAGCAACAAGGGGCTGGAAATCGCTACTTCCAGAACCAGGAGTCAGACTCGATGAATGCCGTTCGTGCGCCTGCGGCGAACTGACGTTTCTCTATCGCGTCGACTGCGATTTTTTGTGACGGGCTTCCGATGTCGTGAGGTCCCCGTTATCAGCTCCGTTCAAGTTTCGTCCACGCTCGGTCTATTCGTCGCCGGGAGACTCCCATGAATACTGCCAACTCCTTGACTATCAAACAAAAGATTGAGCAATTCTTCTTCGCCGAGGAAATCCCTTACGGATTTGCCATGATGCGAATGATGCTGCCCCTTGTCTTGCTGCAAGGCGTTTTGGCTCGCTGGCGTTTTTGCGAAGATTTGTACTCCACCAATGGCGTCACCGTCTCGTTGATGGAGAACTATTTCTACAACAACTTGCTGAAGCCGTTTTCGCCGTTCACCACGGCTTGTTTGATGTCGATGCTGGTGGCGTTTTTGGTGACCTCATGCATCGGCTGGCACACGCGTGTGTCGTTGATCGGCGCGTTTTGCATTCACACGTTTTTCGCCTGCAATGACATGGCCACTTCGATGACCAAATTTACGGTCATTGAAACGCATTTGCTGCTCCTCTTGTGCGTCTCTGAATGCGGGCGGATCTGGTCAGTAGATAGTTGGGTGGCGGGGCGTCGCAATCCCGACCGTGCACCGTTGTCCGAGCGTCCCGCTTGGGCGCTGACTGCGGTTTGGCCTTATCGCCTGCTGCTGTTCATGGTCGGGGTGACCTATCTTGGTGCGGCTATTACCAAGCTGCATATGCCCGAGTTTATTACCGGTGAGGCACTGAGTTATTGGATCATGTCCAATCCGAATTTTCGCCATTTCATCGGCGAATGGATGACACAATATCCCGCCTTACTGATCATGTCCGGCCATTGCACGTTGCTGTGGGAGATCTTGTTCGTGTTCCTTGCCTGGCGAGGTTTGCCGCGCCGGATCATGTTCACGCTGGGGATCTTCTTTCACTTCATGGCTGCCATGACGTTGGGGGAAGTGATCTTCTTCTTCGTGATGTGGGCCGCCTATTTGGGGTGCCTCGTCGAAACTGAAGCTCGTTTCACGATGTCTCTTGTGAGTCGTGTTTGGAACACCATTGGGAACTGGTTGCCTGGCCGAGCATTGCTGGCCAAATTGCCGCGATTCAGTCTTCCTGCTGTGATTGGCCGGGGTTCTCCGGCGTTGCAGTTTGCCGTGTTTAGCGGGTTGATGTTGATCGTCGGTCTGGGCGGAGCCTGGGCCAATCAACGGCTCGATCTGTACGGAGTCCGACGTCCGGAAGGGCGTTACACGTTGCCAGTGATCAGCGACGAAGAAGTCGGCCGACTCTTCGTCCAAGGCGAACCGATTCGGGAAACGGATAAGTTCCTGGGTGTGAAGGTGGGCTCGATTCTGATGAGCGGCCGCTTGAATAACCAGTCCGATCGCTTCCGCCATGGGCAAGTCATTATCTGTGAGGCGGCATTGAATCCTCCGCATGAAGACATGTGGATCGAATGCCATCTGGTGGATGAAGATAAGAAGATTATCAATCGCGACGGGGCCATTGCCTCGCGTGAATCAAAGTTCACCCAGTTCAGCTACAAGCTGACGGAAGTGCTGGAGCCGGGCAACTATTCGCTGATCATTCGCAGTCGCGGCCAGGTCATCTGCCATCGCGACTTCGTGCTGGAAGGGCAAGCCACCGCACCTGTGGCCAACTAGTGTGTCTTCAGACGAATTTCGGATGTCTCTCGTCTGCGTCGGCGGCCTGTTCGATCCGACGCTCCTACCACAATGAGTTCTGCGGGCCAGTGATCTCCCATTCTTGATAGCAGTCAAACACCCACCGCTTTCCCGGTGGGTGTTTTCGTTTTCACTTTGGAGGGATACACCTCATGTCTTGGGTTTTCTGCCTATTGCTGCCAATTTGAAGCGGATGTCCGAAGGCAAATTGTTTTCATCGGGATTGGTGGCTGCTTAACTGGCATTCACAATTCACACTGCGTGCCTTGAAAATGTGCATGTTGCTGATCGGTTATGCATTCCTAAGAATGAGAAACACCGCTAGAGGTCTCCCACAAGCTGTTGTCGGACAGGCCTTGTCGCCTATAATACCGGCAGGTCGCCAACTCGACTGGCAATTATAAGTCGCTCAGGTTGTCCTGAGAGCATGGGGCAGCTGTTGTCTGACGAGGGATGTGGGACCTTTCGACTACGGTCGATTTTCCGTTGGCAGAGTCATATTCAGCATGAACGAGTTGCAGCAGCAAGCAGCCAATGACGCCGAGTCACAATTGATTCCGGGGTTAATTGGTGGCAGTGAGGCAATGCGGGCCGTGTACCGCGTCACGCGAAAAGTCTCGCCGACCGCCGTCACCGTTCTTTTGACGGGCGAGACGGGAACCGGTAAAGAGCTGATCGCGCGGGCCTTGCACGAGCTCAGCCCCCGAGCCAGTGGGCCGTTCATTCGCGTCAACTGCGGGGCACTCAGCGAGAGCCTGCTGGAGAGTGAGCTCTTCGGTCACACCAAGGGGGCTTTCACCAGCGCCCACGAGAACCGCACCGGCCGTTTCGAAGCGGCTCACGGTGGCACCATCTTTCTCGACGAGATCAATTCCGTCAGCTATAAGCTGCAGGTCAAGCTGTTGCGAGTGCTGCAGGAGCAGGAATTCGAACGCGTCGGTGATACCAAAACGATTAAGGTGGACTGTCGCGTGGTGGCCGCGACCAACCGGGATTTACTCGACGAGATCGCCGAAGGGCGGTTTCGCGAAGACCTTTATTATCGCCTCAACGTCGTTCCGATTTACTTGCCCCCGTTGCGAGAGCGTCGCGAAGATCTGCCGTTGTTGATCGATTTTTTTCGCTTCAAGTATGCGGCCGCCAACCGGGTCGTGGTGCCGACGGTGCCGGCAGAAGTGATGACGGCCCTGCAGAATTACAACTGGCCGGGCAATGTTCGCGAACTGCAGAACTACGTCG
>JAZKFE010000338.1:0-6850 GCA_040386595.1 Planctomycetota bacterium | reverse complement strand
CGGTGACCGAGCGGGCCATCGTGCTGTCCACCAACAACACGTTGTCGCTCGATTTGTTGCCTGCCTATGTCCGTGGCGGAGCCGTTTTACGCGGTGGTCGTCAAGGCAGCAAGAGCCTCGAATCCCTGTGCAGCGAGCTGGTTGCCTTGGGGATGTCTCAGTCCAACGATGCCGACACCAACCTGCATGAGCGGATCGTGTCGCTGGTGGAAAAAGAGCTGATTGGCCAAGTCCTGAAATCGTGCCAAGGGGTCCAGACCAAAGCGGCGACCCGCCTGGGGATCAACCGCAACACCCTGCACAAGAAGATCTCGGATTACGCCCTGGAAGCCGAACCGGCTCCAATGTAAGGGATTTTCCTATTGATTGAGGCTGGATCTGGGGCACTCTGCGTGGGGCTCTCAGTTGTGCCACTGTTTTGGGGCGGCCTCCGATTCGAATTTCTCATTCGAGTCACGACCGCACCTAAGCAGTGTCCTCATCGATGGCGCGAAGTGACACACCACCTTAAAACAGTGGCAAGTCGGTTCTGTTTGAAACTCTCAGAACAATCCCATGCCAAGCCGCATTCTGTGCGTTGCGCCTTGGCGTGAGATTTTGCGTTCTTGTCAAACGCTGGAGACCACCGGAAAACGTGGCCTCCAGTGTCATCGTGCCCATTACCCCTTCAGGCTCGATAGGAACTCTACGAGGTCTCGCAGGTCTTGCTTCGATAGCTGCTTGATCAGGCTTTCCGGCATCGACGACTTGCCGCTGGCCCGTTCGTCGACTTCCGATTTGGGAATCGTGATCAGCTTGGCTTCGGGAGTCAGGATCTGGATTTTGTCGGCGTCTTCGGCCTTCAAAATACCGGCGTAAGTTCGGCCTTCGGTTGTGGTGACGACGACCGTATCAAATCCCTTGGCCACCTGACGATTCGGATCGACGATCGCTTCCAGCAAGTAGTCACGCATTTTCTCGGTCCCGATCTTGGTCAGGTCGGGGCCAACCTCGCCCCCCTGGCCGCTGATCTTGTGACAACGTACGCAGGAGACTTGTGACCGTTCATAGAAAATGGTCCGGCCGCGCTGAGCATCCCCGCCTCGCAAGGTCTCGACATAGGCCGCTAACGGGTTGTCTTTGGGACGTGCCGCATCAAACGTGGCAATACCCGTGGTCAACGCGGTGCGATCTCGCTTGCTGGCCGCTTCCAGAACGTCCAACTGCAGTTCGGGGGCGAGCTGCCCGGCGTTCAGCTTTTCTAACTGTCGAACTAGCAACAAATCGG
Source organism: Planctomycetota bacterium (assembly GCA_040386595.1). Classification (GTDB taxonomy): domain Bacteria; phylum Planctomycetota; class Planctomycetia; order Planctomycetales; family Planctomycetaceae; genus JAKFVC01. Next base: position 5,583 of record JAZKFE010000338.1, on the reverse strand, counting down.
CTTCCGGATGCTTCATTTCGGCGAGGACGGCCAGTGCGGACTGTTGTTCTTGCAAGCTGCCTTGCAACAAGACTTGCGGGAACAGTTTTAAGGCCGCATCGGGATCTTGAGTGGCCTGAATCCGTTGCCCAGCCGATCGCACGACGGGGTTCGCATCAGCCAGGGCGAGAGTTGTTGCCGCGGCGAGTTCTTGATCCTTAAGCGACTGCAGAGCTCGGAGGGCTTCGACCCGGACATTGGCCGGATTCTGGGGATCTTTGACGAGTCCCATTAGAACGGGCCCGACTTCTTTCACTCCCAGCTTCGCTGCAATCTGTGAACCTGTTTTACGGACTTCGTCAGAGCCCGCAAAAATTCCTCCCAACGCGGGAGTCAACGCCGCCGCCGCGATCTGGGCGTCTCGTTTTTCCAGGGGACGCCAATCTCCCAGCACGCGATCGGTCGACTTGGGATTCGACCAGTCACCCAAGGCATTCAGGGCTTCATTGCGGACAGCATTCGACAGGTCAACTCGTGCTGCGAGCTTCGCCACGGCCGCTGCGTTTTCGGCCGATCCGGCGCGGAAGTTGGCGCTGATCACGCGGCGCCACGTTTCATCGTTCAGGACCGAACGGCCAGCGAGTTGAGCAAGGGCCGGCATCGCGGTGGGAATCGGCAGATCGTGGATGGCGCGGGCAGCTTCATCGACCAGGAAGGGGTCGGTGTCGTTGAGGAATCGGGCAATCTCGGGATTGGCCAGTCGGCGCCAAGCCAGCAGCACGCCCAAGCGAGCCGCAGGGGAACCGTCATTCGCGGCAGCCAGCAATTCTTGTTCGCCGTTCGATCCCACGAGACCCATGACGGCACCGTGTCGCAACGTGGGGTCGACGTTGTTGTTTTCTTCCAGCAACGTCAACAGCGGGCGGATGGCCGAGGGATCACCGTAATGTCCCAGGCTGAGGGCCGCTTGCATCCGCACGCGTGAGCTGGAATCGCGTAAAGCCGCAATCAACAGTGGTACGGCACCGGGAACCTTGGCTTCTCCCAGAACCTTCGCGGCCTGGGCCCGGACTTCTTCTTCCCCGTCCGCCAGTAACGTCAACGCCGGAGCTAACAGGTCGGCTTGGCGACGTCCCAGTTGTCCCAGACCCCAGATGGCATGTAAGCGAGCCAGCAAGTTCCCTTGTGTCTGAGCGACTTCCGTAAACACCGGTGCGGAGCTCGCTCCGAGATCGGCCAATGCCAGTTGAGCTTCTAGCCTGACGCGGTAATCGACGTGGCTCAGCAACTTTGCGAGGTCGCTGGCAGTACGTTGTGTGAAACCGTCGGCGAAGAGTTTTTTGACTTCGGCGGCGAGGGGAGCTTGAGCTGAGTTCGACTCGGCAAAGCGATAGATCCGCCCCTTGCCGGGACCGTTCCAGCCTGACACCCAGTCGGAAACATACAGCCCGCCGTCGTAACCAAACTCCACGTCGGTCGCCAGGATCTGCCAGATGAATTCGTGCGAATCATCGACCTCAAACGAGGCGCCCTTGGGCTTGACCGTGAAGCTGCGGATGCCGCTGTTGGAAGCGCCGCCGCGGAAGTCGGCCAGGAAAAAGTGATTTTGATAACGTTCTGACAATCCCCAGCCGGGATAGTAGGTCAAGCCGGAAGGACCGTCGGCCAGGTTCGTGATGCAGGGGACCACATAGGCCGGTTGCCCTGCGTGAGCCGGGTGCCAGATCTTCTCGCGGTTCCACGGGCCACGGTCATTCAAATATTGGTAGTACATCCGCCAGCCGATGTCGGCCCCTTCGGGGATGTAGGTCCAGCGAGCCTTGTCGCCACTATCCGAGTTATTGTCGCCGGTGAAGAGATTCCCATAGTTGTCGAAGACCAGTTCTTGCGGGTTGCGCAAGCCTGTGGCGACGACTTCTAAGTTCGAACCATCGGGATTACAGCGGAAGACGGCTCCACATTCGGGACGAGCCAGAGTGCGGCCTTCGGTTTCGATGTGATAGCCGCGATCGCCGATACTGAAATAGATGCGACCGTCAGGCCCCATCCGTAGACCATGGGAGTCATGACCTCGGAAGGCCACGCGCACACCGTAGCCGTAGTGCAGCGATTTGCGGTACTCGGCCTTGCCGTCTCCGTCGTTGTCGCGCAGCAGCCACAGGTCGGGGATGCAGGTGTAGTAAACGTTTCCCCGCCATGACAAAACACCAGCCCCGGTCCCTTGCAGGATCTCGTTGAAGCCGTCCGCGAAGACGGTTGCCTTATCAAATTTTCCGTCGCCGTCGACATCTTCCAGCAGACGAATACGGTCGTGTTCTTTCGCGTAGTCCTGAACTTTTTCCTTAAGATGTTTCTCAAAGAACTTCAAGCGGTCGCCCACTGTTTGGGCCGCCAGGTCATCGTCCAGCCAGTCCATGTGGCCGCGATTGTCTTCCACCCCTTTTTGCTGGCGGAACGTTTCGGCCACCAGAATGCGGCCTTTTTCATCAATGCAGAAGCAGACGGGATTGGCGAGCAGCGGCTCGGCGGCGACGAGCTTGATGTCCAAGTCGGCGGGTTTACGAAACCCCTTGATGGCATTTTCGCCTTCGTCCGACGCGGGAGAGACCTCCGGATTATAAGGCTGACCAGCAGCGGTCGTTGATCCCGATTTTGCCACGGGGACCAGATCGGCAGACCACACCAGGCTGGACCACGCACACACCACCGTCAACCAGCCAACACAGAGCGCATTCAGTTTCGACATCGCAGCTTCCGGAATGAGAGTCTCAAAGCATCGTCAATCACGTTTGTGGCGGAACAAGATCAGCCCGGCCACGTTCAAGTGACCGGGCTGAAATCCGTGTCCGCATTGCAGATTTCGATCGGTGGTTCAATGAATGAACCGGCCGGCTCTATTCCTGCTTGGCGTCTTCTTTCTTTTCCACTTCCTTTTCCGGGTCGGCTTGCAGGGCCACGCGGAAGGCTTTGGCGTTTGCTGTGACGGTCTTTTCAGTTCCCGTCAAGCGGATGAAATAATCGCCACCTTCGGCCGGGTGCAGAATGACTCCCAGGAACCGGGCCCCGGGAACTTTGGTCGTCTTCATGGCGATGGGGGGGCCGACTGTTTTGTTCCAGGTGCCGGAGAGGTCGACCAAGGTGTATTTGCCTTGCTTCGATTCCCCTTCGAAAATCTTCAACTTGCGTTCCTCGGCGTCAAATTGCTTCACCCAGCGTTCGATATTGGCCTGGACTCCACCGCCGCCGTTGGGACCGAAATGGAACACGACCAATTCGGCCGCTTCCTTGTCACCTTCGACCGCCGGAATCTCGAACTGAGCGGCTCGGAAGCTGCTCGCGGGTTTGGCTTTCCAGCCTTCGGGGACATCGAGTGTGATGTCCTTGACTGCCACGGCCTTCGTTTTCGCATCTTCTGCATGGGCGACGGGTGTCACCAGCAACGCTAAAGCCAAAGCCGCGCCGCTGCCGATCGCGGCCAGGTAACGTGTCAACATAAGAGCCTCATTGAAGTGGGTCGTTGCATCTTCGCCCGGCCTTCTTGCCTACTAGCAAGAGGACTGTTGCATGCCGGAGCAAGCGTTATCGTCCAATAACTGACAGGTGAATGTCAAGGCGTCCGGCGCATTCCCCCTTTGCTGGGAAGGGCGTCTTGTATTCAACTGGATGAAGGCTTTATTTTGAGGATAGACTTTGCCGTTGATCTCACGCAAAGGCGCGAAGTCCAGAAGCTGGCAGAGCAAAACGTTCTTTCTCATTCGCTTTTGCGCCTTCGCGAGAGATTATTCCTACTCTTCTTTTGGCTCCCGCGCCGTCACCGGTTCGATGACTTGACGTTTGACCAAGTCATATCGTCTGCCCACGGCGAGCGACGTACATTCCGGGGCCTCCGCGGCAGTGCGAACTCGCGTGTTGTAAAAATGTGCCTGGTTCTTACCCAGGACTTCGGCGGTCGTCCCCTGCACGATGATGGCCGTGGTTTCATCCAGGCCAATCCCCAGCAGCTGCGGATAGGCGACCATGACCGACAGCAAATCCGCCTGCCGCTTTCGTTGCGTGAAATGCTGGTCAATCGCCACACCCGGCAAAAATCCTAATCCGCGCTCGTAGCCCTCGGCCATCATTTCCGTGTTCCCCTGAGGGCTGCCGCGGACCAGGTACTCGCCCTGGATTGTAGCTCCCGCAGAGCTGCCACCAATCACTCCACCCCGTTGTAAGACCTCGTGAAAGGCGGCGACGGCTGGTGTCTGGTCGTAAGCATCCAGAAACCTCCATTGGCGTCCGCCGCCAAACCAGATTCCCCGGGCCGATTTGAGATGTGCTAAGAATTCCGTCGATGACACATCGGCCAAGCTGGTTTGCGGCAACGTGACAACATGTTTGCATCCCGCCCGTTCGAGAAACCGCCCATCTCGAACGGCGACTTTTGTGGGATCGTCATTGGCTGTCGGCAACACCACGATCGTCGACTCAGGACCACCGGCGAGGTCGATGAACCGCTGCACGATTTCCGCAGTCAGCCCTCCACCGCCAACAATCACCAAGCTACCCGCCGCAACCTGAGGGGGCGACGGTTCCGCTGCAGGGAAGGGGGGAGTCCTGCGTGCCCTGGCCGCCAATCGCCAACGAGTCAAATCCGTTTGTTCGCCGTCGTTAAACGTGATTTCTCGAGCCGGTCGGTTTGCTGAAGAATGCAGGCTGATGGTGACTTGTCCCGCTCCGACGACATCAATCGTCCGTCCGTGAACGATGACGGCCGTCTCTTCGTCAATTCCCAGTCCGAATAACTCGGGCCGTGCTTCCAGCATTCGCGGCAATTGAGAATGTTTCTTGCGTTCGATGAAATGCGGTTCAATGAGGGGACCGGGTAAGAATTCAAACCCGACGAGATCAGGGGTCTCCTTGTCGCGGTCGAATGCCACGCCGACTCCCAGAACCGCCGCGCCGGCCGCTGAGCCACCGACGACTCCGCCACGCTGTAGAACTCGCAAAATGTCACGTTGCACCGCGGTTTTCGAATAGACTGCGGTCAACCGCGTCACCAGTCCGTCATCGAGCCAGACTGCCGTTGCGTCATGTAGCGGCTCCACAAACGCAACGCTGTCGGCCTCATCACGCGACCGCGTATGCAACAGCACGGCCGAAGCGGGCTTGGCCTCCTCCCACATTTTCAGCGAGCTGATTCCTTGTGCCAGGTCCGCATCGTCGCGCGCCGTGGGGATGACCACGATCTTCGCCTTGCTTCCGCCTGCCAGTTTCAGGAATTGCTCACGAGCGTCCGCGGGGATGTGACCACCACCAACCAGTACGAGTGATCCGGAAATACCAGCCGGATCAATCCGCTTGGCAGGGGGCTGTTCATCAACAGACCAGCCGATCGCAGGGGCTGCTAGCACAAACAGAACGAGCAGCACAATGGTTTGCGGTATGCGAAAGCCACGAGCAACAGTCAGAACCATCATGAAACGCCTGAAAAAATCTGCCAGATCTCAACCCACTGTAACCACAGGGGAACTCGATATCGCCTGACGCCTAATTTTAGAAGAAGTGGTACCACGGAGCGGCTGTGTTTCTTTTCAAGGGTAAGGTGTCGGAAATTAAACGATT
>JAZKFE010000337.1:47390-53074 GCA_040386595.1 Planctomycetota bacterium | reverse complement strand
GCGCGGCTCATATTGGACGCCTCGGCGAATATGCTGAAATGGCGACCGCAGCCGGCATGACTGCCATCATCACCGCGAATACTCATGGTGCCGCAGCCCGCGTGGCCCCCGTCGGTGGTAAACGACCTCGCCTGGGAACCAATCCGTTGTGCATGGGAATGCCCGGTGGCAAGGATGGCCCGTTCGTTCTGGATTTCGGTACGAGCGCCACTGCCGAAGGTAAGGTTCGAATTAAGAAAATCGCAGGGCAACCGATCCCTCTGGGCTGGGTACTAGATCCGGACGGCAATCCCACCACCGACCCCAATCAGTTGTACGGTGATCCCCCGGGGACCATTTTACCGATGGGTGGCGATCAGGCTTATAAGGGCTTTGGTCTGTCCTACATGGTCGAATTGTTGTCGGGCGGATTTTCGGGCGGGCCGTGTGCTCATCCCAATCCCCCGCCCCCCATGGGCAACTGTGCAACCTTCATCGTCATGGACCCGCGGCATTTTGCGGGCTCCGAGCATATGTTGCAGGAAGCCGCTCAGCTGGAAACTCATGTTCGTAGTGTGCCATTGATCGACGGCGTCAAGCAAATCTACTTGCCCGGTGACCCGGAACGTGCGACTCTGGAGACACGTCAGGCTGGGGGCATCCCGCTGGACGACGGCAACTGGAACGCCTTGCTGAAACTGGCAACAGAACTGCATGTGACACCCCCTGCAATTTGACGTTCATGAACGAAGTGACGGATTCCGGGAGGGTGAGGCTCCTGCCGAACCGCTTAGTCTACCGGGAGCCGAAAGACCAAACGGTTCGGCAGGAGCCTCGCCCTCCCAACGATTCGCCCCTTAAAAACACGGAATTTGCGATATGACACAGCGACAGGGGTGGTGGCTGACCGTGGTCTTAGCTGGAACTGCCATTTTCAACGCCACGACGCTGTTCGCAGCCGACGCCGCGGCTAAAAACCCCGCGGACGTCGGATCGAAGTTAGACCCCATCGAAATGCTGAAGGCCGGCGGGGCGATTGGGTATGTGATCATGGGGTTGAGCGTGGCGATGATCGCCTTGATCGTCGAGCATGCTCTCAGCATTCGTCGTCGTACATTGATGCCGCCCGGCCTGGCGGAAGATGTCCATCGTCTAATTGGTCAGGGACAGTTCAAGCAGGCCGAGCAACTCTGCCAGGAGCACCCCAGTTTTCTCGCCTATGTCCTCAGTTCGGGACTCGCCGAAGTCCAGATGGGCTATTCGGCGGTGGAAAAAGCCCTGGAAGACTCCAGCACGCAACAAGCAGCCCGGTTGTTTCGCAAGATCGAGTTTCTTTCGGTGATTGGGACGATTGCTCCGATGCTGGGGCTCCTGGGGACGGTCTGGGGGATGATCCTGGCCTTCATGGAATTCGAAGCCAAAGCCAACCCTCAGGTTTCAGAATTGGCTCCGGGAATTTACCATGCCCTAGTGACGACATTGCAGGGACTCTCGGTCGCCATCCCGGCCATTGCCGCCTATTCCTTCTTTCGAAATCGCGTGGACGAACTCGTCGCCCAGACAGCGTTAATGGCCGAGCATGTGTTTTCCGGTTACAAGCGTTCCATCGCCCTGAAAGCCGCCGCAAGAGAAGCCGGAAAACGCCCCGAGTCACATGCTTAACGTTGCACCGCAGCGACTAACTATTCGAACCCCGACTGGCGGCGCCCCGATCGGGAGCCCCGAAACGGGGAAGGTTGGAGGCATGGAGCGATCAACGATTCGTAGGATGGGCATTCCTGCCCGTCGGTATTGGCATTTCACGCGAAGATGACGGATGAGTGCACATCTAAGAAATACCGTCGCTTCGGCCTCACTTTAGAGCCGTAATTCCTGCAGAGGCATTCATCCTTGAACTCTTTCGGTGTCGGAAACCTTTCCGCGTCAAGGTGCTGACTGACGTAACTGTTTTGCCGAGAATAGGTTACGGGTTATTCATACTTCTCTGGTTTTCTACCCAAATTGGCCGATTTCGAATTGAGGTGCGACTCGACTGCCGATAGAATCTTCGTATAAGCATTTGTTGTTAAGTCGCTCGGCGAGACGACAATTTGAAAGGGATTCCATGAGTGCATCATTGAGCTCGCATGCGCGGGAACATCTGCAAGGCAGCGCGGGATTCGGGTGGGCGAACCAACCGGGCTCGGGTTTGTTGCGGGTGGGGTCTCGTCGCTGGTTTTTGCAAGTCGGCGCGGCCGGTTTGGCGGGCTTAGGTGCCCTGCCCGGCATGGCTGCCGACGCACTCACGCCGGCCGGCGATAAGAAATCGGTCATCTTGTTTTGGCTGTCCGGCGGTCCCAGTCATATCGACATGTGGGATCCGAAGCCCGATGCTCCGGCCGAAATTCGAGGCCCTTTCAGCAGCATTGCCACAAAACTTCCTGGCGTCCGCTTTGGCGAACACCTTCCGTTGCAGGCCTCGATCGCAGACAAGCTGTCGATCGTCCGGTCGGTTGATTCGAGTGCCAGCAATCATACCCCGATTACTATGCAAGCCGGGAATCCGCTGGCGCGCCGCACCGATGACGGCAAAGATGGTGCCGGTTACCCGTCGATGGGATCCATCGCTGCCAAGTTCCGTGGCCCCAATGATCCCGACATGCCGGCGTTTGTGGGCCTGGCCGCTTCCTGGAAAGCCGATGTCTGGGAGGCCGGACATATGGGAAGTTCGTTCGCTCCCGTCAACGGTGGTGATCTGGCCGGAAAATTCGGGATGCCGGATGGTATTAAGCTTGATCGCCTGCAGGATCGTGCTGGTTTGCGGCAACAATTTGATCGCCTGCGACGCGACTTGGATCTAGGCGTCACGCTGGAACGCAACGATCGATTTACTCAGCAAGCCTACGACATGGTGGTTTCGGGCAAGGTCGAAAAGGCCTTCCGCTTGAACGAGGAACCCGACTCTGTACGCAATTTGTACTCACGTGACAGCGTCGGCGAAAAAGCGCTGTTGGCTCGTCGGCTGGTTGAATCGGGGGTCAGCTTTGTGGTCGTCAGTCATCGCTGGGGCTACTTCGACAATCACGGCGATACCGTTCCGCCCTGGGGTGGTATCGAAAAGGGACTCAAACCGATTCTGCCCACCGTTGACCAGGCCATGCATGCGTTGATCACCGATCTCGATCAACGTGGGCTGCTGGATTCGACATTGGTGATGATGATGGGTGAGTTCGGCCGGACCCCTGTCATGAGTCATGACGCCGGGCGCGGACATTGGACGAACTGTATGTCGATGCTGATGGCGGGCGGGAAGTTCAAGCACGGCCAAACGGTCGGCAGCACTGATTCCCGTGGCTACGGTGTCAAAGACGGGATCGTTCGTCCCCAAGATATTGCGGCGACGACGTTCCGTCACTTGGGTATCGACTTGGGAGCTCACTGGTTGAGCCCCCAAGGTCGCCCCACACCGATCGTCGTGGAAGGTGGCCGTCCGATCCCCGAATTGATCTAACTGAACTCAAGGTTTCATTTAAGAAGAGTTGCACCACGGAGTCACGGAGAACACAGAGAGTTCAGACGAAGAAGAGTTTTTAGCCACGGATTGACACGGACGAAACACGGATTGGATCATCCTCTGTTTGTGTTATCTCAGGACGCAAACCAATTACTCCAGGACTAGCGGGAATCGCCCGACAATGTCGGCAAACGCAGTCCCAATCCGTGTTTGATCCGTGTCAATCTGTGGCTAAAAACTCTTCTTTTCGTGAATTTCTTTCTCAGTGCTCTCCGTGTATTTGTGGTGCAACTCTTCACTAAATGAGTATCCGCACTCGACGGCCAGATTCTCCACACAACCTCCGCGCGATTAATCGCCCGGAGGCTGTTTTATTTACCGTGACGGCGTTGAGTTCCCGGCCCCTGCTCCTTGTCCGGCAAATGTGAAGGTGAAGACATCGGTAATGGCCGTGACCGCGGCATTCAGATTCAGCCGCACATAACGGCGGTCGGGTGAGACGACAGCCATCGCATTCGCTTGCACTCCTTCCGGAATCACCTGAATGGTGGGTTGCACGGCGGCTCGCAGGCCTCCCAAGTTTTGGAACAGAATGTCGCGTTGCCGGACATACTCGGCCCGTTGTGCGACGGCTTCCTCGGTGTGTGCGGCCTGCAGAATTTCGCTGGCGGCTTGATACCGCGTTTTACCAGTGCGGCGAAGATCGCTCACTTGATCGGCAATCACCGGCCCGAGTTCTGTTCTCCGCCCATCCTTGAGGGACAGCTTGAGCACGGTCTCTTCGCCGGTAATGGTGACCGCTTGGTTCGTGGTCGTTTCTTGGGGCGTTCCCTGGTGCCGAATCACCGTCAGCTTCGCTTGTTTGGCCACCACATTTCCAAACAGATAACGCACGCGAATCCGATATTCACCAGTTGATGCCAAGGAACAGACATAAAGCTCGTAAGCATCCTTAGGTTTCGGCCCGACCCCGTCATGCACCAGAACCCCGCCCCCTCTCGAGTATTTTTGTTGGCGTGAGCAGACAGTTCCCAGTGGCTCTTCCACACTCAGGTCGAGGTCCGCGTCGCCGTTCCAACTCAGCTTCAGAATCAGGTCACGTTGACGAGCCGCAGCGATCTGATCGTGAAATTGTTTCAGTCGGTCGGGGTTACCCTTCGCCTGAAACAGCTGCTCTGCTTCTTCCACGGCTTCGTCCGCCTGATGATGCAGCGACTCGTGGTCCTTCATCCAAGCTTGGGTGAGGATGCCTGTTGCCGCCCATTCCAAGGCTTCTGGATCTTTTGCCTCCCGGGCTAATTTCAACCCGAGAACATATGGCTCCGCTCGCCAAGGGGCGAGACTGGAAGCTTGGCGGTAGAGTTGGAGGGCTCGCGCACGCAGGCCATAGCGTGTCAGATAGGCTGCCGAAAACAGCATATTCGGGACATCGACGGCGGTGAAGTCGACGCCCGACAACAGTACGCGTTCGATCTCTGCCTGGGGACGTCCGGTCACCTGCATCGCGCCCGCCAGGACCTCGTACATCCAAGTCTGGGATTGTCCGGCGAGGATGGCGGCCTCGATAACTGCAATGACTTCCGTATCCCGCTTGGCTTCGTGCAGTCGGACGACCAAGCTGGTAATTTGCTCGGATTTTGGTGTGTTCTGCCGAAAATATGCTCGCCAAGCCTGCTTGGGGTCACCTGGTCCAGGAGTCAGCGGAATCTCACCCAATTGAGGTTGTACGGGCGTAGAAACAGCCGCCGCCGCGGGACTCTTTTTAGAAGTCTGCGGCGTCGGCTGAGATGCTTTTTGGGTGGCAGGAGCAGGCGAAACCCCCTGCTCTGCCTGTTTGCCCGATTTTACAGGTTGTTCAACAGTTTTTTTTTGCGGTCTTTCAGTGTGGAGCTGTTTAAAGTCGCCCCACGATCTTGCACCTGGGCAAACGCCTGGCCGGTCAATGTCGACTGCGTGATCTTCTTGCCCGCGGCTGCGGGTTGTGCTTGAACGGGCTTAGGCTGTTGACCATTCCCGGCAGCGGGTTTCGGCTGTGCCTTAGCTGGCGGCACATCGAAGAAGCCACCACCACCGCCACCCATGCCGTTGGCTCCGCCGCCAAACTGACCACCGCCACCACCACCGCCCTGCTGGCCGCCGTTGAACTGACCGCCACCGCCGGTCTGACCACCGCTGGTGCTACCGCCCATACCGAACAACGGGTTGATCGGCA
>JAZKFE010000337.1:42964-47380 GCA_040386595.1 Planctomycetota bacterium | reverse complement strand
TCCAGCTGCGCGCCGGTCACCTTGTAGCCCAGCTTCCACTTGAAGCCCTGCTTGAAGTCACCGACGTTGTAGACGCGCAACGGTCGCTTCCCGATACCTTCGGTCTTGGTCGTAATCTTCATGACCTCGTTCTCGATGATGTAGGTCAGATTCTTTTGGTCCAACAGTAACTTCAAGGCGTTCTTCAGCGAAATATCGCTGACCTTCAAGTTGATGTCGGTGGCATCGGTGGCGATGCTGTCTTCTTCCAGCTTGGCTTTATCGACGACGATGTCAAAGCCGTGACGTTCCATGATCGTATCGCGGACGCCATCCAATGATTCGTCCACGAAATCGAATGTCGTCGGTTTATCGAGTTCCCGGACGATCTTTTCTTCTTTCTTGCTATAGCTCTTCAGATCGACCGATTTCCATTTCCGACGGTTCTCGGTGATCCACTGCCAGCGTTCCGGGCTGGGCCACAGAATGGGCGGCTCATCGGGGAACGGTACGTGAGACAGTTCGACCTGATACAACGTCGCCAGCAGCTTGTCCTGACGCTCGTCACGCAAACGACGGGCCTTATCCAGATGTCCGGCCGCTTCTGAGTTGAACACATCCAGGTTCGGAACACCCAGATAAGGATCAAGCTCCACTGCGACGCGTGACACTGCTTCGGCATCTTCAAACGCCTGCGGGTTGCCCTTGTAACCGCGGACCAGCAACGCTCGAACGCGATCGATCAATTGCTCCATTTTCTCTTCATCGCGTTGCGTCTGATCCATCAATTTCTTCATCGCTTCCTGTTGTGACAGGCGGCGATCCAACGCGGCTCGCTTTTGCTCGAACGATTCACTTTCGTTCTGCAATTGCTGCATGGACGTTTCCAGACGTCTCCGCAAGGCTTGACGCACATCGGCCGAAATGTCGGTCGCGGCAATCACGGTATCCAGTTGACGTTTCAGAATGTCGTAGGCATCGGTGAAGCTATCTCGGGCCCCAGTCTGTGCTGATTCCACTGCCTGATTCACATCAATGGTGACTTGTTCCTCACGCACTTTACGTTTGGCTTCCAGGTCATCCAGCAACGTATCGGTCTTGGGATTCGATTTGTCCTCGGCATCATTCAGCTGATCGACTGCTCCCTTCGCCGGGATGGCTTCGGAATCAGGTTCTGGAGCAGCGGGAGTGGGCTTTTCATCTCCTGCGGGTTTCTCTTCAGCGGGGTCTTCCACCGCCGCAGGCTTCTTATCCGTCGCGGGTGTTTCTTCCGCCTTCTCTTCAGGGGTTTCCGCTTGGGCATCGGCTTGAGCCAGCCGACGTTTGACGGGCAAGGCTCGTAGACGACGTGACGCCAGCAGCAATTGCGGAGCGTCGAGATTGTTCGGATCCAGTTGTTGCAACGTCTTCGCGATTTGCTCGGCTTGCAGAGCGTTCCTATCGCTCAGCGAGCGGGCGCCGGCCAAGGTCAAGGTGTGGAGTTGTGTTTCAAATGCGCTTTGCGAGCGGTTCATCAGGTCTCGACCGGCCCACGGCATCGCCAGACCTTGTGAGCCTTCAGCCATCGCCCAAGCCTGGCCGACAAACCCTGTCGAACCCGCCACCTTTTCGGTCTCGACCAACCAGGAAAATTCCGTCGGTTGGCCATTCAGCTTGCCGGTCATTTTGACCTGCAGCTTGGTTGCTTTCAAATCTTTACCCAGCAGCACTGTTTCGCGGTCAAATCGGACGGGTGGCAAGGTTTGCGGGTAGAGAGTCGAAATCTTCGGGACGGTTACCATTTGTTCGGGATAGAAGACCGGAGCAACGGCTGCTTGAGCGATTTGCTGGGCCGCCACTGACAACTCTGGCAGCTGATCGCTACTGTCCGCCACCTGATTGGGTTCGTCGATCACGACGATACCACCCGTGTGCTGGGCCAAGGTTCCCAACAGAATCAGATCGGTCCGGGGACCGACCGCAAAGCTATTCACCGGGACCGCTGCTGCACGCATGTCGGCGAGCAGTTTTCCCATGGCGGTCGATTGAATCAATTGAGCGGTGCTGAAGCCATCGCCCACATACAACACCGAACAAGCTCGGTTGCCAGCGAAGCTCTGCAAGGCAGCTCGTAGCCCCAATTCCATATTCGTGGAACCTAGCGGCACGCGGTCTTCGAGCTTGTCGAATCCCGCTTGGAGTTCGGGGCTGCTGGTCGCAACGAAGCCGTCAGTCAAGCTGGCGACCGTCACGTCGACGGCGAGCACCTTCACACGATCACCAGCTGGCAAGGCCCGGCAGACGTCGGCGGCCATGGCGACCGATCGAGTCCGAAAATCACCCGACTGACTGGCCGAGGTATCAATCAAAATCACATGATCGTGTGGCGTCGTCGCGACACGCGGGACAGAGGGGGCTGGAAGCACCACTGCCGCATAGGTGACACCCAAGGGGGTTTGATACTGCACGAGACCCGGGGTGGCCGCGGCGGAGGCAGACTTGATTGGTTCGGCCGCTGTTGCCGCAGCAATCAGCATACTACTTCCGACCAGGGTCAAGGCGAGCCGCCAGTCAGGCATCTTAAGAACTTTCATGTCGCTGACTTCCTCAGAATAATGAGGTCGAACGTGGGATGAGTCTGACTGCAATTTGTGTCTGGTGAAGTTCAAGGTTGTTACTGAAGAACTTCCCCGGAATCCAATCGAGACAGACCGTCATAAGGAGGATACCACACCGTCACCCGTGGTGTGAAGCAAAATCTGGCGCCGAGGTGCCAAATCCAACATCCAGAGCCGTCTTTTCTGGAACGACCGCTACGCGCCAATCAGGCAGTTTCTGCCGCGTTTTGAGCCATCCCCTGACATTTTCACTCCCGCAATTGCGCATCGCCCAACCCTGCACAACGTGGCAGGATTCAATTGGGGACGCAAACGACCCACGGAGACCAGGAAAATCCCAGCCTTATGCGTTGGATCGGCATTCATTTGCAGCCAGCTTCCTCGATTTCAAACGCTGAACACAATCTCCACACAGATCCTGACTGAAGCAACAGTTGGAGAAAGTCAACACATGAAGTAATCGCACCGGTTTGCACCGATTGTGCCACCTGCAGCAACTCCCCGTCACGTTCCAGGCCCCAAATGGGCTGCGTGGGCGGCGTTCTAACCCAACCGGCCGAACTGGCGATCCAATTCCGTGCGAGTGAGCGTCAATGACGTCGGGCGACCGTGGGGGCAGTGGTGGGCATCGTCAATCAAATGCCGTTGAGCCAACAGGCTATCAATTTCCTCGGACGACAACCGCTGGCCAGCCTTAATGGCTGCCTTGCAGGCCATCATGTTCAACAACTCATCCAAGATGTCGCGTCGCGTCGGAGCCAGGCCACTTTCACACAGCGTCTGAGCAATATCCTTGACGAGCCCCGATAGATTCAGCTTTCGCAACATCACGGGATAACGGCTGAGCAACACCGTGTGCCCGCCAAAGTCCGAGATCTCTAAGCCAATCTGGGCTAACGTTTCCGAATACTCCAGCAACACCGAGGCTTCGGGGGGACTGAGATCAATGGCTTCCGGTAACAATAGTCGTTGCGATTCCACATTCCCCGCCAGCACTCGCTCGCGGAGGTGCTCGTACATGATCCGTTCGTGCAAGGCGTGCTGATCGATGACCGTCAAACCTTCTTCAGATTCCACGACCAGATAACAGTCATGCATCTGCATGGCCCGGAAGGCTGGCTGCAGACCCGCCGGTGCTGCGGCTGCGTCCGGTTGGGCGGGTGAGGAATCCGAGACGGGCAGGGGGGGAGTAGCGGCCAGCACCGGAGCCGGACTGGAATCCATAGTCCAAGCGGCCGCAGCCGGCGCAGTGCCTGAGGCAGTGGTCTGCGTCGAATTCTCTGGAGTTTCATCACCAGAAACGGTTGGTGCAGGACTGGACCAATTGGCGGCTGTTGGCCGGTAAAAGGGCTGCCCACCACCTTCTGGAAACGGTTTAAAGGGAGCATCCAAGGTTCGCGACACGGCCGCGGGAAAACTCGGCGGCGTCCGGTCGGCGGGTTGATCGTTGCCTGACGCGGCTGGAGTTCCAGGGAATTGGGCGGTGGCCCACGAATTCAATTCTTCCCGCAACGGCAGCGGTCGCTGAGGTTCCGGCACCGGTTGTGCTTTGGCTTCTGCGGCGGCTGAAGGAACCTTGATCTGGCTCTCCAGATTCATTCCCAGGAACCGGGTCCGTAGCGCCGACAGCAACAACCGGAACAACTGTTGGCTGTCTTGAAAACGGACTTCGGCCTTGGTCGGATGGACGTTAACGTCCACCTCTTCCGGCGGCATTTCCAGGAACAAAAACGTGATGGGATAACGTCCCACCATTAACAACCCGCGGTAGGCTTCGGTCAAGGCATGCTGCAGCGTGCGGTCTTGAATCCAGCGGCCGTTGAGGAACAGGTATTCCCCT
>JAZKFE010000337.1:40742-42954 GCA_040386595.1 Planctomycetota bacterium | reverse complement strand
TGGCTGGGATGAGCCGCATAGCCCCAGACGCGATGGTTGTTGAGCGTCGTTTCCACCCAAATCAACTGATCGGCCAGCTGAGCCCCATAAAACAGTTTTAAACGGTCCAGGAGTTTATCTGTCGCGGGGAGCTCGTAAACGACCTTCTGATTGTGCCGCAACACGAGGTGCAGGCGAGGATTTGCTAGGGCAATTCGCGTAAATTGCTCGCAAATGTGCCCCAGTTCCGTTCCGGACGAACGCATGAATTTGCGACGCACCGGCGTATTGAAAAAGAGTTGCTTGACCTCGATCGTCGTCCCCAGCGGACAGCCACATTCACGAGGAGGGTTGATCACTCCACCGTTGACTTCCAGCTCCATGCCGGCGTCATTGTTGGGTTGCCGGCTGCGCAAGCGAAAATTGCTGACTTCGGCGATGGAAGCGAGGGCTTCGCCGCGAAATCCCATCGTTTGAACTCGAAACAAGTCATCGGCTTCACTGAGTTTGCTGGTCGCGTGGGTTGTTACGGCCAGCAGCAGATCATCGGGGTGAATTCCTTCTCCGTCATCACTGATCCGGATCAGTTCGGCGCCACCGTCAACGATATCGACCTCGATCCGATTGGCGAGAGCATCGACGCTGTTTTCGAGAAGTTCCTTGACCACACTGGCCGGTCGTTCGATGACTTCGCCGGCGGCAATGCGATTGATAACACTGGGACTGAGCTGGTTGATGCGGGTCATGCGATGGTAGCAATTTGTCAGCAAAAGTTCGGACGGCTCAGCAATTTCGGGACAGAATCGAAATCTTCCGAGGCCGGTGGAGTCGCGTTATCCTGGCATAATAGCGACCCCATTCCAATTGAGCGACAAACCCGTCCCCCGACTTCTCTTGCGTACAGGTCGCAACGTAGGACAATCTACGGCCGCAGATAAATGAACCCGTTCCCTTTTCGGTCCCTCGAATCATTCCGTTCCGAGGTTGGGTTTCACAAAAGAAATAATTGGACGGCGATGGTCATGAGCGAGTCTCCCTATTCAAGCCTGTATCGTCAATTGAAGGCCTGCGACTGTCTGGCCGACTGCAGCGAAATTGAGTTTAAACAATTGATTGAAGGAGCCGACATTTGTCACCTGTTTTTGGCCCCGAATTGCCATCGCGCCTGCTATTTTGATGCCGAAAGACTTATCGAGTCCGGCTTTTCAGAAGAGTGCGAGAATATTGTAACGCTTCTCCAGTCATTCGGAGTTTCAATCGGTGGCATTTCCGAATTCCATGATGACGCGGACAATCTCTGGACTCGGATTGATGGTTCGGACGTTCTGACGCTACTGAACAGTGAAATGCTGAATCTGAGTGACAATCACGGGCGAATTGCGGAGATTGTTGCTGGACGAATCTTTTCTCACCTTCAGGCCCGGTTGCACGAATATGCTCCTAAAGAAAACTTATTGACGCATTTAGATTGGAATAACAGTCTATTGTTTGTTTTCACCGACGAAGTGGCAAAACTGATCCGCTTGGCTGCAGTCCAAGATCAGGTTCTAAGTGAGATGCACTCGGTAAGTTCATTGATCTCTGAGGTCACCTGAGTGCAGTCGCTACGGCGATGAAAAGGGGCAAAAGGTGTCATGAATCGAATGCACCAACTTGGTTTCTGACACCCTTTGCCTCTTCTGAATCAGGCCTTTTGTAAAAATTGTGGAGACAATTGGATGGACCTAGCTGCTGGCCTACCTATATCGACAGTCAAAGGGGGCATTCCATGGCATGCATCGCCGGCGGAGATCCAGGCAACGCTCGGACTACATAGCCTTCATCGAATAAGCGAAAATTACTACTCTTCGGAGCTGTTCAACATCAATAGTCTAGAAACTCGTTTGGGCTTACATTTTGAGAGAAAAAGGCTGTGTCGAATAGAATTGCTGATACCACTACAACCTTCTATGGACGAATCGTTTGTCCGTAATCAGGCATGGCTTGAACAGCAATTTGGCAATCCTTCGGAATCAGGTCAAGCAGATGCCGGATTTCTGTACCACAAATGGGACATTGGCCAGGTATGTGTCATGCATACGGTCATCGATCGGTTTGTCGTTGGGGAGCTTGTGATCTTGACGCACTATTAGGATGGGAAGGAGTCAGGGATGCAACTAAGGAGTGAGTTTGGGGTCGGGCGTTCAAATTTCAAAATTGGCCCGATATCGACTAATAGTTGGAAAGTTAATTG
>JAZKFE010000337.1:33362-40732 GCA_040386595.1 Planctomycetota bacterium | reverse complement strand
GACCAGCCAATTTTGAAATTTGAACACCCGACCCCAGCCGCGGAGGATCTGCCTGATGCCCCTTGACGTATTTTCCCTTTATTTGCAGTCTTGGGCGAATTCAACCGAAGTAAAGCAGCTAATAAATCGAGACTCATGTATCTCATGGGGCGAAATTGAGGTGCGACAGGACTCATGCAAATGTCAGGGGTTCTTTCTTGAACTTGAGGACAACGTAAACGCCGCCATATTCGCTATTTGCGACCAACTGTATTTTGCCGTTGGCTCGCGGTCTTGGGATTGGGGGCAAGACAAATTGAAAGTGAAATTGTTAAGGAAGTTTGAGGCAGGGGTTTGCAATAGCGTGAAAGTACACTCGATATGGCGAATAGTATACTCATTGCAGTATCTTAGTCACGGGGGGGGAAGTCTTCCGGGTGGAGCTTTTCATGACGTAATCGACGACGAGATGGCTGATTGGTGGGTATGGCTAGATGGCAATTTCTCAAGTACCGCAAGTCGAAAGAACTTTGCGAAGCGCTGGACGATCGGGTTTTGATTAAGAGAAAGGGAACAGGTTCATTTAGAACCTGTTTGAAAAGTGAGTTGTGGCCTACCAAGTGAGTCGATTTTGAATCGATGCGTTGGAGCTCAGGTGTGTCATGGCAATTCAGATGCAACTACGGGGTCGCGACTCTTTGATCAAAGAGCTCCGACCCCGTAGTTGTAGACCGCGGACATCGTCCAGAACCTTCCGATGTCCTGAAACGGCAGGAATGATTTTCATGAAAAGTGCGAACGAGACCGTTGAGTACATCGAGCAAATAACATTGGCCGCCCAGGCCAGACCCAAAATGTACGTGTCCTCACCAGTTGCGTTGGAAGAAATATTCTCGTGGTTCGATAAATTGCGCTCCTTCATCCTATCGCCAGATATCACTTCAGAATCGCGGAGAGATGGTTATACGGGATATCTGATATCCAGAGGCTGCGGCAGTGCATCGTACTGCCACCGCAAAGAGACTGACGGAGAGCCACTCCCAAGCTTCGAAGAGGTCGTCGCCGTCTTTCACGATTACACGAAAAGCGGGTACTATCTGCATAGGGACGCCGATAAAGACACGTCCAGTTAGATAGCCCAGGCGGTCGTGTCTTCAGACGACAGGCAAGAACCGCAATTCGTCTGACTTCAGATTCAGCAATGCAACGGTGAACGCTTCGGCGCGAAACAAGGCTCCTGGATTGATACGTCGCACTGTTCCCTGCATTGTGTCCACTGGAAAGTGTGCATGTCCCGACAGCAGGTAATCTGGTTGCTCGGCCAACACTTGTTTGAGATCTGTTGTCAGATGGCCGTGTACCACACCAATCTTCTTTCCTGCCAACTCGACGACTCCACCCCACCCCAGGCAGATTGCTCCAAATTCTATGGCGGCATTTTTTAATTCAGGCACATTGTCCGCGTCGTGATTGCCCAGGACGAAGTAGAACGGCAACGCCGAACACGCTGAAACGATTGGAGCGCTTGACAGATCCCCACAATGGATAAGAACGCAAGCCCCTGCGGCACGTAAGACCTCAATGGCACGCTGTGTCCGGGCCGATTCATTGTGTGTGTCAGAGAGGATACCCAAGAGCATAATTCGTCCAATCGTGACATGAAACAAATTCGCTCTCGAAGAACTTAGGCTTGGTGGGATTTCTGGCCAACTCAAGAGTCGAAATATGTGCTGTCAAGCACCGCTTGGCATGCTCGCTTCATAAACTTCAATCGACGAGTCGACGCGACACCACTCGCCGGACCTCTTCCCAAGTGTCATTTTTTAACAACGACAGACACGCGTCGGATGCTTTTGGATTGCACGCAACCGTCAAGCGTATCGACTCGTTATCATTGGTCGCCAGTTCCTCAAGCAGATCCGGGGGTGTGCTTCTCTTGCTTGCGAGTACAAGCTTCACCTTTTCGCACCCTACCTTGAATAGCAATCGAATCGTTGCCTCGCCAATTGTTTTGTTGTGTGCCACCCATTCCATCATTTCAGGGTATTCTGCAATCACCTGTTGCCAAGTGCTCTCTGAGGCTTGTTCCCATGCAGCGCGACGGTATTCAAGCGGATTCTCGCTTACCCTCAATGTGACAAACTCTTTTGCCGATTCGATCATGCCACAAATTCTTTCCGCGGAAGAAACAGACCAACCGGTTCCTCGTGTTTGTCGTCCCTGAAGCAAGATCGGTCAGGCTGTCATTCACTCAGTCGCCAGCCCCCCAATGAATCAAGTAACAGAGAGGGATCTTTCTTTAAGGCTCTTGCAATGGCAATTGCGACAGCATGGCAAATGCCAACTCCATTAAATTTATCAACTACTCCGCTCATTTCAGAAACAGTTACAGATAAACCGGCCGGGAGACTCAATTGACGACGCGCGATCCTGATCCCTGAAATACAATGGACGCGAATCGCCCCTGGAGTGTACTGCTCACCATCGCCCGTTAGAATTGATGGTTTCTGAGAGAGATCGCACGTGAGCCTAAGCTCGTCAACTTCGGCGGCATCGAGGGTGACCGCAACATGCTGTTGATCCATCCGAACTGCAGCAGTCGCTATCATCGTGATTTCCCATTTACCGGTGAAATAGTAGGTGGCATTGATAGATGTGAGAGGCGATTGTGTGTTGGCCCCGAACGATTACATACGTCAAACGGATTCGCTGGCTTTCGGCCTTCCGCTCGCCGCCCACAGTCCGACCGAACTGAACGTCGTAACGAGGAGACCGGCGACCAGCCAAGGTTTCCACGCATCTCTCGCGACTTTCTCCAGCATCTTCGTGGTTGCGATCTTCTTGAGCTTATCGTCTAATTCTTCAGGAGTGAGTACGACGTCAATCAGAACGTAAGGCACCAAATCGAAACTTGAATTCTCCCGAGAACCATTGATTCACTTCCTACAAAACACCCGGAATTTTACAGCGCCGATGTAGGTCAGGCGGTACCTGAGGAGGAGAATCTCTGGTCGCAGATAAAGAACATATGCCTTTTCTCTCCTATGGCAAAAGCGGACAGTCTCATGAGCCTTGAGACTGTCTCAATTCGCAAAGCCGTTTTGCAAAACTCTCGGTCGCTTGCCGATCGCCAATTAAACCAATTGACTGGGTTTCAACCGTCCATAAATAATCAAACAGCTCTGACTCGGATGCATTTCTGCGAAGCAGTTCGCAAAGTCCTGGAATGTAGGAGTCGTACTCGCCAAATTCGCCCGTGAGGTCGGCAACACCGATTGGGTTCCAATCCTTATGAACGATACTACGGACGATTTCGAATAGATTGCTCATATTGCATTAGATCATGTGAACGAGAAGCAGAAAACTTGGGTAGTGTTCCACCTTCTATTTTTCGAAGACAAATGGACCTGCTCATGTGCTCTCTAACCAGTCAGGGCAGGTCGTGTTGCACCAGGATATCCAGGTATGTCCCGAAGTGAAACGCGCGGCCCGCGACTCCAAAAGGGTTGCCCTTTGGGAACCCCTCATAACTGCCGGTTTCATAAACGAGAAGCTTCACCTTCGAGTCGACGTATCCTTTCTCCAACTCTTTGATTTGGCCTGATTCTAAACTGCCGGTTTCTTCGCCTTTCTTGAGCTTGTAAAGTGCAAAATCGTCGCTCGCCAGCTGCGCATCACTACCAATGACGACGTGGAAATTCATGAGTAGTGGTGGCTTTAATTCCTTTCCACCAACGGAATGAACTCGCAGCAAGTATTGCCCTGCGTTTGCTTTTAACCTTGTCGAATCGCCCGAAACAACGGTTGCCACAATCTCGGTGACGTCGCCAAGCGGCAATCCAAGCCTGCCGATCACGTCGCGGCTATTTAACGATTCCGACGTTATCGATTCGAGTCTGCGTGGTGCGTCTTGAGCCAACATCGTCGATGCCACACCCGCGGCGACGGCAATTGATAGATAACGGTAAATTTTAATGGTGCGATCCTTCCAATTGCAGTGATTGAATCCAGAGATGGGTGTTCCACACTCCGTAATAGGTCGGTAGTTCGACCGGAACTCCGAAGAATCCGCATCACGAAGAATTTAAAGGCGACTTTGGGGGCAGACACCTAAATAATGGACACTCCATTCAGGAATGCAACATATCGAGCAATATCAAGAATCTCTATCGCACATAAGACTCCTATGGTTGGCATCGCGGCGTAGTACACCGTAATCAGCGCTATCGCAGCCCAACTGTCATCGAGTTTATCCTGCGTTCAATAGATGAATTTGTGATGTACTACGCACTGAATAACGCAGGCCACGACCGCTAGAGCCATACCGACAAGTGATCCAATGAGTCCCAGTTGGGATATTTGCATTGCAATAACAACAAACGGCTCGGTGATGGCCACTCCCACGAGAAGCAAAAACAAGGTCATGATTTTTCGCTAGGGGCCGCTGTCTGAGATCTCTTCATGAGGGCTTGCCTCGCGAACTCAACCGGTCACGTTATCTGAATATCATAACAGCCCCGTTCCAGTTGAGCGACAAATTTGTCACGTCACAAACGCCCCCGTCTTAGACCGTTGGGCTATCGGTGGTTGAAGGACTCGGGGCAATCCAGGACCGGATCCGTTTTCGATAGCGGCGGTACAAGAAGGAAACGAGCAGCAGAGAGATTCCCAGTGAGATGAAGGCGAAGACACGGATCACCGTGGCCAGGTGCCACACATCGAACAAGAAGACTTTCCCGACCGTAATGACTAATAGACAGAGCGAGAACGCGCGTACCCAGCCCGACTTCCAATAGATGCCGCCAATTAATGTCAGGGTGGCATAGGTCGTCCAGACTAAGGTAATTCCCAGACTGGTTGCCGTCATCCAATCGCGTGAGGTGCCCTGGACGAAGACTTCCAGTGAGAACAAAGCGACCCCCGCCAGATAAGCGGCAATGGCGAACGAGCTGCTGAGGTTGAGTGACCTTTCTTTGCCTCCGCCATCGGTCGCGTTCAAGAACTTCCATTTGCGATTGGGGCCTCGATAGAGGCTGGCGGAAACTCCTGTGGCGATGACTGAAACCAGGAAGGCGATGAACCGCGGATTGAGACACCAGTCTTCCACAGCAATGCGAAAGGCTCGCTGCGACTGGGGTTCGCCGTTGGTCACACTGTCCATCGAGCCGCCTCCGAGCAGAAGCAAGGTGAATACCAGACCGCAGAACACAATCCCCACCAAGGTGTCAAAATCGGCGGTCCTTTGTCGCGCCGACCAAGCCACCAATCCCACGAGAAACACGGCCATCCAGATCGCGCTGCTGGCGAACAATGTGCCCATGAACCAACCGTGCGGATAGCCCCAAGCCGTGGTTTCCAGCAAGACTGTTCCCAGCCCTAAAACATAGGAAGCGATTCCCAGTTGGGTTCCCTGTCCCATGCGATTGGTGGTTTGTCCCCCCGGCTGGACTCGACGATACCACAGGGCTCCCAATGCACATCCCGCAACGGCAGCCAGATAACCGCCGCCGTGTGGATTGAGCAACCACCAGTCAAGCGATGCGGTCGTCTCATTAGCGTTGAGGGATTTCAAGAGCAGGAACGTATTCGGAATCAGTAACGCACACAGGACCCCAAACGTCGTCATCACCAGGCTCTCGACCCAGATCGCGGCGCGTTCCACGCGGCAGATGACGGCGGCGACCATAAACAGGCTGGCCCAACCCGCGCAGGCACTGAGGGCAGTGGTCGGTAACCACTGATGATGGGCCGCCCAGACCCACGTTTCCAGCAATACTAGCTCGAGCCCCAAGAAGTACATGCCACCGGCAAAGACCTTGGAAAGACTCTGGTAGAACTGATTGGGAATCGCCCATTCGCCCTCGGCGTTGCGGCGTAAGAATGTTCGATAGATGTAGGACGCCAGCCCCCCGGCGAGGATTACCGTGAGGAAACTGATGCCCCGAGGATTCAGCAGCCACAAATCTTGCAAACGATGGAATGGAACCGCGTTGCCGAGATGGGCGAGTCGTAACGCCTCCAGCGTGTTAAAGCCGATCAGGCTGGCCAGCACGAGCCACAGCGACCACCCCAAGGCCTCCAGTCGCCGCGAGCCAGTGATGGTGCTCCAGTAGACGGCTCCGCAGGCGAACGGGGCGGTCCAGATCGTCCAGACACTGGCGATCGCGGTCTGATCCCATCCCAGAACGATTCCCCAGGCCAGAGTTTCCAGCCAGACCATTACGAGCCCCGTCAGGAACGCGGAGAGTTCTAAAATACCGCGGAGAGTGATAGGCTGCGAACCTGGTACAGCGGTACAAGGAATACGACGACAAATCACCGCTCCGATCAAGCACCCCACTGTTGCAATGAGGAATCCAATGCCGCGGGGATTGATCAGCCACCAGTTCCCAATCGTGTACGGAGCCAGTTCCGGAATCGACAGAGCCTCAATCGTGAGGAGTGCGAGACCAACCAGGAAGAACACTGTTAAAGCCAAGGTCGCATAGATCAAACCTTGAACCCAGGCGGCTTGTCGGACGACGCGCCAGGTGATGGCCCCCAACATAAAGGTCGTGGTCCACGTCACGCTGGCGGCCAGCATGGTTGTCGTCAACCACTGATGATTGACGCTCCAGACTCGCGTTTCCAGTAGTACCAACGCCAGCCCCAAACCATAGGCACACGAGCCAAACCAGCAAGCCAGTTGCTCGGATGTCAGGACGCGGCCCGGGCGGCCCGCATCCAATTCACGCGACGGATACAGCTGATAGATCAGTGAGACCAGGCCACCGGCGAAGATCACCGTCAACAGGCTGATACCTCGAGGATTCAGCAGCCACAGGGCGTGCAAGCGGTGGAGAGGAATGATTTCGCCCAGACCCATAAATCGCAGGGCGTCGAGCGATGTGAAACTGACGAAACAGGCCAGCAACAGAAAGAATAGCCACCCCAGGCCTTCCAAGCCACGAGCCCGAAACGCGCGGCTCCAAAGGATGGAGCCGCAGGCGAACAGGGCCGTCCAGATGGTCCAGGCACTGACAACCGATGCCGCGTCCCATTTCCAGATGACTCCCCAGCCGAAGGTCTCGGCCACGATCATCGCCAGGGCCACAATGGGGACGGTGATATTCAACCACAGCTGCCAGATCGGATTCTGCGGCAAGAAGTTTTTGAGTTCCGGATCGTTCCGGCGTCTGCTGAATTCCCAGGAGAGGATGGCAAACCCGATCACATCCGCCAGATAGCTCAGAGATCGGCCGTTGATCACGGACCACCAAGCTTGAGCGGTATCCAGCGGAGTCTCCGGGCGTTCGATTAGATGCAACTGGATCCGAACGAATGCGGTCTGAAAATGAATCGGATCGGCCAGCGTTCCCAGGAAGTAAACCAGCAGGATCACCTGAATTTTG
>JAZKFE010000337.1:30988-33352 GCA_040386595.1 Planctomycetota bacterium | reverse complement strand
GGGCTTTCTCACGGAAGTAGAGTCCCAGTTCGACCAGCAACACGGCTTGGCAAATCCAGCAGATCGTCACCCAGTGCCCGGTCAATTCCAGGGGCACGGCGAGAATCAAGAAGGTTGCGGCCACGCCCGACAGGGCCGCGATGACCGATTTGCCTGCGGGATGCCAGAGTGCCGCTAGAGCCGCCAGGCTGGCATAGAACGCCATCATCAACAGGGCAAATTCGCCCTGCCATTGCGGCAATTGTTCAAAGGTCAAAGCGTATAAGGTTGCAAAGTAAGCGGTCGGCGTGGCCAGAATCAGGAAGAAGTCGGCCGCGGACGCTTTACGCCGTCGGATCACGTTATGCCAGACGCTGAGGAACGCAAACAGTGCCATGAAGGCCGTCATGTAGCCGATGGTGACTGTCAGATGCTGGGCGTCATAGAACTGCCGGTGCCAGTTGAACCAGATAATCAGCGTTCCACAGAACGCCAGGATCTCTAGCCCGGCCCAACGCCGCACTCCAGCGATCAACAACACTCCTAAATCGAGCATCAGTAAATAAGGGAACAAGGTCCACATGGGATCGTGGTCGGGCCACAGCATTGCCGGGGTTAGGAAGCCTCCCAGCATTCCAAGTACTGCCGTGGGTTGGACATTGAAATAGCCCGCAAACGACAGCCCCAGCGTTGTCGTGAGGATCATCCCCAGGAAAGCGGTTTCGTAGGACAGAATCCCGTACCAGCCGAACGCTGCGTACAACGACAGGTAGAGAATTCCCAGTGCCGCGCCGGTTAGCCCTTGGCCCAGGAACCGATATTTGCGCCCCATGGCATAGGCTCCGCCTACGAAGCAGGCCAGACCGGTGACGATCCCAATCAGCACTCGTTCGCGCGGGCCGATGTAATGATTTTCGATGGCATATTTGAATCCAAAGCCTGCCCCGATGATGACGGCCAGAGCCCCCACCCAAGTCAGCCATTTGCCCGCCAGAATTTCTTCCAGCGTCGAAGGTTCATCATCGTTGTTAGCCTCAGCGGGCGACGGCGTTGATGGAGCGGCCTTTGCCGCGGCCACGACAGGAACTGGAGCAGCCACTGGTACCGGCGGCGGAACAGGTAGCGGCGGGGGCACCGATTTGGGGATGGCTGGCGGCGGGGTGGGAACCGGAATGGGTTCAATCGTCGGGGCAGGGGGGAGCGGCGGCACGACTGGAGGCTGGAAGAACTTCTTTTCGACCGGTTGCGAAGGCAGTTCGCGGCTCACAAACTCCCGAGGAGTGGGGCTGACCGGCATTGTGGGCGGAGTCATCCGCGGTGGCGGATTACTTTCCGTTCGGCTCGCTGCCGCCAATGGCGTTACCGTTGGCGTGATAGGGGCGGGAGAGGGCGGAACAGGTGCTGAGGGAATCGGCGGGGCCCCGACGCCAGGTGGTCCGGAGCGAAGATATGGTTCTTGGCGTGCTTGATCTAGCGATTTTAGCGGTTGTTTCCCTCGCTGTACGCGCAACTCGCGCTCCAACTCAGCCACCCGATTGTTGAGGCTGATGACCACAAATGGTGAGATCAGCGCCCAAATCCCATAGGCAAAAGCGATTAAAATAAATACCAGGCCAAGCAATTCCAGCATCGATCGAGCCTTTTCGCAGCAATATTGAGGCGGAACATCCGCAGATGCTCCCATGCACAGTATGATCTATAAACCGCAGGCGAATACGGATTTTGAGGAGTCCTCGTTAGCTCAGGCGGATTCTCCGACGGAATATCACGCAAGTTGCCGGATTTTCTTGCGAATACATCCCTCCCGGGCCATGATGGGCAGTGAATTTCCACTCGGTGGCTGCGAATAACGACTTATGACCAACCTCGACGATTGCCTGATTCGCGCCCGTCAGGGCGATATCGCTGCCCGCGACCGATTGTTTGCGGCTTGCCGGAGCTACGTCGGGCTGGTGGCCCGAGCCACGCTAGAACGTAAGCTGCAGGCCAAGGTGGATGCTTCCGATCTAGTGCAGCAGACGTTGCTCGACGCTCATCGTGATTTTGCCCAGTTTGCGGGCAGCACCGAGCAAGAATGGCTGGCCTGGTTGCGGAAGATCCTGGCCCACAATACGGGCGACGCCTATCGTCATTTTGCCGCTGACAAACGTCAGGTCCACCGCGAGTTTTCACTCCAAACGCCGCGAAACGGTAGCTCACCCGCCGATTCGCACGCCTCTGGATTCGATCCCCCCAGTCCGGTCGATACGCCCAGCCAGACGTTGGGAAGGGGCCATTCTGCAACCGGATGGGGCGCAATGGTCGCAAAAAACGTGGCGTGGCGATCATCCAGCGTTGGAAGTTGGTGAGGCGGTGAGAACGCCTTGACGACTGCTTTGTCCAGAC
>JAZKFE010000337.1:26756-30978 GCA_040386595.1 Planctomycetota bacterium | reverse complement strand
CAGGAGCAGGAACTGGCGGTGGCTGAGGCGATTGCTCAATTGCCCGAAGATTACCGCGAGGTGGTCTTCTTGAGGAATGTGCAGCGATTGCCCTTCGAAGAGGTCGCGGTCAGAATGGAACGGTCTCGTCCAGCCGTGCAAATGTTGTGGATGCGAGCTCTCCATCAACTTAGAGAAATCCTGGGCGAAACGCCTTATGAATCCCCTGCCGCCGCGACCTCCACAGAGCACCGTTGAACCGACTCCGGAACTGCTGGATCAATTGCTGGCCGCCATTCAAACCAATGATCACCCTCGGCAGACCGAACTGTACCAGCGACATCCCGAACTGCAGGGCTGGAGCAGTTGCTTGCAGGTACTGGATCAGTTCGCGGTCACGATTCCCGAGCCGGCCGTCAACTCGCAGTCGATCCCTCATGAACTGGGGAAATTTCAACTGTTGGAAGAGATTGGGCGCGGCGGAATGGGGGTGGTTTATAAGGCCCGCCAGCATGATCTGCAGCGGACCGTTGCGGTCAAAATGATCCTCTCGGACCAACTGGCCACACCCGAAGAGGTTCGCCGCTTTCAGCGAGAAGCCCGGGCCGCGGCCAGTTTGCGGCACCGCAATATTGTTGCCATCCACGAGATTGGTGAACGTGACGGCCGGCATTATTTCGTGATGGATTATATCGCCGGGGAAAGTCTGGCGACTCGTCTTAGCCGTGGCCCGCTGCCAGTGGAAGACGCGACTCGCTTGCTGATCAGCATCGCGTTGGCCATTCATCACCTCCATACCCAAGGGGTGATTCACCGCGATATCAAGCCATCGAATATCCTGCTGGATCCCGCCGGTGAGCCCTTTGTCACTGACTTTGGCTTGGCAAAAATCTTCGACACCGATGGCGGCCAGACCCGAACGGGTGCCATCGTGGGGACACCCAGTTACATGTCTCCCGAGCAAGCGGCGGGACGCAACAATTTGATCTCCCCCCGGAGCGATATTTACAGCTTAGGGGCGATGTTCTACGAAATGCTGACCGGCAGGCCACCGTTCCGTGAGGAGAATGTGCTTGATACGCTGGTCCAAGTGCTGGAAGGCGAGCCAACTTTGCCGCGGCATTTGAATGCGGCCATCCCGCGGGATCTGGAATTGATCTGCCTACGATGCTTAGACAAGGCTTCCGAACGCCGCTACCTAACGGCCGCAGATTTGGCCGCAGACCTGGAAAAACACTTGCACGGTGACGCGGTGACGGCCCGCAGCGGGCTGTTCCAAGCCGTCCAACGCTGGGCGCGTCGGCAGCCGGGGTTGGCCTGTCATTGGGGAGCCCAAGGGGCGGCGGCATTGATCATGCAGGTGCACTTCTGGATTGATTCCGCCCCGGCTGACTTGGGCGTTCACCGTCTGCTGATGGGCATCATGGCAGCCTGGGCGTTATCGTCTTATCTGGGGCAGCTGATGCTCAATCGGGAAGGACGCTCGGCCCAGGCCCTGATCGTGAATACCCTGGCGGACGTGACTCTGTTGACGGTGGCTCTCTCCCTATCGCAGGGACCGGTAAGTTCCCTGCTGGTCATCTATCCCTTGTTGACGACCGTTTCCGGTTTGTGGTTTCGAGTCCCCCTGGTGTGGACCACGACCGGCTCAACGATCGTGGGTTTTCTGGTGCTGGTCGCGCAGAAGCCGGATCTTGCAGATCCCTGGCATTACCCGTTGCTGGTACTGCTGGCTCTGGCGATGGTCGGTGCCGCGACCGCCTATCAAGTGAAACGCGTCCGAGCCTTAAGCCGCTTCTACGATCGCCGCCTGCCGTAACCCCGTAGCCTGACTCTTCGAGTCGTGAGTTCGCAGCACGAAGAGACCCGACTCGGAGAGTCAGGCTACGTAAAACGCCCGCAGCCATGGGAATGACTGCGGGCGTTGAATTTTAGGATGGACATCTACCAATTACGGTCGGCCGGCGCCGCTGAATGAAATCGCGGTCCAACGGTCTTCAGTCACCTTGGATTCGCCCACCTTCACGCTGACGATACTGGTTGCCGGGCCGCTGGCCACGGAATGCAGTTCGGTCTCGAGAACATAGGCGGCACCCGGTGCGAAATCGGGGATCGTCCACGTCACCGTGCGATTGGTCGTGTCGACCTTGTGGCCAACCGTGGCATGCACCAGATTGGTTCCCTTGGGGTAAGACTGAGTGATACTGACGTTCTTTTGACGTTCGCTGCTGGTATTCGTCACTGTCACCAGAAACTGTCCGGTTGAATCAACCAACCAGCGCTCCGGCCCGTGATGCGTGACCGTGAGCGGCGATTTGGCCGCCGAGGTGGGACTCATCCCCGAAGACCCCGATACTTGGATCTGGATTTCCGCTTCGGTCGACAGATCTCCGTCGGCTCGCAAGACGGCGCGATTGGTAATCGTACCAGCGGCGACACATTGCACAGTCAGGTTGGTTTCTCGTTCTTCACCGGGCTCCAAGCGAGGAATCGTGTACTCCAGATCGGGGCTCAGCCGGTGTTGCAAGCCGGGGGGCAGCACATCCGACACCACAATCCCCGTCGCCACGGCTGAACCGAGGTTCTGAATCTTGAAGTGCCAGACGACTTGGGTTCCCACAGGAGCCTGTTTCGGTCCAGTGATCGCCATCACCAAACGCGGAGCCGTTGTTTCTGGCCGCGCATTTGTGGGGGACGGGACAGAGAACGAGGACTCCTGCCGACCGCGAGGTTCCGTAGGTTGTTCAACGGGTTCCATCGGAATCACAGGCGGCATGCTGTCCGGGACGGTAATGCGTTCGGGGCCTCGTTGCTGCGTTGTGTCGGGGACAGCCATCGGGATAACTTCGCTCTCCGGGACTTGCACATCCGCCGCCGGTCGACCTTCGTCGTAGTCTTGAATGACGCGCGGCGTGGTGCGGCGTGCGACACGTGGTTCGGTTTCCGTTTCGGCTTCAGCATCAACAGGACGACCACGCGGAGCCGGAGGCGATTCCGCAGGTACTTCCGGCGGAAGGTCGCCTAGCAGCGGCTTCTTCCGTTTCGTGTTCGAGAAAATGTCCTCTTCCTGGTGCGCTTCATGATCCACGGCATCGGTGGACAGGACTGGCACAGGAGGAGCAACTCGAGTCGCTGCCATCGGCATTTCTGGCGGAAGATCGCTCAGCAGTGGCTTCTTCCGTTTCGTGTTCGAGAAGATGTCTTCTTCTTGATGAGCTTCATGATCCACACCATCGGTCGACAGTACAGGCCCATGGTATTCTGGTGACTTCCGTAGCGGCTTTTCGACGATCGTCGGTGCGACCGTTGGCTCGGGAGCAATCAGTACGGGCGGGGCGGGGCCTTCGTCAACGGGTTCCGTTTCCATCACCGGTTGTTCCGTGGCGAACAGATCCGGGTTGCGACGTGGCGCTGCCGGAGTCGGTTCGAAAGGAGTTTCTGCCAACGGAGCCGCTTCGACGGGGGCCGCCTCAGCAGGCGGCAGCGTCAAGTTGTCCGCGGGATTCTCTTGAGCCGGAACGACTGGAGTGACCGGTTCTGTTGCGATCGGGCTGGCAGGTGCTGCTGGTTCCGATGCCTTGGCTTGGGCGGCATCACGGCCGGGGATCAGCACCACGTCGATTCGTGTGGGGCGAATATCTCGGACAGAATGACGGTCCTCTTCGGAATCTTCGTGCGAGCCGAATCTCGAATAGTGGCTGTTCGAGCGGATCGGTGTCAGCAGCGGTTCATGCTTGACTGGTTCGGGCAGTTCCTGGGCTGGAGCGACTCGAATGTCGCGCACCGAATGACGGTCTTCTTCGCTGTCCTCGTGATTTCCCATTCGCGAATAGTGCTTCGAATCGCGTTTGGGAATAACCGGATGCTCGACGACCGCTGGGGTTTCGGTGGCCGGCTCGGCGATAGGTTCGGAAACAGGTTCCGTTGCCAGTTCTTGGACAGGGGCCGCGGCTGGCTCAGTGGCGACATCCGCCTTCGGAGCGTCCGCAATTACGGGTTCCTCGAACAGATCTGGATTGCTAGCACCGGCGGCTGGTTCTGCAGGGGCCGTCATTTCAGGGGCTTCAGGCGGCAACGTCGGCTGAGTTTGTGGTTCAGTTTCGACGCTCAGTTCGGCAGGCGCGTCAGCCAACGGGACCTCGAGCACAGCGACTTCTTCGCCTGGCGGCTGTTGCGGTGCCTGTTTGCGATTTAATTTTCGAGCTTTGCCTCCGATGGGCTCAAAGCCAGGGTCGGGCATGTC
>JAZKFE010000337.1:1431-26746 GCA_040386595.1 Planctomycetota bacterium | reverse complement strand
AGATCCTGTGTAGGGGCGGCGTTCGCCTGCGGGTCAAGATTGCCGAACGGGTCTTCCTTCGGAACGACAGTCTTCGCAGTCAGCTTGGACTTCTTGACGGCTGTCTTTTTCGGTGCAGCTTCGTTCTGGTGCTCAGCGAGCAACTTCTTCGAACCGGGTTGATAGTTGAGCGCGACCAGCGTGAGAATAATGCTCACGATTCCAGTCACGGTACAGATTTGCCAGGCTTTGAACTGCGGGGGCCAATAGGTCCGGTACAGACTTCGGAACCACAGGCGCAAACGAATCCACGCATCCCAAAACAATTCCCCCCACGTTTCCATGTGCGCATCCCCCTAAAAGACTTCGGGGTCCCCCTCCCTGGGTGAGACCATCAGATGCGATTTTGAGGTTGTGATGAGCGCCGCCAGAACACCCCTGTTCGGCTGCGAACACCCCGTACAAACTCCAAAATCACACCTTGAAAAGGTCCAATATCAGATTTGTGAAAGGGTGAGAAGAGGAAACCTGAAAAATCGAGGCCGGCCGATGGCGATTCGCTCAAGTTTTGAGAGGGCCGCTAGAAGCGAGCTAAGGGGCAAAGCTGGAAACGATATTTGAGTGTATAGATCCGAGGAATCGCGTCTCACACAGTTCGGAAATGATCTGAAACGTGTTGTTTTTCTTAGTACTGCACGTCAAGTTTGTTGAGCGGCGTGCCTGCAATTCAGTCCCGATAGGGACGACAGAACCTAGCCGTGGGCGTAAGCCCACGGACTCGTCTTAAAATGATCTAAAGCCCTGAAGGGGCGACACTTCCGCAGTCGTATTCTGCGAGGAGTGTCGCCCCTTCAGGGCTCGGCTGTTCACAAAAACGTTTCGTGGGCTCACGCCCAGGGCTAGGTTCTGTCGTCCCTATCGGGACTGAATACGCCGCAATGAAACTCGGTATTTAAATGTCGGCGTGTCGGTGATTACCTCATCTCAACGCCTTGGCGGATCTCAAGCCGGGATTCCGAGGACTTGGCGGATGCTGTCGAAGATTTCCGCGGGCTCGGCCATCCGTCCTGCGCCCACCTGGCCACAACTCAGCCAGCCGGAACCCGGTTCGATGATGTGAATCCCGTCCGAACGCAATGTCGCGACGTTGCGTTGTACTGCGGGCTTGGCCCACATTTCACAGTTCATGGCAGGGGCGACCATGATGGGGCACGTGACGACCATGGCTGCGGTCGAAACCAAATCATCGGCCAGGCCGTGGGCCAGTTTGCCCAGCATGTCGGCGGTTGCTGGAGCGATGACCAGAACTTCGGCCCGACGCGACAAACCGATATGTTCGCCTTGATAGTGTTCCTGAGGCGCGAACAAATTGTGATGGACTGGTCGGCCGGTGAGGGCTTCAAAAGTGGTGGGGCCGACGAATTTTTCCGCCGCGGCCGTCATCATGACGGAGACGTTGGCCCCCGTCTGCACGAGCTTGCTCGTCAGATCGGCGACTTTATAGGCCGCAATGCCACCCGTTACGGCCACCAGGATTTCACGTCCACGCCACATAAACCATCTCCCCAGGGACTCTCAGTTGCATCGCAGACAATTATAGGCGGCTGGTGCGATCCGAATCATGGTTCAATGCAAAACGGCGGGTTTCCCCGCCGCTTTGATTGTGTGGTTGACTGCAACGCGAATTACATGTCGTCGAGGCTGGGCCCCGCGTCATTGATTGCAGTTTCGGCTTCGGGGCTCAGACCCACGTTGCCGGTTGCGTCGAGGAAAATCTTGTCCTGCATGATTTCCTGGATCACGACTTCCATGTGGTTCTTTGTCGCGATCTCAACGAGCGGTCGGGCACCGCGATTCAGGGCGACGAGGCGCTTCTGAATCAGCGTGGAGAGCTTAAAGCGCCCGCCGACCTTGTTGACGATCATCTCTTCTTTTAGTTCTTCGTGCATTGGAGTCCTGCTCCCTTCGAATGAGACAGTCACGCGGTGCAAATGACATGGGGCGTGACTGACAAGTGTAACGTATCCAATTTGTATGTGCTGCAGATCGTTCGCTTCGTGGTTAAACCGTCGGCGATTGCTGCGTTTTCAAGATGCGAATGACGTCTTCCACCGCTGCCTGCAGGTTATCGTTCAATACTGTGTGGCGATACATCCCCGCACTTTGCAGTTCGAGTTTCGCCGTCGCCAGGCGTTGCTGAATCACGTCTTCAGACTCGGTTCCACGGCCTCGGAGTCGCTGTTCAAAATCCGAGGTCGTCAAAAAGATGCTGATCGCGTTGGGGTATTGGTCCAGAACGCTTTTCGCCCCTTGAACGTCAATTTCCAACAGTGCCCAGGCCCCTTCGGCCTTGGCTCGGTCGAGTTCTGACCGGAGTGTTCCGTACCAGTTGCCAGTGGAATGAACCTCGGCGAATTCCAGGAATTCGCCACGCTCACGCCGTTGCCGAAATTCGTCCGACGAGAGGAAATAGTAGTCCCGACCATGCACTTCCCCTTGTCGCGGGGGGCGCGTTGTGGCCGAGACGGACAAGGTCAACTTGACTGGCGACTGCTGCAACAGCTCGCGCACAATCGTCGACTTGCCACTTCCACTGGGCCCGGACAGTACGACAATCTGAACATCGGTCGCTATCGCCACAGCACTCACCCGTATTCCCCCTTCGAACCCCACGGAAGCCAACCGGCCACCCGCTCACGTCGTTTACTGTTGTGTGCCGCTCTGCGTCACTCTGGTTCCGCGACTTCGTGAAAAATTGCGGATTACTCGACGTTCTGCAAGATTTCGCGAATCTTTTCGACCGCCGCTTTCATTTCTACGACGCTATGGGCGATGGGCACATTGTTGGCCTTTGAGCCGATCGTATTCACTTCTCGGAACATTTCCTGAGTCAGAAAATCGAGCTTACGTCCGGCCGAATCTTTTTCTTGAATGAACGCCTGGAACTGATCCAGGTGACAACGCAAACGCTTGATCTCTTCGTTGATGTCGGTGCGATCGGCGTGAATGCTGACTTCGCGAATCAAGTCGGATTCGGTGACATTCACGCTGCTTTCGGTCAGGATTTGCCGCACGCGTTCCAGCAGCTTGGTGCGATACTCGGACACCACTTGCGGAGCCAGCGTTACGACATGCTGTAGCCGTTCTTCAATAATGGCATTATTGAGGACCAGCTCATTCTGCATGGACCGGCCTTCATCGACGCGGAAGACCTGCAGTTTCGCCAACGCTTTACGCAGGACGTCCTGAATGACGGGCCACTCGGCTTCCACGTCGTAGGTCCGGCGGCTGTCGTCGGTCGCGACACCGGGAAGTGATACCAACGCGTTCAGATCGGGCTGAAAACCGATATTTAGCCGATTGGCCAATCCCTGCAGGCGAGCGACATAGTTTTCCAGCACTGGCTCGTTGACGGGGTTTTCCAGCGTCGCCGAAACGTGCTCGATCCGAATTCCGATGTTGACCGTTCCGCGACTGATCTTTTCGCGAACGGTGCGTTCGATCTCACCTTCCAATGCGGCATAAGCATCGGGGCAGCGAATGGAAACTTTCAGGTAACGGTTGTTGACAGTCCGGACTTCGACAGACACCGACAGCTTGTCTTCCTGCCTGCGGGCCTCACCGAAACCAGTCATGCTGAGCAGCACGGGGATCACTTTCGTTGAATTTCAAACACACTGAACTTCGACCGTTCGGTTGGCCCTCAAATTTGTGAGAAGGGCGTTCCGATCGAGAACCAATGGCGTCGCCGGTTCGGTCACACTCGCAGTTCAAACGGCCGTCTGAACCGGCGGAGACCGGATTTCGGCATCCAACCTGAAATGACCAAACCCGGCCAAAGGCCGGGCGGTGCATTTCACAGGGAGCGAGACGCCTGCCAGGCGACTATTTCTTCTCGGCCTCAGCGGGGGCTGCAGGCGTTTCGGCGTTGGCCGGCGCCGCGGCTTTGTCCTCAGTTGCAGCTGCTGGTGCAGCCGCAGCGGGTTTCGCTTCGGCTGCGGGTTTGTCCGCGGCCTTCTTGTCGTCCGCTTTCACTTCCGCTTCGGACTTGCCGGCGGCTTTCGGATCCGCCTTCTTGTCGCTGGCGGCATCCGTTTTGGCCTTCGTCGCGTCGGCCTTGGCGTCGCCAGCCGTTGCGGCCACAGGCGGTTTGCCCGTCGGGCCGTAAGTTGCCGGAGCATACTCACGATTGATGAAAATTCCGACACAAGCGAAGAACACCCAAGCGACCGCGAGGCCGATGGTCAGTTTCAACACTTGTATGTCGGCCTTAGGGCCAAAGGCACTGGCCCCGCCCATACCGCCCAGCGCACCCACCAAGCCTCCACCTTTGCCGCGTTGCAGCATGATGATGAAGATCAGGAAGAGCCCGATCAAGACTTGCAGAACAGTAAAGAAATCCGCCCAAAAACCAATCATTGGTAGTCCTCGTTCCCCTCGCGTTCGCTCTCCGTCGTGACCGGCACATTCCCTGCGCCGCTGTCCAATCTCAACACAGTCGCCATTCGATTTTCTGAAAAATCAGAAGATCGAGGGCGACGGATTTAACCATTTCCGACTGTATTTCCAGCTTCGATGATGGGCCAGAACTGGTCCACTTTCAGGCTCGCATTACCCACCAAAGCCCCATCGATGTTCGGCATTTGCAGCAATTCCAAAGCGTTTGCCGCCTTGACGCTGCCACCATACAGAATTCGCAACGTTTCTGCAATTTGGGGATTGTAACGATTTGCGATCCAATGGCGAAGGAATACGTGGGATTTCTCGGCTTCAGCCGGCGTCGCCGTCTTTCCGGTGCCAATGGCCCAGACCGGTTCGTAGGCAATGACGACCTTGGCTAGGTCTTCACCGGTGATGCTGGCCAGTGAGCCAGTCATCTGGCGATCGAGCACCGTTTCGGTGGCTCCGGCCTGCTGTTCTTCCAGCTTTTCGCCGACGCACAGGATTACATGCAGTCCCTTTTTCAAGGCCATATGCACCTTGTGATTGACGATTTTGTCGGTTTCACCGTGGAATTGCCGACGTTCGCTGTGTCCCAGAATCACGTACCGGCAGCCGAAATCCAGCAGCATTTCCGAGGCGACTTCACCCGTGAAGGCACCTGGCTCTTCGAATGAACAATCCTGGCCACCCAGCTTCACTGCCGAATTGGCGATTGCCGCGGCAACGGGTGCCAGGTAAGGGGCGGGGGGGCAAACCAGGACTTCAACGCCAGTCAGGTCGTGGCTTAACTTTGCCGCCAACTCTGAAGCCAGCTCGGTCGCTGACTTCAAATTGGTGTTCATTTTCCAGTTGCCAGCTACCAATGGACGACGCACACGCATGGAAACTCAATTCCTCTGTCAAAGTGAAAGACCACAGAGGTCCCTTGCAGGCCACTCTGTGGTTTATTGAACGTGACTATCTATCGGCTTATTCTACCGGTTCGCTGCGTGGATAGGATCCCAATACTTCCAGTCTCACGGCAGTCTTCTCCAGCTCGGCCAAAGCCCGCTTCGGCTTGGGGTCGGCAATGTGCCCGTCGAAGTCGACGAAGAACAAATAACCGGCTTCCGGCCCCTTCAACGGGAAGGACTCGATCCAGGAGAGGTTAATCTTATTGGTTTTGAAGATATTCAAGGCATCAGCCAAGGCGCCCGGTTTGTGTGGGATCTGCAGCAAAATTGCAGTCTTATCGCGCCCGGTCGGCTTGCCAATCTCATCGCCAATCACCGCAAACCGGGTGATGTTGTGCTTGTTATCTTGAATGCCTTCGGCCAGCACTTGTAGATCATACATGACAGCGGCTTGACGACTGGCAACGGCGGCGACGCCGTGTTTGTCGCGGGCCAACTGAGCCGCCGTGGATGTGCTGGTGACTTCGATCAACCGAGCCTGTGGCATGTTGCGGCTGAGCCAGTCGCGGCACTGCGATAGCGCTTGCGGCTTGCTGTAGATCTCGGTTACTTCGGCACGAGGGCATCGTGACAACAAGTTGTGATTGATGCTGAGCTGGACTTCAGCGCAGATCTTCAACGGCAGCCGGGTGAACATGTCGAGCGTATCGACAATTCGTCCGTCCGTGCTGTTTTCGACGGGAACAATTCCAAAGTCGACCGAGCCGCGGTTCACTTCTTCGAACACGGCAGCAATCGTGCTGACTGGTGCAAAGTCGACCTGCGTACCGAATTTCTCGATGGCGGCGAGGTGCGTGTAGCTGTATGCCGGCCCAAGGTAGGCCACGCGGCGCAGCTTGACCAAGCTGCGGGCACCGCTGAAGATTTCACGAAACGCACCGCGAATGGCAGTCGCCACGGGAGCACCTACAGCAGCCTCGGCAATCAACGGACCGACGGCGTCTTCGATGTTCGTTTCAAACATCGCCTTATGCGGAACGGGCTGAGCCATCCAGTTTTTGGAGGTCGACTCGATTCGCTTGTTGACCAGGCGAATGATCTCGCGATCCAGCTTCTGGAGGTCGGCATCAATATTTGGGCCAGTCTTCTTCGCGACTGGATCAGGAGTCTTGCCAGCAGACTTCTCGGCAGGGGTGGGGACACTCTTGGCGGGGGGACTCTTCTTGGCCATCGGCGCCTTTCTGACTAGTTGGTGCGCCTGCGTCTAACAACCCTCAGAACAGACTGAGGATTTGGAATGCAACGAGTCGCCCTTCCGTTGGCGAAAATTTCGGGCTTGACAGCCAACTCTTTGCTGTTCTCACCGATGAGAATGAAGCCTTATTTTTGGCAAGAATTTGTACATGACCGGAGGCCAAGTGTCAAGCAAGCCGAATACGAATGCCAGTTTTACACCGCATTCTCCTGTGCGAGTGGATCAGTACCGCTGGTTCGATTCAAGTCCAAAGATTCGGCCCACATCATTTTTTACAAAACTCCTGCCAGCAGCGGTAGATAACTCCTGATACTCCGTGTGACGCCGCCCATCGCTCCGGATACTCAATGAGTTTGCCACCGCATCTCTACAACGGCCAATTGGGCGGCTCAGTGCCAAATTGACAGCGTCTCCAAAAACTAGGGGAAACAAAATGGTTGCCAAACTGGCAGTGAATGAGCATCGGAACGCCGTGAACCGCTGAGGAAGACAGCAGTAAGTGTTTTCAAAATAAAGAGATAAGGAGAGCCCGAGAAGTTCGCGACAGTTGGCACACGCTTTGCCTAATCATCTTCCGCAACCGGCCAGCGAGACATAAGTTGAAATCGCTTGCTTGGTTGGGGAAATTCAACCACCGCAACATTCGTTTTGAATGTTGACTCGAGGAATGACATAATCTTCCGCATCGAAGACGCTGTCATTTCACACAGATAGACTTCAAGCAATTCAAAGTATTTCAGGAGACAGGAACATGGCATCGCGTGGTGAGAAGATCATCGGGATTGACCTCGGGACAACCAATTCGGTGGTCGCCATCATGGAAGGCGGCGAGGCCAAGGTCATCGCGAATCAAGATGGAAATCGCCTGACGGCCAGCGTCGTGGCGTTCACAGATAAAGGCGACATTCTGGTTGGCGATCCTGCCAAGCGACAGGCTGTCACCAACCCGACGAAGACCGTTTACTCGATCAAGCGTTTCATGGGGCGTCGCCACAGTGAAGTCGCTTCGGAAGAGAAGCTGGTTCCGTACCCCGTCGTCGGCGGGGCCGCCGATTACGTCAAGGTCGGGATTGGCGACAAGCAACTGACGCCGCCGGAAATTTCCGCCTACGTGCTGCGTAAGCTGAAGGAAGCGGCCGAAGCCTATTTGGGCCACAAGGTCAATCAAGCGGTCATCACCGTTCCGGCTTACTTCAATGACGCCCAGCGTCAGGCCACCAAGGACGCCGGGCAGATTGCCGGTCTGGAAGTTGCCCGTATTATCAACGAGCCGACCGCTGCCGCTTTGGCTTACGGTTTGGACAAGAAGAAAGACGAAAAGATCGTCGTCTTCGACTTGGGTGGCGGTACGTTTGACGTGTCGGTGCTGGACGTGTCGGCGGACGGCGTGTTCGAAGTGGTGGCCACCAACGGTGACACGCACCTCGGCGGCGACGATTTCGACGAAGAGCTGATCAAGGTCATCGCCGGTAAGTTCCAACAGGAACACGGCATTGATCTCCGCAAGGATGCCATGGCGTTGCAACGCCTGCGTGAAGCAGCGGAAAAGGCCAAGAAGGAACTGTCGGGACAACAGCAGACTGATATCAATCTGCCGTTCATCACGGCCGATGCCAGCGGTGCGAAGCACTTGCAGATGTCGATCACACGAGCGGAATTCGAGCGGATTTGCGATCACTTGTTCGATCGCTGCCGTCAGCCGGTTCTGAACGCGTTGAAGGACGCCAAGCTGAGCCCCAAGGACATCGACGAGGTGGTGTTGGTCGGTGGTTCGACCCGTATCCCCAAGGTGCAGGAAATCGTCAAGCAAATGTTCGGCAAAGAGCCGCACAAGGGTGTGAACCCTGACGAAGTCGTGGCCATTGGTGCTGCCATTCAAGGTGGCGTGCTGGCGGGCGAAGTCAAGGACATTCTGCTGCTCGACGTGACCCCCTTGTCATTGGGTATCGAAACCGAAGGTGGCGTGATGACCAAGTTGGTCGAACGCAATACCACGATTCCGACCGAGAAGAAAGAATCGTTCTCGACCGCTGCCGACAATCAGACCGCTGTGACGGTGACCGTGTTCCAGGGCGAACGCCCGATGGCTCGCGACAACCGCATGCTGGGGCAGTTCAACCTGGATGGGATTCCGCCCGCACCGCGTGGCGTGCCCCAGATTCAGGTGACCTTCAACCTGGACGTGAACGGCATTCTGAATGTCTCGGCAAAGGATCTGGGGACTGGCAAAGAGCAGACCGTGCGGATCGAACAATCCAGCGGCCTGACCGAAGCTGAAATCCAGAAGATGCAGAAGGACGCGGAAATCAACGCGGCCGAAGACGCTCGCAAACGCAAGTTGGCCGAAGCCCGCAACCAGGCTTCCACGTTGACCTATCAGACTGAAAAGCTACTGAAGGAACACGCGGATAAGCTGGACGCCGGCTCGAAGACCGCCATTGAAGCGGCGATCGAGAAGGTTAAGGACAAGGAAAAGGGCGAAGACGCAGCTGCCATCGAGCAGGCTGTGGAAGAGTTGAACCAGGCCGCTCACGCGCTGTCGAAGCACATGTACGAGCAGGGTGCCAAGGGACAGCCGGGTGCCGAAGGGGGCCCAGCCGCCGGTGGCGCGAAGCCGGATGACGACGTGATCGACGCTGAGTTTGAAAAGAAGTAAGGCGTAAGTCGCTGTTCACAAACTCGGGCCGGAGAGGCGTTCAGCGCTCTTCGGCCCGAGGTGAAGAGGCGTCTTTACAACAGCGATTTCACTGAATACTTGCGTCTCAATCGACGCAGTTGATGGGTAGCCCAGATTCGAGAATCTGGGCTACCCGATGAGTATCGAGTGGAATTTGTAACTGACAACTTACCTGTGAAATTTCAATAAATACCCCTCCGCAGCGCGAGACTTCTCGCACGATTTCCACAATAAAAACACTAAAACGCTCGGTTGAGTGTTTGACATTCTTATAATTGACGTCGGCTACCGCTGGTCGTTTTGGGAGCCGCACGCACCGATATCAAAAAATTCCTCTGGGAGTTTCCACCATGGCCTACCGTCTCGACAAGTTTACGGTCAAAGCTCAGGAAGCCCTGCAACGAGCTCAATCGTTGGCTCAGGACAACGGACACCAGCAACTGCAGCCGTTGCACATTCTGGGGGCCATGCTGGGGGAAGAGCAGGGGATCGTAAAGCCCCTGCTGCAGAAGATCGGTACCAACGTCGGACAGCTGGAAGGTATCGTCGATGCCGAGATCAAGCGTCTGCCCAAGGTCTCCGGCGGCAGCGGCGATGTCGGGCTCTCGTCGGCGTCACAAAAGGTCCTCGATGCGGCTCAAAAGACGGCCGATCAGATGCAGGATTCGTTCGTCTCCACCGAGCATCTATTGCTGGCGTTGACCAAGGTCGACGATCAAGTCAAACGGTTGCTTGATCTGAATGGGGTTGATGAGCAGGACGTCTTGAATGCCTTAAAGGCCGTTCGCGGCGGACAGAAAGTGACCGATCAAAGCCCCGAAGATAAGTATCAGGCGCTGCAAAAATACGGGCACGATTTGGTGGCTCTGGCCCGTCAGGGCAAGATCGATCCGGTCATTGGTCGGGATACTGAAATCCGGCGAGTCATCCAGGTTTTGTCGCGACGTCGTAAGAACAATCCCGTGCTGATTGGTGAAGCAGGTGTTGGAAAAACGGCCATCGTAGAAGGTCTGGCCCATCGTATCGTTTCCGGTGATGTTCCCACAAACCTCAAAGAGAAGACCGTCGTGTCACTCGATATGGGAGCCCTGGTCGCTGGAGCCAAATATCGCGGCGAATTCGAAGATCGTCTGAAGGCCGTGCTGCGCGAAGTCACCGACTCCAATGGGCAGGTGATCCTGTTCATTGATGAGCTGCATACGGTTGTCGGAGCGGGCAATGCCGAAGGGGCGATGGACGCCTCGAACCTGTTGAAACCGGCGTTGGCCCGCGGTGAGCTGCATTGCGTCGGGGCGACGACTCTCGATGAGTATCGCAAGCACATCGAAAAGGATCCGGCCCTGGAACGACGCTTCCAGCCGGTCATGGTCAACGAGCCCAATGTCGAAGATACGATCTCGATCCTGCGTGGCTTGAAGGAACGCTATGAGTCACACCACGGCGTGCGGATCACCGATGCTGCGTTGATTTCGGCGGCCACTCTGTCCGACCGTTATATCAGCGATCGACAGCTGCCTGATAAGGCGATCGACCTCATTGATGAAGCCGCCAGCCACCTGCGGATGGAAATTGATTCCATGCCTCAGGAAATCGACGAAGCGACGCGTCAGTTGACGCGGATGCAAATTGAAGCGACCGCGCTCACCAAGGAGACTGGCCCCGACAGCAAAGATCGCTTGTTGCAGCTTCAGAAACAGATTGCCGAACGCGAAGAAGAGGTGAATGGGCTGAAGGCTCGTTGGCAGACCGAAAAGGATGCCTTGAACAAGGTGAAGCCGCTGAAGGAGTCGATCAACGGGCTGCGAACGAATTTTCAGCAGGCATTCTCTCGGGCCCAGCAGACCCATCGGAACGAGGATTTTGAGGCGGCGTTCAAACTCGAACAGCAGCTCAAGCAGGCCGAAGCCGAACTGGCGACCGTTGACGCGCGGTTTCAGGAGATCCAATCCAGCGGCGAACGCATGCTGCGGGAAGAGGTCACTGCGGATGACAT
This sequence comes from Planctomycetota bacterium, assembly GCA_040386595.1. Classification (GTDB taxonomy): domain Bacteria; phylum Planctomycetota; class Planctomycetia; order Planctomycetales; family Planctomycetaceae; genus JAKFVC01. The sequence continues at coordinate 15,506 of JAZKFE010000337.1, read as the reverse complement.
CGCCAAGGTGGTTGCTCAATGGACCGGAATCCAAGCGGCGAAGATTCTGCAAGGCGAAAAGCAGCGTTTGCTGGGAATGGAAGACGCCATTCATCGCCGCATGATTAATCAAGAGGAAGCGGTCGCGGCGGTGGCGAATGCGGTGCGTCGATCTCGATCAGGTCTGCAGGATCGCAACCGACCGATTGGTTCGTTCATCTTTTTGGGCCCGACGGGGGTCGGGAAAACCGAGCTCTGCAAAGCATTGGCGGAATTTCTATTCGATGACGAGCGGAACATGGTCCGCATCGACATGAGCGAATTCATGGAGCGACATTCGGTTGCTCGGTTGATCGGTGCGCCTCCGGGATACGTGGGCTACGAAGAAGGGGGCCGGCTGACGGAAGCGGTCCGCCGGCATCCGTACTGCGTGCTGTTGCTGGACGAAATCGAGAAAGCACACCGGGATGTTTTCAACATCCTGCTGCAGTTGCTTGATGACGGCCGGTTGACTGACAGCCACGGGCGAACGGTGAATTTCACCAATACGATCGTGGTGATGACCTCCAATATCGGCAGCCAGACGATTCTCGATCTGAATGGAAAAGAGGACGACAATGAAATCCAAAGCCGTTGTATGGAGGCATTGCGGGCTCAATTTTTGCCGGAATTTTTGAATCGCGTTGATGAAGTCATCGTCTTCCATCCCCTGGATCGAGACAACATCCGGCAGATCGTCGACATGCAACTGCAGCGGCTCAGCAAGCAACTTTCGGAAAGTGGCTACAGCTTAGAAGTGACCGACCGAGCCAAGGATTTGCTGGCCCAGGAAGGCTATGATCCAGTATTTGGAGCCCGGCCTCTGAAGCGAGTCATTCAGCAGCGTTTACAGAATTCGCTGGCCAATCAGATCTTGTCGGAAGAGCATCCTGTGGGGACGAAGATCATCGTCGATGCCCATGGGAACGAGCTGGCATTTTCCAACGCCACGGATTGAGAGTTCGGTGGATTTCCAAGTCCGGAACGAAAAAGTAAAAGCCAGTCCCGATAGGGACTAATACAGTTAGGACGAACAACGGCGAACCGCGAATTGGTTGTGACCGCGGCAAGCCCTGTGTCTGGAAGTTACCGCTGAGAGTCAGGCTACGGGGAAACAAAAACACCCCGGTTGCGATCTGCAACCGGGGTGTAGATTCGTTAACCGTTAACCTTATTTCGTTTCGCCACCAGCAGGGGCGGCACCGTCGGCTGCGGGAGGTTGGCCATTCACCCATGGGCCGCCCAGGGCCATGTAAGCGGGCTCTTCGAGCAGGCTGCCGTAGTCTCCGGCCTTCCAGTTGGGGATATGGACGGGCTTGCTACGGGTGTGAGACATCTGCTCCCACTTCTTCGACCAGCTGCTGTCGCCCGTCGAGACCTTCATCTCGGCCGGATCGAACTGGTAGACCTTACCCTCGCGGTAGCTGCGAGCTCCCAGGTTGACGATGACGATGGCCGCGGCACCCAGGTCAGGCGGGTTGTTACACAACTCCTGCTTGCCGGTTTCCATCGCTTCGATCCAGTTCTTGAAGTGCGCATGAGTCGTATTCTTGATGGATGCGACGTCGATGCGCTCTTTCTTGAGCTTGCTGTCCTTCGTGATCTGCGGACGTTCGGGGATGAAGTCGAAGCCGGTGAATTCTTCACCGTTGCCGAATTCAAACGACCCGTAGTGACCGCGGATCAATTGCTTGATCGGCGTTTCTTGAGCGCACATCGTGGCGGTGATCGTCGCTTGCACGCCTTCATGGAAATCGGCCACGACCGTTGCCACGTCGGGCACATCGCGTCCGTCGTATTCCAGGAAGATACCGCCGGCACCGACGATACGGCCGGGGAATCGCAAGCCGGTGGCCTTCAACATGGAGGTCGTGCGGTGAACGAACAGGTCGGTAAACATGCCCGAGCCGAAGTCCCAGAAGCGACGCCATTGAGCGAACACTTCGCGGTCGAACGGACGGTCCGGAGCCAAGCCGTCGTCGACACCCAGCCAACGCTTCCAGTCGATGGTCTTGGGGCTCATTTCCTTCGCGAGCGAGTAATACCGCCACTGTCCCATTTGGGAATTGCGGAAGTATTCGGTCTGGAACTGCAGGACCTTGCCGAGCTTCCCTTCTTGCAGTAGCTCGCGCACCTTACTCCACAGCGGCAGGCTGGTCGACTGCACGCCGACCTGCATGATCTTGCCCGTTTCTTTCCACACTTTGACGACTTCCAGGGCTTCTTCCACCGTGTGAGTCATCGGCTTTTCACAATAGACATGCTTGCCGGCGCGCATCGCATCGATGGTCTGCTTGGCATGCCAGTGGTCGGGGGTGCCGATGCAGACGGCGTCGACTTCGTCACCCTTGATCATCTCGCGGTAGTCGTCGTACTTCTTGGGAGTGAAGCCGGTCTGTTCCTTGATGTAGTCGGCAGCCCGGTCGGCGTGGACACTGTAAACATCCGACACGGCAACCAACTCAATGTTGGCTCCCTGCTTTTTCAGCTCGACCAATCCCTTAACGTGTGCACCGAAGCCACGGCCACCGGGGCCGATGAAGCCGATTCGAAGTTTGGAATTGGCATCGGCGGCCCGGGCACTCGCGGTTGCCAGATTGGCCACTGCAGATGTCGCTACAGCGGCTGCACCCGAAGTTTGTAAGAATTCACGCCGATTGACCTGGGACTGATCCATAGCAAGCGACCTCCGCAGAAAGCGATATTTCTCAGCCGTACGGACCGCCCTGAGCACACGCTCTTGTCAGGGCCGCGGGTTTGATCACCGCGTCACCTGCAACTTCACCGGACGGTATTCCTCACGTATCGTAAATCCGACGACGTAGGCACCGCAGACTCTAATATTCCCAGAGCATACACCAACCGCGGAACACTCGCCACGCTGGCCGTGCCCCAACACGAGCAGTTGCGACACTCTTAATATTCGGGAGTTTTTGGAAACGAAAAGTGACCGACATCAAGAGTCAGATCACGATTGCGGACTCTGGCCACACCGCTTAATGAGGGTGATCTCATTGCCCTTGTCGTTGTAGCGGACTTCGTCCATGAAGGTTCGGACCAGGAAAACTCCGCGGCCGCAGACACTTTCGATATTGTCCGGCTCGGTGGGATCGGGCAATTTTGAGGGGTCGAACCCGGGGCCCTCGTCGCGGATGGTGACGCTGACTTCCGTGCGGGACAGTTCCGCGCGTACAAAAATGTGGCGATCCTTGTAGGGGCTCAACTGCCGACGTTCGGCGACGGCTGCCTCCCAGGCTTCGCCGCTCCCCTTCCGCAGGTCGGAACTGAGTTCCAGGTTGCCGTGATAGAGGGCGTTGTCGAGCGCTTCGGTCAGCGCGACACAGGTGCGGATAATTGTGCCTTGATCGGAAAATCGCAGTAATTGCAGGGTTTCCCGAACGTAGCTTACGAGAGCCGTGACAGTGGTGGAACGATTGTCGAGCACGAACTCCGCGGCGGTGCGTGACCACGCATCCATGAGCTCATGGTGGCGGTGATCCGTGCGAATCGTCAAACCCGTAACGCTGCGTAGAGTGCGGAGCAAGCTTTCCTCCAACCGCTGACTGGGAATGTAACCAACCGCTCCCCGAACCAGGGCAGCGGTGGTGACTTCATCGCGATCATGTTCTGTAATGACGAAAATCAGCGAGCATGGGTGGGTTTCATGAAGTGTCTCAATGAGCTCGAAAGTCTCGGCCTGTGGGGCTATCAGTATCGCCGACGGCTCGGCTGGGCTCAAGTCCAACGTCTGCAAGGCTTCTGTATCATTGTGGACAATGACGACATCGAACCCCGCTTGCGAGAGCGTGTGTTGCAGGCGCAACGATAAATCGTGGCCCAAATCGACCAGGATGACTCGAGTCATTAGCCGTTCCGCCCCGTAAATCTGATCCTGGCGTTCGCCCCAGCGTCACAGATTCGCCTAGCATCATCCGTAACATTCTACCGTTGTCCAGAAAGATCTCTCGGATTTTTAACGTTTGAAATCAATGAATGCCAATGTGTTGCGGCGAAAAATCCGCAATTGTACCTTCTGCAAAGTTTGAGGGCTCTACTCGCATTAACCTGATTGAGCCCGTTTTAAGGGTGGAGTCAACCGTAGTCGTGGTTCGCTCCGCGAACCGAACGCGATCGCGGTACCAGATCGAAAGTGGTTTGAACGGCGGGATTCAATAAACGATTCCTGATTGGCGTAGTGGGAAGGGTGAGGCTAGGGGTTGGAAAAGTCAGTATTGCAGAGAAAACAGGTCTGAAGAATATCGTGATTTAGGCGAGCCCGGCGGCGTCAGCCCCGGGATTCTGCGTGGCGTAGCCTGACTCTCCGAGTCGGGTCCTCTTCGTAAGAAAAAGAACCCGACTCGGAGAGTCAGGCCACACAAGAAAGAATCCGGAGGTTTACGCCGCCCGGCTCGCCTGAGCTGTTTACGATGAGGGGGCGCTCCTGACGAACCGTTTGGGAGATCTCCCTCGGTAGACTTTGCGGTTTGGCAGGACCCTCACCCTCCCAGATACGCAGGACTTGGCGAATCGGTTTTCTGTGTTTCTCATCCCTCTACTGCGATCGCGTTCGGTTCGCAGAGCGAACCACGACTGTGCCGATCCTTGCCAAGGAATTAGTCGACGGGTCTAATGGACTAGCGTTCTTGATGACACCTTTCGACCTGGGCCGCACATGCTCGCCAAACTTGCCACCTATTCTCTGTTTGGCATCCAAGCCGCTCCGGTTGAAGTGGAAGTCGATATCTCACCGGGGGCACTGCCGAAAACTACCTTGGTCGGCTTGGCCGAAGCTGCGGTAAAAGAGAGCATTCATCGTATCGAACGGGCACTGGCCAACAGCGGCTATCAGCGTCCGATGGATCACGTGGTGATCAATCTCAGCCCGGCAGACCTTCCCAAGGATGCCGCATCATTTGATCTGCCGATTGCCCTGGGATTGCTGGCCGCCAGTAATCAGATCATCGGTGAACGCTTCGCGACCCATTCGGCCATCGGCGAACTGGCACTGGACGGGACGTTACGCCCGGCCAAAGGAGCCTTGTCGATGGCCATTGCGGCACGTGATCAAGGGCGGCGAGGGCTCGTGTTACCCGCCGCCAATGGTCAGGAAGCGGCTGTGGTGGAAGGGATTGAAGTCATCGCGGTCGAGTCATTATCCGAGGCAGTCGGCTTCTTTACGGGGCAGTTGCATCTGGAACCCGTCGAGTTTCAACGTGGAAAAGTCGTCGAGCAATTTGGCCGGTATGACATCGATTATTGCGATGTGAAAGGGCAAGAATTATCCAAACGCGCGGTGACGGTGGCCGCGGCGGGAGCACATCACCTGCTGATGTTGGGCAGTCCCGGCACAGGGAAGACACTTTTGGCGCAGCGCATGGGTAGCATCCTGCCCGACCTGTCACCGACAGAAAGCCTGGAGACGACCCAGATTTACAGTGCCGTCGGCCGATTGGTGGCTGGGCAGCCGTTAATGATGCTGCGTCCGTTTCGGTCCCCGCATCACACCATTTCCGAGGCTGGGTTGGTCGGTGGCGGCAGCACCCCTTCGCCCGGTGAGATCTCGTTGGCTCACAATGGTGTCTTGTTTCTGGACGAATTGCCCGAGTTCAATCGTCGGACATTGGAAGTTTTGCGGCAACCGCTGGAAGAAGGCCGCATCACGATTTCTCGGGCCATGGGCAGCATGACGTTTCCGGCCAATTTGATGCTGGTCGCGGCACTCAATCCTTGCCCCTGCGGGTTCCGCGGTGATCCCCGCCGCAAATGCACCTGCAATCCACTGCAGGTGGAGCGGTACATGTCAAAAATTTCGGGTCCGCTATTGGACCGCATCGACATTCACTTAGAAGTCCCGCCAGTGCCGTTCCGAGAAATGTCCGACGAGCGGCAGGGGACGGGCAGCGGCGAGATGCGGGAGCAGGTCATCCGGGCTCGTGACATCCAACGTCTACGCTTTGGGCAGGACCGAACTCAGTTAAACGGCCGAATGACGCCGCGACAGATTCGCAAATACTGCAAGCTCGATTCGGGAGCGGAAACGTTGTTGAAGTCCGCCATGGAGCAAATGGGATTGTCCGCTCGGGCTCACGACAAGATCTTGCGCGTCAGCCGAACAATTGCGGATCTGGAAGCCGCACCACAGATCACCGAGGGACATTTGAGCGAGGCCATCAACTACCGGGCGCTGGATCGAGATTACTGGGCTGGGTAGTGGCTTGAGCGAAATATCACCGAATTTGTAGAAATTTTGTGATCTTCACGTGGGGCATTGGCATTCTTTCCGGTCTCACGTTGCCAGACCGCGAATCTGGGGGGCGTTGCAACGGCGCATAAATGGCGCAATCTATCTTGCTGCATGCAGTTGCGGATTGCCTTGTTCACTCGTGTGCAGTGCAACGGGACTACAGTGAGGTTTTTGCCCCATTTCTTTCGTTGCAATCGTTTTTGTCCCCGTAACCGGCATAGATTGAAGATGTTGCCTGATCGCTACCGATGTTACGGTTGGCAGATCATTTTTATGACCTCCCGCCTCGTGGTCCGTAGAGACGGAATCTTTGGCCTAGGCTTGTCAAAGAGACTACTCGGTCGCAGTGCCGAGTAGGAAAGTTCGTCGACGCAGATCCGGGAAGGGAACTGCCATGCGTGGCAAGTCATTATTAGCGTTCGCTATGGCGATCGGTTGTGGCCTGGTGGCTATGGTCGGGGTCCAGCAAGTTTTAAAGAAGCAAAATGTCGATCCGGATGCGGACAAAGTTACCGTTTTTGTGGCGGCGACTGAGATCCTGCCGGGCCAGACCATTGATATGACTATGTTGGAGAAGCGGAAGTTTCTGAAGGGATCTGTCCCTATGGAAGCTGTCATCGATCCGAAACAGTTGGAGAAGCGAGCCCTGACGTGCAAGGTCATGCCAGGGGACATCATTCGCAGTGATAAATTGGGAGCCGAAGGTCGGACCGGGGCGTCCATTTCCATTCCGAATGGAATGCGAGTGGTGTCTCTGCCCACCAATACGACTCAAGCCCATAGCGGAATGATTCAGCCGGGGGATCGCGTAGACGTGATGGTTTCCTATCGGGTGCAGCCTCCTCAGGGGGGTCGCGAGTATCCGGAAACCAAAACGGTTCTGGGTTATATCCAAGTGTTTGCCACGGATGCGATGAGGGATACGAATTCCGCGGCGTCAGGGGAAGCTGCGAAAGCCGCTATGAAAAATGTGTCGTTGTTGGTCACCCCAGAGCAAGCTCAGGTGCTGATGATGGCTCAGAGTGTGGGGCAGTTGCATCTATCATTGCGAAACGCCAACGATATGAAAGAAGTGGACATCACCAACCTGACCCCCGGTCAATTCCGTGATGCCGTTGTGTTGCATGGCCAACCGAACGAAGAGCCTGATCCTTCAAAACAAGACAAGCCGCAGCAAGCGGAACAGAAAACACCCGAAGACTTAAACAAGTTCCTGGATGATGCCGCCGGTAAGCCGACGCAAGTCGCGGCCGCACCTGCACCGGAATCGACGACAGAATCGTGGGATATTGCGTTCTATGGCAAAGATGGAGTGAAGGTGGAAACCTTGGAAATTCCACGTCGTCCGACGCCGTCAAAGGTGGAAGACCAGTCTTCGACTTCAGTCATGGGGACCTTGTTCAACATGATGCGACCTGCCGCCGATCGTAAGTCGGCCACTTCCTCACAGAACTCGTCAGAACCAGCGACTACCACAGAGAGCAACCCCGACAACAAGAAGGCGGTTGAAGCCCAGCCCACGAAGACCACTCGCGGAACGGGAATCACCACGAACTCTGCGCTCCAGACACCCCGAAAAAACACATCTGTAAAATCCACCAAAGCCTTGCCGAGCACCGCTGTGACCAGCGCGCCGGCCACCAAGTAGGGTGACCTGCTTTGCCGTGGAATGACTGAATTCACCAGAAGGATTTTGAACGCTCAACCCTTTAACAGGTTGGCGTTCCAGGGCTTGTGACTGCCGTAACGACGCACGTCGCTCGCTTCATTGCGTGTTGCAAGATAGAGCCTTGGCCAGGATGGCCGAGAGAAAGACCACGGAGGGCTTGATAATGCATCGACATGGTTGGTTCCATGGTCTGCTGGCGTGCTGGCTGGTGGGTATTTCCTGTTGCGCCCCCGTATGGGCAGAGCGTAAACAAGGGAATACCTCAAAAACCGATGTCATCTATCAGCCAGCGGGGGCTCAGGGTGAAATCACTTTGATGGAAGGTGATACACGCCTCATTCAGATTCCGAACCGCATCAAATCGGTGGACGGTTTCGACGAATTGCTGGTGAAGGTGCTGGCCATTCAAGGGGTGGCCAACCAGGTGCGCGTCACCGGTTTAGCTCCCGGGGCCACAAAAGTGATCCTCAAGGACGAATCCGATCAGTACTACACCATTGAGGTGTATGTCACGGGGGACACCCGGCAACTGGAATCGGTAATCCGTAATGCCTTTCCCGAGGCCAGTGTCACGGCGGTCAAGGTCAAGGATGCCGTGCTGCTGACCGGCTGGGTCAATCAGCAGGATCAACTGACCCCGATTGTGTCGATTGCCGAGCAGTACTTCCCGAAAGTCCTGAACTACATGAAGGTCGGGGGGGTTCAGCAGGTGATGCTGCGAGTGAAGATCATGGAAGTGCAGCGTTCTCGCATTCGCAGTTTCGGATTCAACTTCCTGCAATTGAGCGAACATGGTTACGTGCATAGCTTGCCGGGGGCGCTGGCACCGCTGGCCGGATCTGCCAGTGCAAGTCCGATTGCCGTGCCGTTTGCGGGAAGCTCTTCAGGGGGTATCAGCACACCCGGCTTCAACAATAGCACGATGAGTTTTGGCATCGCCGGCGGAAATTCGTACTTCAACGGATTCCTGGAAGCCCTGAAGGAAGAGCGGCTGTTGAAAGTTTTGGCCGAGCCGAATCTGGTCACCGTGAATGGACGTCAGGCCGATTTCTTAAGCGGGGGCTCATTCCCTGTACCAGTTCCCCAATCGTTGGGAACTGTCACCATTCAATGGCGAGATTTTGGCGTCAAACTGTCATTCGTGCCCTATGTTTTAGGTGCCGGACGTTTGAGGTTGGATGTGCAGCCGGAAGTCAGCGACCAGGATCCGGCAACAGGCGTTACCTTGAATGGTACAACTGTTAATGGTTTGAGCACCCGCCGGGTGGAAACGCAAGTGGAAATGAATTTTGGACAGACCTTAATGATCGCAGGTTTGTTAAATACACGAACGCGTTCCGCGACAGCCAAGGTGCCGTTTTTTGGCGAGCTGCCTTGGATTGGTGCTGCGTTCCGCCGTGTGAAAGAAGACAATTCAGAAACCGAGTTGCTGGTGATGGTGACCCCGGATCTGGTGGCTCCGTTGGATGCGGAACAGGTTCCCATGGAATACCCGGGATCATCCACGACGCAGCCGACCGACAAGGAACTGATCATCAATGGTCAGATCGAAGTTCCTAACTACGGACCGGATTGTCCGAACTGCCCCACGCCCGGTGCTGCAAACTATCCAGGAATCATTCCGCTGTCGCCCACACCCGATTCCAATATGCCACTGCGACAACCGTATGACACCACCAACCCGGCTGGAACAGAGGGAGTCCCCATTCCGCCCATCCCGGGTGATGAGGCTCGGAACCGTACTTCCCCCAGTGGAAACGCCCAGGTCCGAGTTTCAACCAAACCGAGTTATTTGACGAATCGATCAACGTCCGAGACCACGGCGAATGCTCGCGTGCAGCAAGTTGGAGGCAGCACGGCACAAATCGATTCCCAGATTCAGCAGAGTAGCTATACCGTTCCGCAAACGCCTGCGACGACTCGGCCTAGTCCGACGAAGAAGCGAACGACACGTCCGGGATTGATTGCTCCTTGAGGTCGACTCAGAATTCAGTGGCCAGGAAGGTCTGAAATCATTTTTGAGATCGAGAATACGAACCATTAACGGCTGTCGGTAAGCGACATTGGTCACAGAAGTCAGGTGCAGGGCGTTTTAAACGTTTTATTCGTGGCGGCGGATGAGGCTGAGTGAGTTCTCCAGCAGCGAACCGATGCCTTCCCGCTAGCCGTGTATGGTATAATTACGCGACAGTAGGCTGCAGTTAAGAATTGATCGCCTGCTTGCGAAGAGGTCGTCCCAATCCCATAACGAGTTTCCGCGACATTCCACCAAATGGTGAAGTGTGATGGCGGAGGGGTTCGGCAGGAAGGTGAATGGCAATTCGGTTAAGAGAAGCCGGGTTGACTGTTCCACACGCGGACCGACACGCGAGCACCCAGAGTTGAGACCGTGCATTATGAATTCAGTCGTTCGCCTGGCCATTGTTGATCCGAAGGACAGTTCTCGGATTGCTATCAAGAATCTCTTGATGGGTCTGGACACGATGTGGCTGGAGGCCGAGTGCTCACGTTATGACTTTTTTGCGGATGTGGTTGCGCAGACTCAGCCCGACATTGCTTTGATTTCTTTAGATGCCGATCCGGTTAAAGGGCTGGCACTCGTTGGTAAGGTGACTCAGGACCTGCCCAATACCAGTGTGCTGGTCGTCAGCGGCTCCCAAGAGGGAAGTTTGATTCTCCAGGCGATGCGTCAGGGGGCGAAAGAATTTCTGTCCAGCCCGTTGCGTTTGGAAGATTTTTTGGCAGCGATTGAACGCATCAAGCAGCAGCGTGGTGGTCGGAACGATGTGCAAGTTCGTTCCAGCCGCGTCATCACGGTCGCGGGGGCTTCGGGCGGTGTGGGTTGCACGTCACTGGCGATCAATTTGGCGTGCATTCTAGCTCGTAACGAACGCAACAGCGTTGCCATCATCGATCTGGATTTTGCTCTCGGTGATGCCGATGTTTGGCTGGATATCATTCCGGTCTACACCATTCAGGATGTCACCGAAAATATCAGCCGCCTGGATTATGCGTTATTGAAGCGGTCGCTGACCAAGCACGCCTGCGGGGCTTTTCTGCTACCACGGCCCGTGCAACTGGACGATCACACCTACATGGTGCCGGATCAGCTGAAACGCGTCATCGCGTTGTTAAAGGCGACATTTACTCATTTGGTGATCGACATCAGCAAATCCTACGGGCCGCTGGATCTGACCGCTTTGGAACTGTCGGATGTGGCCTTATTAGTTACGCAGCTGGATCTACCGTGCTTGCGGAACGTCGTTCGGCTGATGCAGTATTTCGAACAGCGCGAAGGTTTGTCAGAAAAGACCAAGGTCGTGGTCAATCGCCAAGGGTTGGAAGATGCTCAGATCAGTATGAGCAAAGCTCTGGAAACCATCGGCCGCGAGATTTCTTGGACCATTCCCAACGACTACGCCACGATGGTGGAAGCCCGTAACAACGGGATTCCCCTGATGGATCAGGCTCCGCGAGCCAAGATTACTCGGGCAATCGAAGCGGTGGCGGCGTCCATCGGTGATGCGTCGGCGACCCGGGTGGATGTCGATGACAAGGAGAAAAAGACCCGACGCGGTTTGTTCAGCTTCCTCGGAAGCGGCAAATAGCGATGGTTTTTGAGTGTCTGGGGGGACACTTTACAAACAAGCCCGGCTTATTCATTTAAGCCGGGCTTGTTGTGTGTCGGTCCACAGGAACTTTTTCCAATCCCAGAGCCGTTTCAATTAACCTCTGGGGCTGCACCGATTCGGTCGCCGAGCTGCTAATCAGCTGCTCGAATGCGATGCAATGTCGAGGGTTACTCTTCCTACCTCGAAATTTAATACCATGCCTGATTCGACACTCTTTACAGGCGCTCCAGTACGGTGCAGAATGACCGCGGTAGACGCCTGCATCGATGCTCCAGCCGCATCTTCTTAATCCTGCACCACCACGTTTTTCCATGGATACCTGCAATGGCCGGCAGAGCCCAAATGCATTGTGAGCAGTGCAATGCTCCGAGGCTGCACGAGGAAGACCCCGTTGCAGTGAATCATGTCCTGCATCTCCTCATTACGGTATTGTTGTTAGGTCTGTGGTTGCCTGTGTGGATATTGCTGGTTATTTTCGCCCCAGTTCGGCATGTGCGATGTCAGCTCTGTGGCAAGGTAGTTTAGCGAGATACCGGCGAGGTCGTGGATCCTGCCAGCAACTCCGCTGATCTAATCTGAGGTCATCCATCCGTTTTGTAGTGCGTATGCTCAGCACAATTTCATCGAGATGAACTTGAGGAGGCAACAGTACTTCTTTCATTCTCTCAAATGTGTTGCTTTAACCGTCGATGATGGATGCCTTACTGAGCACAACGGAGTATCCTTGTTAATCATTTCTGTCCGGCCGATTTTCCATTGTCGGGTTGGAACGAATTTGCCCTACATTGCAATTCCCGCCAGTGCCGATTAACCTCCAGAATTGGCCGAAGTAGGTCACACGTGGTAGGTTGCGTCGTGTAAGATAACGGCGAGGTAAGGATTTACGCTCGCCGATAGTTTTGTCATGCTGTAGTTCGTTGAAATTAGGGATATTGAGCAGGCTGTAGCAGCCGTGCGCACTCGGAAATCGCGATCCCGCTCTCGACGATTCATTCCAATCAGTAAGGTCTGTGAATCATGGCAGTGGAACTGAAAGTCCCCAGCATGGGGGAATCAATCAAAGAAGTCCAGATCGGTGAATGGCTCAAGAAAGAGGGCGACTGGGTCAACAAAGACGAAAACGTCTTGATCGTTGAGTCCGAGAAGTCGAACGCCGAAATTCCCGCACCGTCCGCCGGGATTCTCACGAAAATCCTGAGCAAACCGGGCGAAATGGTCCTGGTTGACGCCGTCGTGGCTCAGATTGATCCGAACGGCAAGGCCCCCGCTGGCGGAGCCACCAAGACCGCAGCTCCGGCCGCGGCACCAAGTGCTGCCGCTCCGGCGAAAAACGACGGTGCTCCGATCGTGATGCCGTCTGCGGCTCGTGAGTTGTCTGACCGAGGTTTGACAGCTGGCCAGGTGACCCCGACCGGTCCTGGCGGCCGGATTCTGGTAGGCGACGTGATTCAGCATACGGGTGCGGCCCCTGCGACGACGACTGCCCTACAGCCCTTGGCTGCCGCGGGCGGAGCTCGTCAGGAAGAAGCTGTCCCGATGTCGATGATGCGCCGCACCATCGCTCGTCGCCTGGTGGAAGCCCAGTCGACCGCAGCCCTGTTGACGACGTTCAACGAAATCGACATGACCAACGTCATGGCCTTGCGAGGTGAATACAAAGACGCGTTCCTGGCCAAGCATGCCGTGAAACTGGGTTTCATGTCGTTCTTCGTCAAGGCGGCCGTCGAAGCCTTGAAACTGATCCCGGCCGTCAACGCCGAGATCCGCGGCAATGAAATCATCTACCACAACTACTACGACATTGGTGTCGCGGTGGGGGGCGGTAAGGGTTTGGTTGTCCCCATCATCCGCAACGCGGAAACGCTGGGTTTCTCGGAAGTCGAAAAGACCATTGAAAACTTCGGCAAGCGCGCCAAAGACAACCTGATCAAGCCCGAAGAGCTGCAGGGCGGAACGTTCACGATCAGCAACGGCGGGATCTACGGATCGCTGTTGTCGACGCCGATCGTCAACCCTCCGCAAAGCGGAATCCTCGGTCTGCACGCCATTCAAGAACGCCCGATGGCCATTAATGGTCAAGTCGTGATTCGCCCGATGATGTACGTCGCCTTGACCTACGATCACCGCCTGGTTGATGGCCGCGAAGGGGTCACCTTCCTCAAGCGAATCAAGGAATGCATGGAGAATCCTTCTCGCATTCTGTTGGAAGTCTAGTCGTTCAGCGAGATGCTTCGTGCCAGCCTTCCGGTGGTTCAGCACCACCGGAAGGCTGGACGTGTTCTAACACTGACGTATGATTCAGCCGTATCATTCAGCACTGCAGGTTTGGGGTTCGTACGGGCTGTCTTATCCGGCGGGCCTCGGCCCCCGAGTTGGAATTTGTTCTCTACGCGGCCATGCGTGCGTGAGACCTTTCTGAATATGACGACCGCGTTCAAAACGTCGCGTTTTTGATCGCTCAAGGAATAGAAGTTGGGAATCGGGATGTCGAACGAACACGATTTGGTGGTTA
>JAZKFE010000337.1:0-1421 GCA_040386595.1 Planctomycetota bacterium | reverse complement strand
GTGGTTATTGGTGGTGGTCCCGGCGGTTACACCGCAGCGTTGCGTGCAGCCCAGTTGGGGATGAACGTGGCCGTCATCGAGAAGGAACCGAAGCTCGGCGGGACGTGCTTGCGCGTCGGTTGCATCCCCAGCAAGGCGATGCTGGAATCGAGCTACCATTTCTACGAGGCTCAGAACAGCCTGGCTGTACACGGCGTGAAAGTTTCGGGCGTGACGCTCGACCTGGCCGCCATGCTGCAACGCAAAGAGAAGGTCGTCGCCACGTTGGCGGCTGGCATCGACGGATTGCTGAAGAAAGCCAAGATCACACGTTATATCGGCACCGGTCGGTTTGACGGAGTGGGCAAGGTCGTTGTCGAGAACGGTAAAGAAGCCACGACACTGACTGCCAAGAGCACGATCATCGCCACCGGCAGTAAGGTCGCGAATTTGCCTGGCGTCAAGCCGGACGGTGATCGCGTGGGGACTAGTACCGAAGCGTTGTCCTATACCGAAGTGCCCAAGCACATCGTCGTCATCGGCGGCGGTTATATTGGCTTGGAAATGAGCTCGGTCTGGCGTCGTTTGGGCGCCAAGGTCACCGTCCTCGAATTCCTCGATCGCATCCTGCCGGGGCTCGATCTGGAAGTTGCCAACGAAGCCTACAAGATTTTCCAGAAGCAGGGTTTCGAGTTCCGTCTGGGCACCAAGGTGCTGGAAGCGAAGTCGGAGAAGAAGCAAGCCGTCGTGCGTTTCGAAGGGGGCGACCCTATCACGTGCGATCGCGTGCTGCTGGCCGTCGGGCGTGCTCCCAATACCGAAGGGCTGGGCTTGGATTCGATCGGCTTGAAGCTCGACGAACGCGGCCGAGTGGCGATCGACGATCATTTCCGGACAGCAGTTCCCGGAGTCTATGCGATTGGCGACGTCGTTCGTGGTCCCATGCTGGCACATAAGGCCGAAGAAGAAGGTTCGGCTTGTGCCGATGCCATCGCCGGCAAGTATTGCCACGTGAACTATGACGTGATCCCCGCCGTCGTGTACACGCACCCGGAAATTGCAGCCGTGGGCAAGACCGAAGACCAGTTGCAGCAGGAAGGTGTCGCCTACAACAAGGGCAAGTTCCCGTTCCTAGCGAACGGACGTGCTCGGACACTCAACGACACGGACGGCTTTGTGAAGGTCCTCGCCGACGCCAAGACCGACCGCGTCCTGGGCGTGCATATCATCGGCCCGCGGGCTGGTGACTTGATCGCCGAAGCGGCCGCCGCGATGGAATTCGGTGCCAGCAGCGAAGACATCTTCCGCACCTGCCACTCGCATCCGACCTTGTCCGAAGCCTTGAAAGAAGCAGCTCTGGCAGTGCATAAGCGCACGCTGAGCATGTAAGCACCTCGCAGAATCACATGCGAGATGCGATGCAGGAGTTTTTTAGCCACACA
>JAZKFE010000336.1:835-10940 GCA_040386595.1 Planctomycetota bacterium | reverse complement strand
TATCCTTCACATGGCCCGAAAAGGGAACAAGGCAAACGCTAATGATCTCCCTTGGTGATTCTCGCGACTTCTTCTACTGTCGTCATGCCCTGAATCACGCGGTTCCAGCCATCGGTTCGTAACGTCGTCATGCCATGTTTCAGGCCATATTCTTTAATCACCGAAGAACTAGCCCGCTCGACGCAGAGCTGTCGTACGCCCGCATCGGTTTTGAGTAACTCGAAAATTCCTTTGCGACCGGAAAAGCCCGAGTCGCGACACTGGCGGCAGCCGACCGGTTTCCAAAGGAACTCGGGCAGCGGTCGCGGAAAGTCGGGGGGCAGCTCATCCGGGTCGGGTTTGTAGGTGGTTTTGCAATGCGAACACAGAACGCGAACCAGACGCTGGGCCAAAACTCCTTCGATGGTGCTGGCCACTAGATAGGGTTCGACACCCATATCGACCAGACGGGTAAAGGCGCCCGACGCGTCGTTGGTGTGAAGCGTGCTGAACACCACGTGACCGGTCAGAGAGGCTTGAATGGCACTCTGCGCCGTTTCACCGTCACGAATTTCTCCGATCAGAATGACGTCGGGATCATGACGCAGAATACTGCGCAACCCCGCGGCAAACGTCAGTCCGATCTTGGAATGGACCTGGATCTGATTGATCCCTTCGGTCTGATATTCGACGGGATCTTCCACCGTGATAATTTTTGTGGCAGGATAATTCCGTGCGGCAGCGAGATCAGTTCCTTGAACGTCTTCGCCATGTCGGGGGGCAGCCCGACGCTCGACAGGTTGAACACCATCCGCGACTTGTCGAGCAAACGCATGACGATGCCTTCGCCATGCAGCATCGGAATGATCGACACGCGAACGTCGATTTCACGGCCGTGAACGCGGATCTTGATGCGTCCGTCCTGCGGCAGTCGCTTCTCGGCAATGTTCAGCTTGGCCATGATTTTCAGGCGGCTGATGATGGCGGGCTGAAACTGGTTGATTTCGGGGGGGACTGGCTGAATGCGGAGCAAGCCGTCGACACGAAACCGGATACGCAAACCCTTTTCCTGCGGCTCCAGATGCACGTCGCTGGAATGCTGTTCCAGGGCCTCGATCAATAGCTCATTCACCAGCTTGACGACTGACGCCGCCTTGGCCATCTCGGCCAGCTCGCCGTCCCCTTCGCCTAGACCTTCGAGTAGCTCGATTTCATCGGCATCAGAACGCTGTGCGACGAGTTCGTTGATGGTATCGCCACCGACGCCCAACTTTTCCTTGATGACCTGAATGATGTCTTCGCGCCGGGCCAACACCGGCTCCAGCCGCATGCCGCTGAGCGAGCTCAGCTCTTCGAGAGCTTCCAGGTCGAACGGATCGCTGGTGGCGATGATGGCCGTGCCGTTGCGACGTTCCAGCGGCAGGATTGAGTGCCGATAGATATCACGGTGGGGGAACTTGCCCACGAGCTCCGGATCGATTTTGAGATCCTTCAGCGTGACATATCGCGTTCCCAGCAACTCGGCGAAGGCCACCAGGGTATCTTCCTCGGTGACTACTCCCAGTTCGATCAGTCGCTGGTCGATGCGGCGGCCGTTCATTTGTAGGGCGGCCATGTCGAGCTGCTGCTGGGTCACCAAACCCTGCATCAAGAGTGTTTCCGCAATATCCATCGCCAACGCTTTTTCGGAATTGTCTATCTGGGAAGAACACGACGCCGTGAATATCGAGTGATTTCAGGCATCTCTGTGTTATTGATCACACGTGATTCGCAATCTGTCTGGCGATTTTCCGTACCGGCCGATTATCTCAGAAGCGGGCCTGCCATTTTAGAGTCGTTGTTCGCTCCGCACATAGTCGTTGTTCACTCCGCGAACATAACGCATTCGCAGTAGCGAGTTTACATCAGCATTTAGGTCACAAAGATGACTTCACCCCGCGATTGCAGATGCGTTGTGTTCGCGGAGCGAACAACGACTATAAAGACAACTACGGCCAAGGCTCCAATATACTAGGCAGGTGTACCATGCAAACACAACGCGCAAGGGCGAGAACCGGTGGGGACTCACGCTTGCGCGTTATTTCGGGATGTTGTTGGCGATTGTGTCGGCGAATCGAGGCGATTATTGCTGTCCGCCACCCCGACGGCGTCCACTCCCACCACCTCCGAAACCACCTCCACCCCCGCCATTGCGGCCGCCGCCAGACTGGGGAGGCAATAACCCCGCCCCCTGCAGGAAGCGTTCTCGCATTTGCTGTTCCAGAGCCCGTTGCGGGTCTTCACCGCCAGCGCTTCCACCGCGACCCGAGCGGCTTCGTTGGCCACCCTGTTGGGCTTCGGGTTGAGCTGCGGGCGTTTCCACGGCGGGCGAACCACCGTTTCCGCTACCGGTCGTGCTGACTCGAACCTTGCCCATCAGCGAACCCAGGGCTTGCTGGACGAGGTGTGAATTGGCTTGATTGACGGTGACCACGCGAATCGTGCGATTGGCATCCAGGGCAGCCTGATCGAGATTCTTGACGACCGCTTCCACTTGGCGGAACAAGTTTTCGTCGGCCGAGACGATCAGCGAATTGGTCCGGCGATCGACACCCAGCGTCAGCCGAATCCCACGCTTCTGCTTGGCATCACCACCACCTGCCCCAGCCGCCATCAACATGGCCAACGGGTTAAAACCCCCACCGCCACCACCCGCAGGTGCTGCCGCCGGGGCCGTCATGTAGTCCTTGAAGACGTTTTCGATAATCCCCGAAACTTCATCGACATCGGCATGAGCCACCGGGATCATCCGCGGGACTCGATCACGCATCGATTCGGGCAATTCGGAAGCATCCAGCACCTTCAGAACGTCTTCGACTTGCCGTACAAGATCACTCGGGCCGCTGACGTACAACGCATTCGAGCGAATTTCAGGGACGATGCGGAGTGCGTTGGAAGTCGCCAGATTCGACAACCCGGTCATATCCATCAGGCTGGAACCGAACGAGCTTAAGCCGCCGGTCAAACCACCCATCAGACCACCCGAACTCGGATCCGCAGTCTGTGAAATGGAACCCGACGGAAACAGATGCCCCAGCATCGTAGCTGTTTCGGTGGCGTCCGCCGTTCGCAGATAGAACACCGTCCAAGTCGTTCGCTTGGGAGCCGAGAGCGCCAAGGCTTCCACCATGGCCTGCAACCGATCCAAGGCTTCCAGATCGTCTGACGCAATGATCAGATTGTTCCCCGAAGGAGCCACGACAACGGGCTTCGCATCGGGATTCTCTGGGGCAGTGGTCTGTGCCTCATCACTTGCTGCGGCCGATTTGGGGGCCGCAGACTGTTTCGTGACTGGTTTCACCGGTATTGCGTTGTCAGTCGAGGGAACTTGTTGACCATCGTCTGCCTCGTCATCGTCGGCATTCACGGCCTCTTCCAGTTCCTGATCGACTGTCTTGGAATTCAGCAACGTGTCGAGGTCCCGCAGCAGAGTCTCGGAATCTCCCCCCAACGGCAGGCGAGTTTTGATCAAGCTGGCCGATTTGTCGTTGGTAGCGGGAGCACTCTTGGAGGAGGTGCCGCCATTCAGCTGTGAACCAGACTTCAACGTGGGAGCGATCGCCGAGGGGACAACGATACGGATCGGGTTGGAATCGCGTGCGGGCCAGATTTGTTGCAGCATTTCGACGAATTCGCGGGGGTCGCGCCCCCCCAACGACAAGGTCCGCACGGGACCGCGTAGGCTGGGATCGACAACGGCGCCGCCGTCAGGATCTTCGCCCATTTGCTTCAACAAGGCGCGAATCTCATTCACCTGAGCGGTCGTGCCGCGGATCATTAACCGGCGACCAATGGCATCGGCTTCGATCATGGGGACTTCGTCGCGACCGTTGCTCTTGAACAAGTTTCGCAAGCTGCCGGCGGCCCCCAGAGGATCCAGCCGTCGCAATTGGACGACCAAGGCAGTTTCGCCCCCTTCGACTCCGCCATCAATCTGTGCGATCAACGCCTTGATTTGCAGTTGTTCGTCGGCCGTCGCGAAGACGTGCAGACGTTTGGCTTTGGCATCTTCGTTCACGATCGCGGACGGAATCAAATTGTTGATGGTCTGAATGACCACCAGCGAGTCAGCCGTCGAGATCGGATAGACTTCCAGTTGCGGGCTATTGCGACCATTCAAGTTGCGGGCCAGACTGTTCGTCCGGTCGTCGACATCAAGCGTTTTTAAGGCGGCTTCGACAACCTTCAGATCTTCGGGCTTCGCGGTGACCATCAGCGTGTTCGTACGCAAGTCGGTCGCCACTTGAATGCGACCGTTACCGGCACTCACCGGAGCTGCCGGTGTCGAAGCCTGGGACGATGATCGGCTGCTGCTACTGCCACGATCACGGTCACCGCGATCTCCTCCACGGTCACCACGATCCCAAGGATTGCCGCCACCCCAAGGGCCGCCAGATCCAAACCGAGACATCCCAAAGCCACCCATTGAGCTTGAGTTGTTGACTGCCGGGGTTGTCGCTGCCGGGGCCGAGCCACCGAGGGGACGTTGTTGCAGACCGAATAGGTCACGAACGACTTTTTCGCCTTCCAGCACCGAGACATGCTTCAGCTGGAACGATTGGAAGATCGGCGTATTGCCCGAGGGGACAACCCCGAGTCCGTTCAACAGGTCATTGATCCGCTGGATGTTCCCGGCGAGATCGGTAATCAACAGTTTGCCCGACTTGCTGAGCGGAACGATCTTCCCCTGAGGGCCCAGCAATTCCTGCGCTTCATCAGCGGCAGAATCGGGGTCAAGACCATCAACCGGCAACAGGACGCTGACGAGTTCGAACCGACCTCGTTTGGGGAGTTCGGACAAGGGAACTTGCGGAATCAGATTGGGAGGGACACCCCCTTCTGTCGCCACGACAACCAGGAATTTGTCACGCCGGACGAGAATGTAGCCCTTCTGCGTCAGATAGCCATTCAAGATATCCAAGGCTTGCGTGACGGTGAACTTGCCGTCGTCGAAGTAGTTGAAAGTACCGGGGGGAACGACGTTCAAATCAAGCGTTAAACCCGCATGTTCGGCGAAGTGCTTGAGCACCATTTCCCACGGGGCAAAGCGGAAGCTGAATGACATCAGCCTTTCTTCGGGATTGGCGGTGGAAGTCGCGGCAGGCGGCGTGCCCGCGGCGTCCAGACTGGCCACAACCGTGGCGCCATCCGGAACTTTTTCTTCGCGAACCGGGGCTCGCGGCGTGCTCGTGGACGAGCCTGTTCGTTCTGTGCGTTCCCGACGGCCACCGCGATCACCACCGCGGCCGCCGTTGTCACCCTCAAGGACGACCGCCGGGGGGCCAATTTTGGCTTCCCATTGCTTCTTTTGGTCGGGCGTTAGCAACTTTTCCAGGTTAGCGTTGTGGTCTGTACGAAGCTGATCACGTTCTTCGCGCGGCATACGCATGAAGTTGGAACGCATTTTTGTTTCGTACTCGGTTTGAATTGTTTCAAACTGCTTTTTCTGATCCGCAGTCAACTTCAAGCTAGTCGCGAGACTGTCATCACGCAGAGCCCCCAGTCCCGATTCCTGGAGCGAGAGTTGTTCGAGCCGCGAGAACTGTTCGGGCTTCAAAATCTTCTTGAGCTGTTCGTCAGATTCTTTGCGACGTTTCTCGCCGGACAACCGCATCTCTTCGCCGAGCTTAAGGCGTTCTTCATCCGTTTGCGCATTCCGGAACCGTTCGAACGCACTAGGATCGAACGAGGCGGCATTGCCAGCCGCTTCGCGAATCTGATCTTCTTGTTCGGGGGTGATTTTCAGTTCGGCTTTCACCGAGTCGCGACGGAGTAGCCCAGACAGGCCGCCTCCAAACCCACCACGTCCCCCGCCGCCGAAACCTCCAAATCCGCCGAAGCCACCTGGGCCACCGCCACCTCGGCCGCCACGTCCACCCCCAGGTTGATTTTCGTCCGGGGCCTGAGCCACTGCCGAGAGGGCGTGCGCGATCACAATCGTGCCGATGAGTACTCCGGCCAGCAGACGATTTGAGGTGACTGACTTCAGCGTATCCATAACCGCAATTCCAAACCGGTTGTCGTGTTGACGCAGGGGCATGTCGTCAATCGCACAATCCAAATCTTCAGAAAGTTGATACTTTCCAGCACGCAAGCACTTCTTAACTAGAAGCGAAGTGTTTGCGGAACGCGAACCGGTTACACAGTCTACCGGTGTTTCATGCTAGTCGGTTGGGAAATGGGTCACAATACAATTTGTCTACGCAAGTCAGATGGAGTTTGCCGTAGTTAATAGTACCATTAGGGGTTATGACAGGTTTCACGGCAATTTCCTCAAGTGGGCGATTCTCTCAGGTGTAACCTGCAGAAGGCTCGCGGGGACAAACACGTGGTACTGATTACCGCAAATAGTCCGGTGTCAGCGCCCTGCGAAACCCGCATGTCGAGCGAACGGTATAGTCTGTAAGCAGTTCCGCTCCGCCTGCGTTCGATATTGAGCGATGGACGAAACGAAGTTCGCTCGCGTTGTTGGAATGAGACCCATGGCTCGCCACAAACTGAATTGGATGCGTATCTTAAGCCTGGCCCTGGCCGCTGGTGCCGGAGGTCTGCCCCTGAGCCTGGTGGAGACAGCTTGGGCTCAACCTCCCGGAGGCGGTTCTGAAGATTTCGCGCTGCGGATCTTGCGTCGACTCGATCGCGACGAGAACGGCACCCTGGATCCCGACGAGTTGGCTCAATCGTCCCGTTTCCGCGACTACCTGGCACAGCAAGGTGTGGACGTGGAACGCCCCGTGTCATTGGGTGTCGCCGCGGACTATCAGGCGGGCATGTTCCAGGAAATGCAGGCTCAACGTGGCGGAGGGGAAGGTTTTGGTGGCCGCGGCGGATTTGGCCCGCCAGGTTCCATGTCCCCTTCGTCTGATGGAGGCGGCCGTTCGCGAGGTGATCGCGGCGACCGTGGAAGCAGCGATCGCGGTTCGCGTGGCGGTGGCCCGGGCGGGGGCGACATGGGTTCAAGTCGCGGCTCACGCGGTGGGCGTGGTGAATCCAGTTCTGGTACCTCTACCCCAGGCAAGCCGGGGACGCCCAGCAAGGTCCGGGTTGGCCGTGTCGGTCCTAAATTGGCGCAGGCTTCCGTGACATTACCTTCGCAATACTCTGGGCGAGATATCAATCGAGACGGCCAGATTGGCCTCTACGAGTGGTCCCGGACCGACCTGTCGACCTTTCGGCGGCTGGACACCAATGGCGACGGCTTTTTGACCGCGGCCGAATTGGCGAGTCCAGGCAGCGGCACCACTCTGAGTAGTACAAGTAGCGGCGGCGCGACGACGTTTACATCCAGCGCTGCCGTATCGACCAACACCCCTGGGGCCAGTGTTGCGGCCAAGCCTGCTACCCCCAGCGGCCCGCCGGCAGATCCCAAGGTGGCTGGTGCCGAAATGGCCTTTGACTATCTCGACAAGGAAGATGCCAGTGGCAAGAAAGATGGTGTTCTGAGCGCGGAGGAATTTGCCCGCAGCCGCAATGCCAGCAAGATGTTCGCCGACGCCAAGATCGAAATTCAGTACCCACTGACAAAGCAGAAGTTTGTCGAGAACTACGTGAAGCTATCGAAGTAAGGCGATCGCAGAAGATCTCGCGACAAGGCAAAAAAATGAAGAACCTTTTGCCCAATTGAACTCCGGAACTTTGCGCCTTCGCGCCTTTGCGTGAGATTCTTCCGGACTTGCGCCACACCTGTCGCGCTTCTGAACAAGTGACTTTGGCTTTCCTCGATTGGCGAAATCACTACAATTGCAGTTGCGATGTGTTTCTGTTTTTCGCGTTTTCAGAACGGATTAGGCGTCGTTGTGTTGCCTCCGTGACGAAAATCGAACTGCCACCAGCGTGCCTGACTTCCCTTGCGGAAGTCGCCGCTTGGGTAGTGATAAGATTCCTCAACTAAGGAGATCAGGGGATGCCCAGGGTTGGTCTATTGAGCAGGTTCATGGTGTTGGCTGGGTTCCTTTGGATGGCTACTACGGTAGTCGGACAAGACCAACCTGCCCCGAAAGCGACCAAAGCCGCTCCCGCTTCAGCAGAAGCCAAAGAGTTCCAGGAACTGTTTGGATTACGCGTGCAACTGGGCAAAAAGCTCGAAAAGTTGCAGGAGTCGTTGAACGCCGCACGTGAAGCCAAAGATCCCAAAAAATTCCAGACGCTGGTTGACGAGTTCAACGGCCTGATTCGCGAATTTGAAGCCAATACGTTGCCGCGATTGCTGGAGCTTGCCGGCCCGCTGTACATCAAGGATAGCAAGAACCTCGAAGCAGCTTCGATCGTCCATGGTTACTTACAAGATTTGTATCAGCAGAACAAATACAAGCAAGTGGTTGCCGAGGGAAGTAAGTACCTGGGCCCCAGCCGTGCCGATCCTTTGATTCTCAACTTTGTGGGAGTCTCGTTGTATGCAACACAAGATTTCGCCAAGGCAGAAGAACTCCTGAAGCAGGCCAAAGCCGCCGGAGCCAAGGACGAAGAAGCCGGTTCGATGTTTGCTCAGATCGGGGCTCCGTATCTCGATCAATGCCGCCCGTATCAGGCAATGTGGAAGAAGGAACAAGCAATTCGGGCCAAGGAAGCTGCGGCGACCGGTGACGCTCGTTTGCCACGTGTCCTCTTCAAAACCAACAAGGGCGAAATCGAACTCGAACTGTTCGAAAACGAAGCCCCCAACACGGTCGCGAACTTCGTCAGCCTGGTCGAGAAGAAGAAGTACGATGGTATCGCCTTCCACCGCGTGATTCCGAACTTCATGGCTCAGGGTGGCGATCCCAATACGTTGGATAAAGATCCGCAGAACGATGGCATGGGCGGCCCCGGCTACCACATCGCTTGCGAATGCTATCAAGAGAATGCCCGAATGCACTTCCAGGGTTCATTGAGCATGGCTCACGCTGGTCGCGACTCGGGCGGCTCGCAATTCTTCCTGACTCACCTGCCGACTTCGCACCTTAATCCCAATGTGGACGAATCCAAGGGGCACACGGTCTTCGGACGCATTGTGAAGGGCTTAGATATCGCCCTGGCTCTGCAACCTGGCGATCGCATCATCACCGCCACGGTGGTGTTCAAGCGAAATCATCCGTACGTCCCCAAGACGTCTCCGGAATAAGGTTCGCGAACGGCGATAGAACTTCAACGTGCTGATTGAAAACACCCCGTGATAAAAATCACGGGGTGTTTTCTTTTGGTCAGTTTGTTCGGGAACGCCGCAAGCGATTCTGGGATGGTGAGGCTACTGCCGAACCGCTTGGTCTACTGGTCTTCGAAAGACTTAGCGGTTCGGCAGGAGCCTCACCCTCCCAATGTTTCGAAACGTCACGAAAGGATTTGCGAGACGACATGGCCGTGGACATCGGTCAGACGAAAATCGCGACCGCTAAAGCGGAACGTCAGCCGCTCATGATCCAAGCCCATTAAATGCAGGATCGTGGCATGCAGGTCATGCATCGTGCAAATGTTTTCGACCGACTGCATACCGAGTTCATCAGTGGCCCCATAAACGGTTCCCCCCTTCACTCCCCCTCCGGCCAACCAGACCGAAAAACCTTCCGGATGATGATCGCGGCCGTCGCGGCCCGCCGAATGAGGTGTCCGGCCAAACTCGCCCGCCCACACGATCAACGTCTCCTCGAAGAGTCCGCGGGCTTTCAAGTCCTGGATCAATCCAGCGATGGCCTGATCGGTATCGAGGGCGTTCTTTTCATGCCCTAGTTTTAGATTGCCGTGTTGGTCCCACGTGCCGTTCGACGCACCCGGTGGGCAGGTGATTTCGACGAACCGCACCCCCGACTCAACCAGCCGACGAGCCCGCAGACATTGAATTCCATAGAGCCGCTGCGAATCAATTTTGGAATCAATCCCATATAGCTTCTGAGTCTCGGCCGTCTCCCGGCTCAGGTCGAGCACATCCGGCACCAGCGACTGCATGCGGTACGCCATCTCATAATTCTTGATGGCGGATTCCACGGCGTCATTACTGCCGAGGGTCTGGGAAAACGACTGATTCTGACTGCGGAGCAAAGCCAGCTTGGTTTGCTGAATGCGACTGTTCTTATCAGCCGGAGCGATGTTTTCGATCGGCGTGCCGTCTGCTTGA
>JAZKFE010000336.1:0-825 GCA_040386595.1 Planctomycetota bacterium | reverse complement strand
TGGCCTGGTGACTGGCTGCCAGAAATCCATTCGAAAACGTTTCCAGTCCGCCGCAGGGAACCACACCGAAACTCAGCACGACAAAGCCGGGCAGGTTGCGGTTCTCACTCCCCAGTCCATAGTTCACCCACGATCCCAGGCTGGGACGTCCGGCATTGTTCGAACCCGTATGCAGGAACAGGACGCCGGTGGAATGGATGGGCAGATCGGCCTTCATCGATCGGATGACGGCGAGGTCGTCCGCACACTTTGACAGATGTGGAAACAAGCTGCTGACCGGCATGCCGCTCTGGCCATGCTGTTTGAATTCCCAGGGACTCTTCAACCATTGCCGGTTGCCGTTGGCCGTGGGATTTTTGGATTCCGTGAAGGGCTTGCCGTCAAGTTCTCCCAGCTTGGGCTTAGGGTCGAACGAATCGACATGCGAGACGCCGCCATCCATAAAGCAGAAGATGACGTTCTTCGCCTTCGCCGGAAAATGGGGCACGGGCAGGGCACCCAGGCCGGGTCGAGTTTCGGCGGCAGCCTTCTCGGCCAACAAGCCGGACAGAGCCAACAACCCAAACCCGTTCGCAGAGGTCGCCAGCAGCTCACGACGTGTTAGCATGGTTTCTACCTGACTGGGCCAGAATGAAATTCACTGGAAGCAGATTAGCCGCAGCAGGCGACGGAAGAAACACAGAAGTGCCGGAATGAGCCCGTTTCGGAATGTTTTCTGGTTCTAAGACGCAGTCGCAATTTTACACGTTGAGAGCGTTCTTCAAGGCTTGCGCTTGATCGTAGTACCCAAGATCAGGCGACTCCGTAAAGGAACATGGGAGGGTG
>JAZKFE010000335.1:0-5521 GCA_040386595.1 Planctomycetota bacterium | reverse complement strand
TTTTCGAGCCATTACGGGTATGACACAGGACAAATGACCAAGGTGCAGCCAAACAGGCCTTTTTTCCAAAAATCTCGAAAGATCCTCCCCCTCCTAAGAAAGGACAGGCATATAAATATATTGACAACCGATCACTGTCTTGCGATCATGTGTTCAGATGGCACTAGCAAGGTTCTTCTCGTCTTGGTGAAATCGGGAGGGTTTCCGTATGACAACCGCTCGCAAAATGCTGGTCGATCCTACGGTGACTGCGTATTACCATTGCATTTCCCGTTGTGTGCGACGCGCTCTGCTGTGCGGCGAAAACCACGCACATCGCAAGCAGTGGATTGAAGATCGCCTGCGAGAACTTGCCGGCATCTTTGCCATTGATGTCTGTGGCTTCTCCATCATGGACAATCACTTGCATCTGCTCTTGCGCCTGAATTTGGCCAAAGCCGAAGAATGGTCGGCTGAAGAAGTAGCTCGCCGCTGGCTGGCATTGTGCCCTCCGCGAGGCATTAATCACAAACCATTGGCACTCACGCCGAATTGGATCACCGAACGCGCTCAAAATGCGCAGTGGATTGCCGAAAGTCGCCGACGTCTGGGGGATCTGGGCTGGTTCATGAAGTTCCTGAAAGAGCCGATCGCTCGCCGAGCCAACAAAGAAGAAGAGTGCACCGGAGCCTTCTGGGAAGGGCGGTTTAAATCCATTGCGATTCTCGATGAAGCCAGTTTGCTGGCCACGTCTGCTTATATTGATCTGAACCCCGTCGCGGCAGGAATTGCCGCGACACCAGAGAAATCTCCGCACACCTCCGCGAAAGCCCGCATCGAGCATTGTGCGTCACAAGGCACGCTTGAGAAGCTGCGGGAGGGATCGCCGTACGTGTCGAAAGGGCAATTCGAGAAAGACCATTGGCTCTTCCCGATTGAAGACAAACGCGACCCCAATGGAGAGGGCGTCGCGGGAATGTTGCACGGGATCTCTCTGACGGGCTACCTGCAGTTGCTCGACTGGTCGAGTCGTCTGGCGCGCCCCGGAAAGACCCACGTGTCGGCTGTGGCTCCACCATTGCTCGCGCGTTTGCAAATCGAGCCGGGCACTTGGCAGGCAACCCTGGAAAAACTGTTCCGCAGCGCGAAGAAAGTCGGCTGCTACTTCGGCAGCACGCAACGTCTGGACGAGCTGGCCGCAACACAAGGCCGGCGGTTCTTGAAAAACGTTACCGGCCGTTCTCTCGCTCTGAGCAGCCCGAATGCCGGCTAAGCAATCGCCAGCACAACACTTCCCGTCAGCGAAACCCGCTCACAATCGAACCGCAAGCTCTCTGGAACCGTTGGGCGGGAGCGTACGCTCCCGCCCAATATTTGCCCTTCGAAAGCTGTCTCGCGCAGCAATGCCAGCGTAACCAAGACCTCAGCGAAGAAACGAACGCCCGGGGCGTGCAATATGCCTGTCCTTTAATTTTCCCTGTCCTTTAATTTTCCCGTTAGAGTCAGGAAGTTTGAACACCCGACACCCGACCCCAGATCCTGGTGGCCGTACCTGCTAGAGTTGAGTGTGGAAAAGTATGCGATACTCATTGGCTGTCGCGAAGATGAATGTCACTATCTTACTGAACCATGATCGCGATCCCGACTCAGAACACAGATCGGCAATCTTCGACGAATAGAACGATCGAAACCATGAAAAGTACCCAGCCTCTTACGGCCGCTACGTTGTCTGCGGTTGTGCTCATGACTATTAGCGGTTGCAGTCGGCCTGTCATGCCAGAGACCGCACCAGAGATGGCCGGTCGAACGGAGTTGATCCGGCCACCGCAACCTCTGCCGGTGGCACCGCTTTTATCAAGTTATCATTCAAGTCGCGAGGCGATCGTTTTCTATGGCAATCATTTTCCGCCCGGCAAGTTTGCGGTAGATGCCGATGCGGTTCATGGTGTCGTTAATGAGGGGATGCGGGTGAAAGAGGTCATTCTCGGAAGTTGCGTTATCAGGCCTGGCGCTATTCTGGAAATGCGCCAGCTTGCCGATTTGCGAAGGCTGTCGCTGATTGCTTGCGAGTTGGACAAAGCCGTCTTGGACGAGCTATCGAATTTGCAGCAGTTGCAGTCCTTGTCGCTGGCGTTCAGTAACCTGGCCGCGGAAGATGAGGACGTCGTCGAGATCTTATCAGGCCTGAACCAGCTAGAGAGCATTGAGCTGACCGTCAGCTCGCAGGTCGCACAGCGACTTTCAGAGCGGTTACCGACAACGGTTATTAAGAGAACGGAAGCCCAGGAACGCGGCCGTTTGACAGACGCCGCGCCGAGCGATAATCCTTGAGGCCCTTGCCCGGTGGATCGTTTGAGGATTTCTCGGCGATTAATTCGAACGCAACAAAATTGAGAGCAGGCGTTCCAGGCGTTCGTCGTTCTTTAGGTCCAGAAAATGGTCGGTGGGGCCGTCGAGCGATTTCAATTCGGCGTTTGTGAGATGGTCGAATTTTCGGGAGGCTTCCAGTGGCAAGCGCGTTAGCCCGGTCACCGAGTTCTTATTCTCGGCACGCAGCATCTTTAGGACGTCTCGGAAGAGCTGCCGTTCGCTCTGAAAATCTCCTTGGGAATGGGCCCAGCTGGCGCGTCGCAGGAGTTTCTGATACGGCTCCAGAGGTGCGTTTTCGCTGCCGTAGAAGATTGCGACGGACTTGCGGGCCACCTGACTTTGTTGCGCACTGCTGGAGGTGACATCAATCTCCAGGAACAACATGCCCAGCGACAGCCCCACGCTGACGACGAAGGCCGCCACCAGTGTCAGTGGTTTGGCTTCGTGAGGAGTTGCGGCCTTATCTGGGACGGCCGCCGTTCCTTCTTGCAATGCCAAGTCGGGTAAGTGCCCGTCCGAGCCGAGTTTGACTAACGGATCTCCGGCTTGATCGGTAATAAAGCGAGCGACCGCCGGTTTGAGTTTAATGTTGGTTTTGGTGTCGCTCTTGCTTCCCGTCGCACGCTTGGGGGCGACGGGCGGTGCCGTGACGGTCGCTGTTCCGGTTTTCGGGACGGGCTTGCCTTTACCGGTGGGACGACCCGCGGGAATAGATACTGACGGTGTTTCGTCGTAGTCCGATTCGGAGGCCGTGATCAGCGAGATAAATTCCAGCGACGTCCGGCGGGTGACTTGGACCAGTGCGCTCTGCGGCAACCAGACCCAACGGTCGGGGGGAATTCGGGTTCCGTCGACTTCGATTTCATCGGTTTCGGAAACAAAAATCGCGTGCCGGCCACCGCGTCGCGTGATGTTGATTTGCAACTCGGCCAGCAGCGGGTCATTCAGCACCATGTTGTTTTCGGGCGCACGACCGATCTGCACCGATTCCTCGGTGATTTCGAACCGATTGCCGCGATCAGGGCCGGTGGTGACTGTAATTCGAGCCGACGAAGTCATGAAGCCAGTTTCGGGTTGCGTGGGACCAGCGCGATGGGGATTTCACCTGTTCAGTCTAACTCACAATGGCTGGTGATTCATCCTCAGATCAGGTCCGAGTTGATAAAGCTCAGCAAAAACGGTCCGAGAATCACCAATACCGTGGAGGCCATGATTAAGATCGCCGGGAGCAGCATGTTGACCCCCGCTTCGCCGGCCATCGTTTCGGCACGCTGCGTGCGTTTCATTCGCAACACTTCCGCTTGCGTCCGAAAG
Source organism: Planctomycetota bacterium (assembly GCA_040386595.1). Lineage (GTDB taxonomy): Bacteria > Planctomycetota > Planctomycetia > Planctomycetales > Planctomycetaceae > JAKFVC01. The sequence goes on along the minus strand of JAZKFE010000335.1, from coordinate 1,858 downwards.
ATTCTCGCGAGGGGCGTTCCCAGTTGCTCGCCTTGGATAATCGAGCCCACGATGCCGGTGATTTCGTCATCGTGCAGGCGATCTCGCAGGGCTTCCAGGGAGTTCGTGCGGCTTTTGCCCATATTCATTTCGGCGAGGACTCGTCCGAATTCTTGTCCGACGGGATGAAAGCGAAACTCCTGGACCCCTTGCTTCAGGGCCTGGATGAACGTGGCCCCGGCTTCCATTAGTAGAGTCAGCAAATCCAGCATGAAGGGCATGCGACGCTTGATCAACAGCAGCCGAAAACGGGCTCGTCCGGCCAGCTGCCGCCGCAAGATATAAACGGTCAGGACCGTCAACACGGAGGCCAGCACAATTCCGGGCATCTCCATGATGTTCAAGCAAAAGTAAAAGATCGCTGGCGAGATCAACAGGGCCTGGATCTCCAGCTTGCCGAGGTATTCGGCGGCCGTCCAATAGCGTGGCAGGCCGGCGGCTTGGATCTCGCGGTGCATGTCGATCAGCGTGGATTTGAAGGCCCCTCGATTGAACCGGGCGAGGAACTGGATCAACGGCTGAAAATACCGGTAGAGCAGATCGCTCTTACGGAGTTCGTTGATCCGATTGACGTCGTACCGCCATTCCAGATCTTGTTCTGCGTCGTCGGAATGCAGAGTGTTGGTCACCGTGCGCGACAACACAAAAAACGCGGCCCCCAGGCAGACACACGCCAGAATCACTGGTAGCGAAATCATGAGCATAGGTTCTGACCAGTTTTTAACAGCGACAACAACAGTGATCGAGGCCAATGACGTGTCTGGGAATGAGATTTGAGAAACTGCCGGAGGCCATCAAATATCAGGGTTCAGGATGTGCCGGGCCCATAGGTAGGCGACCACATTGAAGATGACCGAGACGCTCAAAATCAGCTGCCCGGGAAAGGTCGTAAACAGCTTTTCGGTATTCACCGGATCGACCACGAAGTAGTAGAGCAGCAAAATAAAGATGGGAGCCAACGCCATATACGTCGCTGAGGTCCGTGCCTGGGCGGTTTCAGACCGCACCTTGCGTTCGATACGCTGCATTTCCAGCACAGAATGGGCGATACGTTCGACGGTTTCGTTCAGCCGTCCGCCACTTTCGCGACTGGCGAGCATCGCGGCGGAAAACAGGGCAAAGTTCTCGCTGGCCAGCCGGTCGCGAGTTTCCACCAAGCATTGCTCAAGCGGCTTGCCCATGGTGAACTCACCGACGATCTGTTTGAATTCCTGGCAGATCGGGTGCGGACATTGATCCGCCAGGATTTTGAGGGATTGCCCCAGCGATAGGCCGGCCCGGATGGCGCTGGAGAGTGCGACCATGGAATCGGCCAGTTGATCTTCGATTCGCTCGCGCCGCGCTTCCGCCATTCGACCCACAATGTACCAGGGGCCGGCGATCAGCAGGCCCCCGGCCAGCAGGCCGAAAATGGGGGTTTCCAGGATCAGCCAGAACGTCAGAAAGCAGGAGAGAACCAGGATCGACCAGGCGACCAGCCATTTGCGCAGGTTACGTCCCGAGATGCGCAGCCGGCGCAGTTTGGCGCGGAAGTCGGTCTCCATCGCCGTCAGTGCCTGGTCGTACCACGTATCGCCGGCATAGGCGAACAAGGCCACCGCACTGCCCATCAGACCGCAACTGGCGAACAACCACCCCATATGCTTGATCCTGGGAACGAGAACGGTACGAATCGTAAGCGGAATGCGATGGACGTCTATTTCGCGGCGTATCGTCCGACCTGATTGATACGACCATGAATGTCGTTCAAAATCCAGTGGAAAGCCACCAGATGGATCGATTCGACCAGGCCCATGTCGTCCAACGGCACATGCAGGTT
>JAZKFE010000334.1:9287-15531 GCA_040386595.1 Planctomycetota bacterium | reverse complement strand
CTGACATCGCCCGCCCCAGCTCCCGTGTTGATCACGACCGGACCATTTAACGTCACCGCCCGTAAGAAACTGACGGCATCATTCGTCGTGGTCACATCGCCAGCGGTGGTCACCGTTCCCGTCCCGTTTTGTGTCACGGCACCATCGGCCGCAATATCCCCCGCGGCCGCGATCGTCAGCAGACCGGCATTGGTCAACGTGACCGTACCGCCAACGGTCGTCGTCACGGAACTATTAAGGTTGATCACATTGGTGGTCAACGCCACGCCCGTCGCCGTATTCGTATTGAGGGCCCCATTCAACGTGGTCGTCCCTGTCCCGGCACTCTGCACGAACGAGGCCGCCGTCACCGCGGCCGCCGTCACGTTGGTGGCACTATTGATCTGCACGGCCCCCAGCCGCGTGCCCCCCACCGCCCCCGTGAAGACCACATCCCCCGTCCCCGCCGTTAACGTCAGATCTTCCGCCCCGGCGGTGGTCCCGGTCAGACTGCCGCTGAACGTAATCGTCCCCGCGCCGGCCCCGGTGTTGACCGCAATATCCCCGGTCAACGTCGTATTGGAATTGAACGTCACGGCATCGTTGGTGGTGGTCACACTCCCCGCCGTCGAGATTCCCGCGGTCCCCGTCAACGACACGGTGTTATTCGCACTGATCGCCCCCGCGGCCGCAATGGTCAACGTATTCGACGCATTCAGCGTCACCGTCCCCGACGTCCCCGCGGTGTTCGTAATCGCGGCATTCACCGCAATGGTCTCCGCGGCATAGCTCAAATTGCCGGTCGAGGTCCCCGACCCTAAGATCAACGCCCCAGTCTGAGTAATGGAATCGGTGCCCCCCAGCAGATCGACACTTAAGGCAAACGTCCCACCATCCACACCCGAAATCGTCAGGTCGTCATTGCCCGCGCCACCGTTGATCGTCAGGCTGCCAGTGGGGCTGGTGAAGGTCGTCACTTCAAAGGTCGCCGGACTACTGCGCAATTGAATGAGCCCATTGCCCAGGGTGCCGTCATCTTCCAGAAATGCCGTGTTGCCTCCCGCCGGCAAATTAAAAATCGCATTAGTCAACGAGCCAACATTAATCAGTACAGGCTCTAACCCGGTGTAACTAATCTGACGAGCATCGAGAGTGATACTCCCGTCATGAGCGTTCGTGTAATTAAACGTACCGGTGGTAAACGTCCCGTTATTCACGATCAGCTTGTCGCCCGAGCCAGAGGTGGGATTGCCTCCGTTGACGGTCACGTTCTTATCCAATCCCCCGGTAAAATCGATCGTAAATGTGTCGTTGCCGTCCAGACCATTCACGACAATGTCATTCACGGCACCAATCGGTAACGATTGCAGCACTGCATTCGAGCCCGTATCAATAATCTGAATGTCGGTGCCGGTCTTTTTAATCGTCAAGGCATCGTTACCGGCGGTCGCCGTATAGGTAAACGTGCCCGCTGTCGTCAGCGTGAAATCGTTGGCTCCGGAACCACCCGTATAAGAAAACGTGGCCGTCTTCGTGTTCACGGTCGTCGTCGCCGCTTGAACCGCATTCGACAGGGGAGCATCTACAATGGCATTGATAGCATGCGTATTGTTAATCAGCAGAAACACATTGTTGTCCGCCGCAGTACCGGTCTGCGAATTCAGGGAGAAAATCCCCTGAGCGGTCGCCTGCAGATCAATCGTGCCCGCCGTGACGATCATGTCCGACGTGGTGCCGTTGAAATCCACAGCGTAGGTGCCGCCATTAAACGCCAGGCTGCCCACCGTCAACGTTCCGACACCACCCACGGTGCCACCCGTGATCGTTCCCAGTGAATTGACGGTCACCGCACCATTCACCGTCCCCGTGCCGCCCAATGTGCCGTTCGCGTTGACGGCCACCGCACTGCTGGCCGACGTGCTACCGGTCACGAGCACCGTTCCGGCGCTGATTGTCGTCGAGCCCGAGTAGGTATTCGTCTGGCTCAACGTCAGGGTGCCCGTGCCTTGCTTCACCAGGCTGGCGGTACTGCCCAAGGGACTGCTTTGCGTGATCGCCCCATCACTCCGCAACGTCACCGTGCCAGTAATGGATGAAGTCCCAACATCAAATCCAGAATCATCCCTTAACGACACATTGCTGCCCGCAGCAATGACCGCGGTACCAAACGCATTAGACGCGTTAATCAGCGTGATATCGGTCGCCGTCACATTGAGCGTTCCCGCAGCGATCGCAATTGCACCAGACTGCGTCACGGTCGACGCTCCGCCGTTGGCATTCAGGGTCAAGTTGCCGCTCGTCCGAGTGATCGCGGCAATCGACATTGCACCATCTTGCCGCAGCGACACAGCCCCCGCCCCCGACGCCACGGTGATCGCCCCGAACGTATTCGCCGTATTTGCCAGAGTGATCGTCCCGCCGGTCAAACCCAGCGTGCCCGTGCCAACCTCAATATCACCGGTCTGCGTGATCGCGTTCGTGCCCGCGTTCAACGTCAGATTGCCCGTGTGCGTGATCGCGGCCACGGCAATCGCATCGTTCTCGGTGAGCGAAACGTCGCCCGTCCCGGCGTTAATCGTCACGGCTCCCAGCACGTTCGCCTGAGTCAGCGTGATCGCGCCGCCCGTCAGATTGGCCGTTCCCGCCCCGACATTAATCGTCCCCGTTTGAGTGATGGCATTCGTTCCAGCATTCAATGTCAAGTTGCCGGTATGGGCCAACGACGCCACTGCAATCGCGTCATTTTCGGTCAGTGAGACATCGCCCGTCCCGGCGTTGACAGTCACCGCGCCCAGGACGTTGGCTTGAGTCAGGGTGATCGCCCCGCCAGTCAGATTGGCGGTCCCGGCCCCCACATTGATCACGCCGGTCTGAGTAATCGCATTGGTTCCGGCGTTCAAGGTCAACGCCCCCGTATGTGCCAACGCAGCAATTGCGATCGCATCATTCTCGGTCAGCGACACCGCGCCCGTTCCGGCATTGATCGTTACCGCTCCCAAGACGTTCGCTTGGGTCAGGGTGATCGCCCCGCCCGTCAGATTGGCCGTGCCCGTTCCGACATTAATGGCCCCCGTCTGCGTAATGGCATTCGTGCCGGCACTCAACGTTAGATTGCCCGTATGCGTGAGTGCGGCCACGGCAATCGCGTCATTCTCAGTGAGCGACACGTCACCCGTCCCCGCATTAATCGTCACGGCCCCCAGCACATTGGCCTGGGTCAACGTAATATTGGCCGCCGACAGATTGGCCGTACCCGTCGCAATCGAGATCGCTCCTGTTTGCGTCAGATCAGAAGCGGCACCATTGGCATTCAGGGTCAGGTTACCACTCGTGCGGGTGATTCCCGTAACGCTCATGGCCCCATCCTGACGCAACGACACGTCACCGGCACCCGACGCCACCGTGATCGCCCCAAACGTATTCGCCGTGTTGGCGAGGGTAATCGTTCCGCCGGTCAATCCCAACGTTCCCGTGCCGACTTCAATATCACCCGTCTGAGTGATGCCGTTCGTTCCCGCATTCAACGTCAGATTGCCGGTATGCGTGACGGCGGCCAGCGAAATCGCCCCATTCTCGGTCAGCGAAACACTGCCGGTTCCCGCGTTGATCGTCACGGCCCCCAGCACGTTCGCCTGAGTCAACGTGATATTGGCACCCGTGAAATTCGCGGTCCCGGTCGCAATCGAGATCGCCCCGGTCTGGGTCAGATCCGAACTGGCACCGTTCGCATTCAGCGTCAGGTTACCGCTCGTTCGGGTGATTCCCGTAACGCTCATGGCCCCGTCTTGACGCAACGACACGTCGCCGGCACCCGACGCCACCGTGATCGCCCCAAACGTATTCGCGGTATTGGCCAGAGTAATAGTCCCGCCGGTCAATCCGAGCGTTCCCGTGCCCACTTCGATATCGCCCGTTTGCGAAATCGCGTTCGTCCCCGCGTTCAACGTCAACGCCCCCGAGTGCGTTAACGAGGCAATCGAAATCGCATCGTTTTCGGTCAGAGACACAGCACCCGTTCCGGCATTGATCGTCACCGCCCCCAACACGTTTGCCTGGGTCAACGTGATCGCCCCGCCAGTCAGGTTGGCCGTACCGGCCCCCACATTGATCACCCCTGTCTGGGTGATGCCATTGGTCCCCGCATTCAACGTCAGATTGCCCGTATGTGCGAGCGCCGCGACAGAAATCGCGTCATTCTCCGTCAACGACACGCCGCCGGTTCCCGCGGCGATCGTCACCGCGCCCAACACATTCGCCTGAGTCAACGTAATCGTGCCACCAGTCAGACCGACCGTTTGGGCCCCCACGTTAATGACACCAGTCTGCGTGATGGCATTTGTCCCGGCATTCAGCGTTAACGCCCCCGCATGCGTCAGCGCGGCAATCGAGATCGCATCGTTCTCCGTCAGCGACACCGCCCCGGTCCCGGCATTGATCGTCACCGCTCCCAGCACGTTCGCCAGGGTCAACGTGATCGCCCCGCCGGTCAGGTCGGCCGTGCCGGCCCCCACATTAATCACCCCCGTCTGAGTGATGCCATTCGTTCCGGCATTCAAAATGAGATTGCCCGTATGGGCGATGGCGGCGACAGAAATCGCGTCATTTTCTGTCAGTGACACGTCGCCGGTTCCCGCAGCGATCGTCACCGCGCCCAGCACATTGGCTTGAGTCAGGGTGATCACGCCGCCGGTCAGGCTGGTGGCCCCGGCCCCCACATTGATCACGCCCGTCTGCGTAATCGCATTCGTCCCGGCATTCAGCGTCAACGTCCCCGCGTGCGCGAGCGCGGCAATCGAGATCGCATCATTCTCCGTCAGTGACACAGCGCCCGTCCCGGCATTCACGGTCACCGCACCAAACGTATTCGCTTGGTTCAGAGTGATGTTGGATCCGGTCAGGTTCACGGTTCCCGGTGCCGAAATCGCAGCCGTTTGAGTGATGTCACCTGTTCCGGCATTTAGGACCAGATTAGTCGTGGCTGTCAGCGCCGCATTGATGTTGATGGCTTGGGCATTATTAAAGCTTACGTCGCCGTCCGAAGTGTACGCTCCCGACACTGTCACAACATCGCCCGCGTTCCCTCCCATATTGAGGGTGATATCATCGCCGGTGGCATTGAACGATGAGAACGTGAAGGTGTCGTTTCCATCACCGAGAGTAACCACGATCGACGTCACGTTCGCATTGGAAACCGTGATTTGATTTGCGGCGACGGTCACTTGCCCAGCATTTGCTCCCGTCGCCGCATTAAAGGTCACGCCTGCGTCTGCAAACGTGTAAACATCTGACGCCATCGAGAAATTCAGGGCGCTGGCATCGCCGGCAGTGGCCTGAGAAATCGTGAGCACTCCCGCGCCATCGAGGCTGACATTGTAAGTCAGCAGCGTGCGGTCCTCTAAGTGTTCCAGCTGTCCGCCGAGCGGGCGACCACGATGTGCCTGCGGTCTGATCTTCACATTTCTGCGGGCCAAAGATTTCGAGAACGCGGAAAGCCAGGAAGTCAGGCGCATGGAATCTCGTCTCGGTCTTGCGGACGCACAAGCCACGTTTGGTCTGTCGGAACCAGACGCTGCTTGACATCTGTTACTGGGTTCTGGAAATACAGTCGCTTCGCTTGGTAGACTCCGACGGTTTCCCGCGTTCAGACTGCAGAACAGCCCCGCTCACGAGAATCATCGATTCGATCAAAACACCCCGTCTACATCTTCGGTACAATCGCTATACTTACGGTCTAGTCGGCCGTTCGCTGAAAACGTAAATCTGAATTCGACCGTTCACAACCAGAATCTTTCCTCGTTCTCAACACGTCATAGGTGCGCGCACCGCAACTGTTACCAGCGGTTAACACTGCTGCCAATTTGAGTGACGCAAGGCAACAATCGGCCCCTCACGCGACAAGTTCAGGTCATGTCAACTTCACAAAAATGAATGCGTTCCTCGGGCCCCACACGGCCAACTACTGAACAAATTTCCGAGCAAAATCTTATAATTCGCAGACGGTGTGCCCAACTTTATGAAATGTTGATTCAAATCCACAATTCGGCCCAAAATCCCGGGAATTCGCAACAAATGAACAAATGATCGCATTCAGACGAGGCTTCAAGCCCCCCGAATCGCTCGACACTGAATGCCCGTCACTTCAATCCAAATACCACTAATAAACACGAGAACAGTTACCGACATGTAGTAACCCAAACCGGTGGGCGAAGCTCAACCGCCAATCGCAGCCGAGGCGGTCAATCTAACGCGATGTTTCATGAACGAA
>JAZKFE010000334.1:0-9277 GCA_040386595.1 Planctomycetota bacterium | reverse complement strand
CCTCATCACGATCAACACCGCACCCTGGAGGTGCCCCACACCCGACAGACGAGGTACTGCCGCCAGGAATCTCTATCGTCCTGCCGATCTTCAACGAAGTCGCAGGACTGGCAGTACAGCTAGATTCCCTGTACGCCGCGTTACAGTCGATCGGCGTGACATTTGAAATCGTCGCGGTCGACGACGGCTCGACAGATGGCTCGCGTGAAGTCTTACGCGGTCGCAGTGATTTGCGACTTCTGGAGCACCCCTCAAATCGGGGCTACGGAGCCGCCCTCAAGACGGGAATCCGCTTCGCGCGGTATCCCATCATTGTGATCACCGATGCAGACGGCACCTATCCGCACGAACATTTGGCGTCGCTCCTGTCGCGCATGAGTCACGCCGATATGGTGGTTGGAGCACGAACCGGAGCGAATGTCGAGTACCCTCTGATCAGAAGTATCCCGAAATGGTTCCTGGTGCGGTTCGCCGAATGGATGGCCCGCCAACGGATCCCCGATTTGAACAGTGGCTTCCGTGTATTTCGACGCGATATCGCCGAGCGGTTCCTGAAGATTTTGCCGGATGGTTTCAGCTTCACCACCACGATCACCCTGGCCATGCTGACGAATGGATATCTCGTCGAATATGAACCGATTAACTATCGAGCTCGCAACGGCCGTTCCAAGATCCGGCCCGTCCGCGACACCCTCGGCATGCTGAAAACGATCTTCTGCACGGGCATGTACTTCGCCCCGCTCCGCGTCTTCCTCCCCATCGCCGGCGTGTTTGCGGCCGCGTTCGCCGTGACGTTCGCCCAGGACCTGTACTACCGAGATCTGACCGAACGGACGCTGATTTTGTTTGTGGCAGCCACACAGCTGGGAATGTTCGGCCTGCTCGCCCAGATGATCGATAAGCGCAGCCCGTAACGGCCCATTTCCCGCTGTAATCGATCAGCCGGGAAGGTAAGGCTCTGGCCCAGCCGCTTGGTCTACGGAGAGCCGGCAGCATACTCTCTTTCCGCCAACCCCCAGCCACTGCGCCCCGGAATTCTTCCCAGAGTTTTCGGTACTTCGCGCCCACTGGCGGGGCTTGCTGCGACAGTCACCGCCTCCGGTTCCGCGAATCTCTACGGACATTCCCCAGGGCTCTGGAACGTCAGTTCGGCAGAACGACTCATAGTGATGAGTGTGTGACACGAGGGAGCAGCATCGGGAAGTTGAACTTCCCGATGCTGCTCCCGCCAACCGCATGGTACCTTCTCCGTTCCCGAGCAAAGTCCGGCGCGTCAAAAGAAACGAGCCTCACGAGTGCCTTCGTCGACGATGATAATTCCGGGGCCATCCACAGGCGTCCCCGAAGGATGAACCCAGCGGACGCTGACATTCCACTCCCGAGGCCGCTTCCGATCACGCTCCGGCGTTCCCAGGTCATATTTCCAGATTCCGTTGTCTTCCGCTTTCAGCAGTGCCTCGGCCAATGCTTTTACTTCATCTACGGTCATGGGAAACATCCTCGCCGATCGATGTAATCGATTGCGTGTTACTGCTCTTCAAAAGTGAGTCGAGACCACCTGCGATCTTCGAATTTTCAAGAAGATCAAAAACAAACGGTTCTGGCACGTCTTGAATTGGATTGACTAGAGTCAAACGTGAAAGCCCTCGCAGCGAAAAAAAGGAGACAGGTCAAATGGCACCTTCTCCCTTCTCCCTTCCACCAGCACGATCACGGACAGATGCAGACAAACGGACATGCCCCTCTATCTCTTCCACAATCATTCAAGAAACGTCCCCGGAAAACTCTTCCCTTCACTCAGCTCCAACTCCTGGGTTAATCGTTCCCACAGGCGATGAACAATCTCTGTTTGTTCACCTCCATAATTTGACTGTAGTGCCGTCGCCAACATCCGCACCAAATCACTCAGTATTCGGCCCCATGCGTGTTCTTCGTTGACATTTTGTTCGCTGCCCCATGCGCCAATCTTCAGACTTGCTACAAGTTGATCGTTTGCAATCCATGCTCGGATCATTTCAACGGCATCCTCATCGGAAATTGCTGGAGTAGGAATGGGGAGTTCAGCAGGCTGCCTGGAATTCATAGCACACTCAATAGAACGAGAGAAAAGGAGACGTGGTTTAGTAACGAGGAAAACTCAACAACTGGCAAAAGATCGTGTTACCGCTTGATGATCGATTTCGGTGTGCGACTACAGCCGCAATCACGAATCTCCCACCGATGGATTCTGTGAGAACAGAAACTTGAAGGCCCGACGAGATTGAAGCGGGAGCAATATAAGGGATCAGGCTTCTTTGATCAAAGCTAACCAATGCTGTGCCGAGTGAGCAACTCAACCTCCTGCCCGTAATCGAACGATGAATGATCAAATGTGGCACAAAGACATTCGACCAAATGATCGGCAAACACAACACAGAGGTGCTTGCCCTCTTGGACGCCGCTAGGAATGACAAGGAACCGAAGTGTACACAAACGGCGGTGCAATTTGAGTCAGGAAACGTTTCAGGCATGTTGCTGAATACAGCCTGATAGCCTTGGTCGACGCGTTAGGGTACAATCTGGATTCTTGGATGGAAATCCAACGCCGCAACACGGGCCTGTCGTTCCCGGACACTGGATAGCAAAAATTCAATAACTGCCTTCTCATTCCAATGAGGCCAAATGATGCCACGAGCGAGGATCCTATTTCCTTTACTGGTATTAGCCCTAACTCTCTTAAAGACAGCGAGCGGTCAGGAAAATTCCGCGGTCACAGCGGCAGAAAGTCGCTGGAAGCAGACCGTCGAAAAGTTTGAAAAGTCGCGAGATGAATTAAGAAGCCCTCTCTTACGCCAACTCGAGACCGCGGAAAGGCGTGCGACCAACACCGGCGACCCGCTCGCGGCAGCAAAGTTCAGGGAAGAATTTGAGGCCTTCCAGACCCATGGTTTTCTGCCCGCTTCCCAGAACACAAATCTCTATGAGAAGAAGCTGGAATCCGCAAATATCGGGCTAAAACAGGCGGCAAAGAAGATCATCACCGCTTTGGAACGTCAAGATGCTCTGGACACAGTCGCGAAAATCGAAAGCGAACTCGAAGCACTGATCGCCAAACCCCAGGAACCTGAGGGGCCGGTGAGTGTCAGTCCTGGCAAAGATCCCCGCGTCGCGTGGGTCACGCAAGTAAACGGCAATTTCTTCCGCCTGCAAAAGTCCGGGATGTGGGTCGAAACGGAAGTCCCGACCAAGGTTCGCTACACATGGAAGGAAGTTCGACGCAACGCCGAACTGATTGAACTCTATGACCAGAAACGCAGCATCGGCATGCTGCTGGCCGCGAAAGAGGCCAAAGTCGATTATAATTATGATCCGACTGCCCGTTCTGCAGCATACCGTGTCTGGAACCCTGGCGCATGGTACGATCCGGCGAAGTTCGACCCAGAAAAAGCCAAATGAATACAGTATTCTGGGCCGATACCGTGATGTGCACACGGGCGGGTGACACTGGTTTGAGTGCCAAAAAACTGAGATCGTGGCACTGCTTTGCGACTGTACGCAGTCGTTAAGCAGTGGTTCCGCGGGCTTCAAGTCGTCACGAGCACTGCTTAGGTGCGGCGGCGAGTCCAATTCAAGTTGCAGCGGGATTGCGCCGCCCCAAAGCAGTGGCACGAGATCGCGCGGTGGGGAACGACAGTATGCAGGAGTTTACAACAAGCGGCAGTGCCATTCGACCAGCCCCTTTTCCTTACCTGAATGGTGACCGTCAATCTCCGTCGTTTGAATCTCCCCATTTCGCGAGTTGCCGACCAAAAATAGTAAAGAGGATCCCATAAAGTAAAACTATCGCGGATATAAAAATCGGTCTACTATTGGCGAACGCATCGATAGGACACCAAACACACGCAGCCAATCCTCCCCAAAACAAAACCCGTCCATTAATTCGGCCTTGCTCTTTCGCTCTACTCCACCAATCCATCATTGCTCCATTTCTATTGCAAACCAAGGACTTTCGCGCAGCCGTCGATCTGCGTCCATGGCAGGCATGATGTTCCACCCGAAGAGAAACAACAAAGAAGGAAACGACAAAGAACAGGCATCTCAACGAAACGACAAAGGACAGGCATCTCAACGCGCGTTATGTCGACGGAAGCACCGTGAAATACTACGATTACGCTAGGATATGGTGGGGAGACAACTACGATTGGTGAGATGCGACCAGCAACGATCATCCGCAGTACCATACTGAATATTGACCAAGAGGGACGGAGCCTATGATCAGAATCGTCGTGTCTTCACAATCGAGTTGGTCCGATGGCGCAAGAAGAGTTTAGTGTTACGAATATCGTCATATAGGATTTCGGCTTCTGAAGGCATAGCTTTATCGCGCCGTCACCATTTTTGGGTTCGAGCAGATTGACGACGCGAGTACGGTCGCGCATCAGATATCGCAAGCACAATTTCATCAGGCTCGCTGTGCTTGTTGGACTTTAAGAATCGTTCCCCAAGAAAAATCGCGTCTGTTGCATCGAATGGGCAAGCATGTTTCAAATTCCAATAGCGGCAATTGCCTTGGCTGTCGTTACAGCAGCCCAGATATCAGGAACAATCGCGTGGGGAGAACGGTTGATTGCTTTCGGGGTTATCGCTTCAAATGGCGGACGAATCAATTTTTCCGCACCAGAAAAGAACCGCGGCCCATGGCAAACTGTCCATGCCGAGTCTCTTGGGGATCTCATAAAATTGGCTCCGACGGAGATACGGCTTTCGACACTGAGTAAACCCGATGCAGTAGTTCCGAGCCTTCTTGCGTTTAAAAATTCGCTTAACAGTTTAGACTTAAACAATAATAGTTTTTCGCACGATTCATTTCATCGACTGTCAATGTTGACTAACTGCGAAGACCTCAGTTTATTTCACGTCCCTGTTGTCGACGCCGATTTCGAACGGATTTGCAACTCACTTCCACTGCGGAGTTTAGATCTATCAGCTGAGTTGTTGACTCCGGAAGCAATCCTAGCTCTTGACAAACTGAAATGGCTCGAAGAATTGCGGCTGTTCGATGCAAGATTGGATTTGCCGAGCGCCGCGGCAATTGGTCGGTGCGTAAAACTGAGACATTTGACAATCTCGGGATCAACGGTCAGCGATGTCGAAATCTCACAACTACGACCACTGATTAAGTTGACGGAATTGGGTATTAATGGAACCCTAGCTTCGAATGAGTCCGCACCATGGATTGCGACGTTATTAAATTTGAAAGAGTTGAAGATTGCCGGCACTCAAATGACGATGGCCGGCGTCGCGCAGTTCAAGTCCTTGAGTCAGCTTGAAACGTTAATTGCTTACGGACTGAAGCCGGCGCCCCAGATAAAAGTGAATTGGGCAGAATGGTCAACGAATTTAAAAGTTTTAAATCTGAGTAATACCCGCCTGGGCGAGGGGGGATTACGAGGACTCGGAAAACTCGCAAATTTGGAAGAATTGAACATTGAAGACACCGACATCAGTGACGACGACATTACGCAGTTGAAAGGACTGCGGCGATTGAATCAATTGGAAGTCAACGGCACGCCTATGTCAGATGCGTTGGTAAAGGAGATCCTTCCTAGTTTATCTTCATTGATGACACTGGGCGCGGACGACACCGATATCTCAGACCAAAGTCTCGAGGTTTTTTTTCGGCATCCCGCGCTTCAATCGGTAACGATCAGATGGACAAAAATTACTCAAAACGGGGCACGGCAGTTGATGAAGCATTTTCGTATAGGGCCAGGTATTTGGGCTCCTCGACGATAGGGCATTCCGAGAGTGTTCATTATTGTGATCGGCCAACTCGATGGTCTTGACGCAGGCAAAATGTCTTAAGGAGTGTAGGGTACTTGTGGATCTTTTTTTGTGAGATCAGATCCAACAAGTGCCTAACTGACTACTGCGATAACTTTTAGTGTTAGATTAATAACGACAAAGGACAGGCATCTCAACGCGAGACAAAATGGCAGGGTGGCCTTGGTTCTTGAACTTGGGGGAGCGTAGTGAATCAAAGGCCCACATTCCTGACGGATGCCGCTGTCGACAACATTCGACCGCACCGTAAGTTGGGCGGACGGAGTCAGATCCTCGAAGTCGGCAGTTTGAATGAGAGTGGCCTCTAATTCGCTTCGCTCACACAGGTTTGAAAACCTTGCCACCCACTTGGGCTCTCAACAACCGGTGCCCTCCAAGCAATTGCGGTGACGTGCAACTTGGGTTCGGCGAACCAGGGGCGGTGAAGGGGAAGCTGCTCGCCAGCTCAAGAATGTCCGTGGGGGCTCGGAATTTGAACGACAGGGGGTGGAGAAATCAAACAAGTCAAAGGGAGCAAAGAAGTCAAAGAAGCGGTGAGTTCTTCGTCACCGCTTTGACGAGTTGACCGCGAACCTGGCCCTCGTAGCAGACGGAATCACCCGTCGCCCGTAAAAAAAGCCACCCGAGAGATGACTTCTCTCGAGTGGCTCGTACTCGCACAAAAACTGCTGGAAAAACTAGTCGTCGCCGAATTCGCCTTCTTGCGGTTCGGGCAACCAGAAGCAGGCGATGCTGCCGGCCAAGTAGGTGAAGAAGGCGATCCCCGCGGCCACATAGGCCATCTTTGTCGGAGCGTAGCCCAGTTGTTCTTTGGGAACATAGGCCAACGTCGTCGCCACCCAGGCAAACGAGGTCCCGATCATACGGCCACCGACGTTCGCCGCAAAACTCTCACCCGTGCCGCGCAAGTGAACCGGATAGACTCGCGGCAGGTAGTTGCCCCAGAAGCTGAACTGGGCCACGGTAAAGAACCCGGCCAGGAAGATCAGAATTCCCAAGTAGGAAAACTTCACTTCATGGAAGACCTTCGACCAGCTCATGTCAAATGAGAAGAACGTATAGTTATCACCCTGGGCAAATGCCAGGAAGATCAAGGGCATCAGGATGAGCCCCGGAATCTGGAAAATTCGCAGCAACTTCCGGCGACTGATGATGATGACCGCAAGCCAAGCCAAAGCGAAACGACCGGCCAGACCGCCCACTTCCTGAGCCTTCGTGTAGTCGGTCGTCGTCTTGCCTTCAATTTCCTTCTTCACGGGAACCGGCTTACCCGCCGTCAGTGCCTTCACATCTTTCAAACCCGGAACAATCAACTGCAATTGCTGAATGGCTCCAAAGGCGGCGCCGTAGCTGCAGGCAAACATGATCGTCGTGACGATCGTGGTGCGGCGCAGTTGCGGGGAGAAGAGTTCGGCAAAGCTGGGACGACGCAATTTTCCAGACGCTCGCTTCTGAGCCCACACAGGGCTTTCAGGCAGGAACGGCCGAATCAAAATCAACGGAATGGCGGGGATCACACCGGACATCAACGTATAACGCCAAGCCGTATGCTGGTGATCTCCTGGAATTTGCCCCAGCAACCCTGTCAGGAATCCGGGAATCGAAACGGCCGGCAAGACCTTGGCATACTCAAACGTCAGCGTGCTCACCAAGGCAACCAGAATACCGCCGATTGACGAGAACGCCTGGGTATATCCCAGCACTTTTTCTCGCTGGATGGGATCAGGAAAGAGTTCCGCCAACCACGCGACGGCGGCCACGAATTCAATGCAGACACCGACGAAGGTCAGCGTACGGAAGATGAGCAGCATCCAGATGCTGGTCGAGTAACCGGCAGCAAATGCGGAGAACGCATACAGCAGAATACTCCAGGTCAGCACGAAGCGACGTCCCAGACGATCGGTGAGATAACCGCCGACCAAACCCACCAGGCCACCTGCAAACGCAGGGACGAAGAACAGATAGCCGACCCAAGTTTGAAAACCCGGGCTGCCCGGTTTGAAACCGGTGAGCTCTTCAATGGCAAACCGCGCGACGAGCGGCAGCATCAAGAGTTCGTAGATATCGAAGGCAAAACCAATCGCGGCAATGACGCAAATCAACCATTGCACACGAGACAGGGGCGGCGCCCCGGTAGGACGGGCTTCAGACATCTTGGCGGGATCCTCTAGGCAGGAAGGTGTTTCCTAAGTTGGCTGGTATGTCCTGACATCTCTAAGCGCAACTTCATCGACGCGCAAGCAGAACCGTATCACAACCGGGCAACCGAGACAATCGTCGGGACAAGTATGGAGGTGAATGACTCAAAATTTTACAGCTGTCAAGCGTGTGCCAGACCGGGGACGGCTGGTGATTTGGAATCCAGGCTGACTACAATAGCCGCTCGGCGCTAATCATTTCACGACAATTCGACCGGTCACTTCCGGGGCGCGCCGCCCTTTCGGGAGAACTGGTCATTTTTCAATGAGGCACAACATGGCAGAAGTTCGAGGTCAGGGGTTTACTCGCCGTGAATTCTTGCGAGCCGGCTCAATGGGTGCTGCGGCACTCAGCTTGGGAATGACAACCAATCTCTTCGCGAAGGACGCCGATCCCTACCACGGGTTCAAGATGGGTCTGCAAAGCTACACGCTGCGCGACTTCAAAGTCGAAAAGGCGTTGGAAGCCACCAAGGCGTTGGGCCTGCATTATTGGGAAGCATTCCCGGGTCATATTCCGTCTACAACCGTTCCCGGCACAATCGAGGCCCAGAAGAAATTGCTCGATGCCTCAGGCGTCAAGTTGTTGGGCTATGGAGTGCTCGGCTTCGATACGAATGAAACGAAGGCCCGCCAGTTCTTCGACTACGCCAAGGCCATCGGCATTGAGACCTTGAGTGCCAACCCCAACAAAGACAAGGGGACGTTCGACCTCTTGGACAAGCTGGTGGAAGAATACGGCATCAACATCGCCATTCACAACCACGGCCCCGGCGCCACCTACGACAAGATTGACGACGTCGTACAAATCGTCAAAGACCGTCACCCGCGGATTGGCGCCTGCGTCGACACGGGACACTATCTCCGCAGCAAAGAAAGCCCCGTTGAAGCCATCGAGAAGCTCAAGGGACGCGTCTACGGAGTTCATCTGAAGGACGTGAAAAACGCCAACATCTTCACCATCGCCGGAGAAGGCGACCTCGATATTCTGGGCTGCCTGAAGGCACTCAAGGCCCAAGACTACAAGCATAGCCTGGCTCTGGAATACGAAGAGAACCCCAAGAACCCGCTCTCCGATCTGGAAGCCTGCCTGAAGCACGTCCGAGCCGCATTCGAGAAGCTGGCATAGTCCGCCGCCAGCCAGCAATTATACACAGGCCGGTTGCAAACCACAGCAACCGGCCTGTTTGCGTTTGGTACCAACCAACTAAAGCAACTAAAGGACAGGCATCTAATTCCACGTAGCAACAAAATCG
>JAZKFE010000333.1:0-6214 GCA_040386595.1 Planctomycetota bacterium | reverse complement strand
GCCCGAATTTCAGTTGGTCAGCCCGTTCCAGCCCGCTGGTGATCAACCGGCGGCAATTAAGAGCATCATTGAGGGGTTTCGGCAGAAAAAACGGGATCAAGTTTTGCTCGGTGTGACCGGTTCGGGCAAGACGTTCACCATGGCGAACGTCATCCAGGAACTGCAGCGGCCGACGCTGGTGCTGTCGCACAATAAGACGCTCGCGGCCCAGCTGTACGGTGAGTTCAAGGAATTCTTTCCGAACAATGCCGTGACGTACTTCGTCAGCTACTACGACTATTATCAGCCGGAAGCCTACATCCCGCAGCGCGATATCTACATCGAAAAAGATTCGTCGATCAACGAAGAAATCGACCGCCTGCGATTGTTCGCCACCAGTGCCCTGATGAGTCGCCGCGACGTGATTGTCGTCGCCAGCGTCAGCTGCATTTATGGTTTGGGCTCGCCCCGCGACTATCTCGAAATGATGGTCCCGCTGATCGTGGGGGGTGAAATTGATCGCGACGAATTGCTCCGTAAGCTGATCGACATTCAATACGACCGCAACGATATCGTGCTGGAACGCAGCCGCTTCCGTGTGCGGGGCGATATTGTGGAAGTCTGGCCCGCCTATGAAGAGTTCGCCTACCGCATTGAACTGTGGGGCGATGAAATCGAACGTCTGGCCATCATCAATCCGACCACCGGCGATGAAGTGAAGCGGGTACCAGAAGCCTACATCTATCCAGCGAAACACTTCGTGCTGCCGCAGTCACGTATTGACGCGGCACTCGGGGAAATCCGCAACGAACTGGAAGAACGGCTTGAGTTCTTTCGTAAAGAGGGCAAGCTGCTGGAGGCTCAACGTCTGAGTGCTCGGACGCGGTATGACATTGAAATGCTACAGGAAGTCGGACACTGTCCGGGCATCGAGAACTACAGCCGGCCGCTCGCCGGACGCAAACCGGGTGAGGCCCCCTTTACGTTGTATGACTTCTTCCCCGAAGATTTCCTGCTGTTCGTCGATGAATCACACGTCACGATCCCACAGATTCGCGGCATGCACGCAGGCGATTTCTCGCGTAAGACGACTCTCGTCGACCATGGATTCCGCCTGCCGTGTGCCCTCGATAATCGACCGCTGAAATTTGACGAATGGCGAGCCAAAGCCAACAGCTGCCTGTTTGTTTCAGCAACCCCTGCCGATTGGGAACTGCAACAGACCGAGGGCGCCGTCGTCGAACAGGTGATTCGCCCGACGGGATTGATCGACCCGGTGATTCAGATCATGCCGGCACGCGGCCAGGTCCCGCATCTGATGGAGCAAATTCGCCATCGAACGGCTCAGGGTGAACGCACCTTGGTGACGACCCTCACCAAGCGGTTGGCAGAGGATCTCACGACGTATCTGCAGGATGAAGGAATCAAGTGCGCCTGGTTGCACTCCGAGCTGGATGCGATTGAACGTGTGGAAATTTTGCGTGAGCTGCGAGAAGGCAAGTACGACGCGGTGGTGGGTGTGAACCTGTTGCGCGAAGGTCTCGATCTGCCGGAAGTGTCGCTGGTCGCCATTCTGGATGCCGACAAGGAAGGTTTTCTGCGCAGTGAAACCAGCCTGATCCAAACCATTGGTCGTACGGCTCGTAACGTCAACGCGCAGGTCTATCTGTATGCCGACAAGATCACCAACAGCATGCAGCGAGCGATGGACGAAACGAATCGCCGTCGAGCGTTACAGTTGGCGTATAACGAGGCCAACGGCATCACACCGGCAACGATCCAGAAGGCCATTCGTCGCGGCATCGAAGAGGAAATCGACGCCCGCCGAGTCGTCCGCGATGCAATCGGTAAGAACGACGAAAAGGACTTTTCGACACAAGAGTTCCTCAATGAGCTGGAAGAAGAAATGCTGGCCGCCGCGAGAGAGCTCGACTTCGAACGGGCCGCATCGCTACGCGATCGCATCCTCAAATTGAAGCAGGAAATGGGTCAGTCACTGTCCACCACGGAAATGGCGGCTCAGCAGTCGAAACCTCAACGCAGCAAGTCGAGAAAGTCCAAGGGGGGCAGTGGCAAACGCCAGCCCAAGCCGTTTAAGGGCAACACTTAAGATTTGTTTCTGGTGCGGTGTCAGAGGTAAGATTTAGGATTGTGTGCCACTGCTTTGCGACCGTACTCGGTCGTTAAGCAGTGCCCGGACGGCTTGGAATGCACTGCTTAACAACTGGGTACAGTTGCAAAGCAGTGGCACGACAACACATTGGGGAGTGGATCCCAATCTAAGCTGCAACCATGCACAAGCCCCGACGTTGATCGAGGAATTCCGGGAGGCGTCACGTTGCCCGGCGCGTACCAGAAACAATGCCGGTGAACCGGGTCAATCAAATACGGGATGGCGTATGGACTCTGCCAAGAATTCAACTCAGCGATTTTCGGACCGTGTGGAAAACTACGTTCGCTGGAGGCCCAGCTATCCGGATGAATTATTCCAGATCCTGGCCGATGAAGCGGGGCTGAAACAGCCTTCCACCGTGGCAGATATCGGCTCAGGGACGGGGATTTCCGCCGAGCTCTTTCTGCGACGCGGACACACGGTCTACGGAGTCGAACCCAACAAAGAAATGCGGCAGGCGGCGGAAAGTCTGTTGGCCCAGTATCCCTTATTTCACAGCGTTGAGGGAACGTCGGAAACCACGACACTGGCGGACAACAGTGTCGACTTCATCGTCGCGGCCCAGGCATTTCATTGGTTTGACGCCGCGAAAACGCGTCCGGAATTCGCTCGCATCCTGCGGGCTGACGGATGGTGCGGGCTGATGTGGAATTCCCGCCGCATCGATTCCACACCCTTCTTGCGAGCCTATGAAGCCCTGCTGAACGAATACGGAACGGACTATCGCGAGATTCAGCACACGAACATCGATCGCACCAAGATCGAGGCCTTCTTCGCCCCGGGGACTTACAACTACTATTCGCTTTACAACGAGCAGCGGTTTGATTGGGAAGGGCTACGCGGCCGTGTTCTGTCGTCATCCTACGTTCCCGCCGAGGGACAACCGCAACATGAACCGCTGATGCAGAAACTGGCGGCCATTTATCAAGAGAATCAGGCCGCGGGCCAAGTCTGCTTCGAGTATGACACCGAAATTCATCTCGGACAGATGCCATAGTCGTTGTTCGCTCCGCGAACTGAACGTTTCTTTTATAGCGGGTTGGAATCGACACTGAATCCACACCCATTCCAGCTCGGTATTGCAAACGCGTTCAGTTCGCGGAGCGAACAACGACTGTGTTGAATACGAATCATCAGCCTATCGTCAACGGAAATCGGTGCTAAAATACGTAGTGAGTGCAGGTTAGGGTTCCCCGTGCGACATCCTGTCGGTCGCCGTGCCGAACTCGACATCCAGCTGGTGGAAATCTGGTCATGATGCGTTCGATTTGCTGTTTCACTGTCGTCGTTCTGTGTTTCGCGGCTCAACTTGTAGCCCAGCAGACGCCTGCAGCGGTCCCGCCAGCGGGCGAGGAAGTCCAACGACTTGCCGACCGCGTCACCCGGCTGGAAATGGAACTCGACCGGCAACGGGCCAAGAATCCGGGGGAAGTCCCCGCCGATCCGCAGGCTCAGAAAATTGTATTGATCCTGGAAACACCGCACCTGGGTCACGTTTATACCGGGGGACCGCAAGGCAGCCGCTTCTTCGCCGCCAAGTTGCTGGTGGTCAATCTGACACCGACGGCCGTCAATCTCAAGCGAGAAGATGTCAAGCTGCAGATTGACGGACAGCCCCATGCGATCCAGGAAGTTTCTTCCAATTTGCGATATCACGGATTCCAAATCGGCCGGCAACATGTGCAGTTGGAGTCAGTGTCATCCTTCAAAGAGATGCGTATCCCTGCCGGTGGAACGAATAGCGGTTGGATTTTCGTCCCCGATCTGCAACCCGGCGGACGCGTTCCCCAGTTGGTTTTGGAAGTCCCGTTTGGGGGCAAAATCCAGAAGGTCGATATCAACGCCCAACAACGCAGTCTGCTCGGTCTGGACGTCGCGTACATCGGGCCCCGGAACTGCCTGGCGCTGTTCACCATCTCCGGCGAACTCAACATGATCAGTCTCGGTGCGTTGACCGATGAGCTCGATTTGCTGGGTACCAAGAAGGTCGGACGAGTCGTCGTCACGTGGACCGATTCCGCCACGATGGTGCCGCAGGATCTCTACAACTGGCTGCAGCAGGCAGCCCAGACGCTCGGTCGCGGTGAATTCAACAACGAGCAATTCCCCGCCCTGCCCGCCAACATCCGCGAGTTCCACCTCGCCCATCTGCCAGCCCGTGAGCCCGCAGATGAAGTCGCTTCCAGCGATGAGGGAAGCGGTCCGGTAAATCGCATCCATAAAACGGCCGACGTCGCCGTTCGCGCGGCATTGCGTACAGCCTGCGATACGTTACCGCGGGAAGAATTGCTGGCAGCAATCGAAAAAGGCCACCCGTGGGCCCGAGCCGCCGTACTGGCGTTCGGCGCCGGACGGCTGCCCACAGAGCAATTGCCACTCGTACTGAAATATGCCGATGACACCGACCCGGCAATCCAAACGGCAGCCCTGATTGGCCTGCGGCACTTTGGCGAACCGGCAGCAGTGTCGAAGTTGCTTGAGTATGTTCGGAAGAACGTGCCGAATCTGTCCCCCATTGCGGTGGCGAGCCTCGCTGGGTCACGCTTTCCGGCAGCAAACCAAGCCCTGCTGGATTTGTTAAAAACGGAACCGGCTGAATCCAAACGGACGATCGTCATGGTTCTCTCGCAATACCCTCGGCCGGTCTGGTCTGATGTGCTCTATGAGTTCGCCAAGAGTCCTGATTCCGGATTGAATCTCGAAGCCCTCCGAGCTCTGCAAAAAGTTGGCCACCCCGGCTTGGTAGCCCTGCTCCAGGAAAAGCTGCAGACATCCGAGCCCAACCTGCGACAGCTGGCCTACGACATTCTCACCAACCGCACGGATCGCGAGAGCGAACAGGTGGCAATGAACTACACTCTGGAGCAAATCCAGAAGTCGCTGCCGACCCCGCCGATGCTCAACTTGCTGAACCGGGTCAAGGATCAACGCGCAGTGCCGCTGTTGCTGGCTCATCTGGAGAAAATCGAAGATAAAGATGCCATTCTGGAGTCACTGCTCCAGATCGGCGACCAAACACTCGCCGACAAATTGCTGCCCCTGTATGACACGCTGCGGACGTCGGCCAAAGCCAAAATTCTGGGGACGCTGCGGAAATGGGATGCGACAAAATTCCGCGAGCTGGCTCAGGATGCCGTGCTGCAAAGTGACGTGACTCTGGTGACGGCCGCCGTGCAGGGACTGGTGGACGACGGCAGCCCGGGAGCCATCAAGATGCTGGGCGACGCCCTGGAAAAGAATCCCGAGCCACAGACATGGGTCTACTTCTGCAACGCGTTGGGCCAGTTGGGAACCGAGGGAGCTCGTGCCGCGTTGGTGAAGGCGCGTGAGAGTAAAGATCGCACCAAGCAAGTCCAAGCCGATCAGGGATTGCGGCAGATGCGGCAGCGATCACCCGGCATTCAGTTTGTATACCAGGGGCTGCAAGAGTTGCAGGCCAAGCAATACAAGGAAGCTCTAAAACACTTCACTCAAGCCGTCGAAAAAGATCCCCGGTTGCCGGAAGCTTATGTGGGGCGAGGTGACTGCCACAATCGCTTAGGTGAATTCGAAAAGGCGGGAAAAGACTATCAGAAGGCACTTGAGCTAGACCCATTCAGTGCCCAGGCAACAACCGGCGCGTGCATTATGCGGATCATCGCGGGCGATGTGGTCCCGGCAATCGAGCAACTCGAAACGCATCGTGATCGGTTCTTGACCGACCCGTTGTTCCTCTACAATTCCGCCTGTGCTTACAGCCGTGCGGTCGAGCATTTCGAGAAGCATACCGAGCTCCCGAACTACGATAAACTCGCGGCGAAATACAAAGCGGCAGCCCTCGCCGATCTCAAGCAATCGGTGAAGACAGGGTTCCGAGACTTCAATTGGCTGGGTGAAGATCCCGACTTGAAGCCACTCCACAAGGAAGCTGAATTCAAGGATCTTCTGGAGAAGAAGGATTCCATTGAGGCCGAAGAGGCCAAGGTCGAGTAACGAGCGGTGGGCAATGCCTCTTGAAGCGAACGTTTATGGGCAGAACTCACTCGGATCACGCCGTAAGGTTTTCTGGGAGGGTGAGGCTCC
>JAZKFE010000332.1:19343-20896 GCA_040386595.1 Planctomycetota bacterium | reverse complement strand
CGGGTATCTTAGAGAGAACAAATCAATGAACATGCACGCGTCGCCGGATTGTCTGGCGTAAAATACCGGGACTGCTCACGAGGGCTGACCGATCTGACATCATCCATGACGAGGCCGCGCGCGATGACATCACGGGGTGTACTCCGAATTCTTTGCTGGTTCAGCCTGTTGGGTACGTTTGGCTTGTCGGTGGAAGCCGCCGAGTCACGAGTGAACTTCGGGCGGGATATCCAGCCGATTCTGTCGGAGAACTGCTTTCACTGCCACGGCCCGGATGCTGCGCATCGCGAGGCCGACTTGCGGCTCGATTCGTTCGCTGGGGCGACCGCCGCGGGGGCCGTGAAGCCGGGCAAGAGTGACGACAGCGAACTCGTGCTGCGGATTCTTAGCACTGATCCCAATGAGGTCATGCCGCCGCCCAAGTCGAATCTGAAGCTGACGGATGCGCAAAAGCAGCTCCTCAAACGCTGGATCGACGAGGGGGCTCAATACACGAAACACTGGGCGTTCGTCGCCCCCGTTCGCCCTGCGGTGCCGGCTGTGCCGCCGACGGTTCGGATTCAGAACCCGATTGATGCATTCGTGGTGGCGCGGTTGGTGGAGGAAAAGCTCTCGCAGGCTCCTGAAGCCGATCGGGTCAAATTGCTGCGTCGCGTGACGCTCGATCTGACGGGATTGCCTCCCACGCCGGAAGAACTTGACGCATTCCTCGCAGATACCACCGCGAATGCCTATGAAACTGCGGTCGATCGGCTGTTGGAGTCGCGTCGTTATGGCGAACGCATGGTTTGGGATTGGCTCGATGCTGCACGCTATGCGGATACCAACGGCTACCAGGGAGACCCCACGCGGGCGATGTGGTACTGGCGTGATTGGGTGATCGCGTCGTTCAATCGAAATACCCCCTTTGACCAGTTCACGATTGAGCAACTCGCGGGCGACTTGCTACCCAATCCAACGCGTGAGCAACTGATTGCGACCGGGTTTCATCGCAATCACATGATCAATGGCGAAGGGGGCCGCATCCCCGAAGAATCGCGAATTGAATATGTCCAGGATCGCGTGGAGACGACGGGGACCGTGTGGATGGGACTGACCCTGACGTGTTGCCGTTGCCACGATCATAAGTATGACCCCTTCTCACAGAAGGAATACTATCAGCTGGCGGCCTACTTTAATTCCATTGATGAAACCGGCGGCAACGATGCCGGCGGTCTGGCGAATCCCCTGCTGAGCCTCGCGAAACCTGAACAACAAAAGAAGCTCGACGAACTGCGGGTTGCTGAAGCCAACGCGAACAAGGCTCGCGATGAGCTCGATCAGCAACTGCGAGCGGCCCAGCCTGCTTGGGAACAAAATTTCTTAGCAGCGAGCGGTAAGCTGACCGAGCCCGAATGGACCGTCTTGAACGCCGTGGAGGCAAAATCCGAAGGCGGTGCGGCACTCAAAGTTCTGGAAGACGGTAGCCTATTAGTCAGCGGCAGCAATCCCGCACAGGATCGCTTTCAGCTTAGTTTCAAATCGTCCTTGGCGAATCTGACCGGTTTCCGCCT
>JAZKFE010000332.1:3619-19333 GCA_040386595.1 Planctomycetota bacterium | reverse complement strand
AAGCCCTACCCGATGATTCACTGGTCAACAAGGGACCGGGACGAGCCGACAACGGCAACTTTGTGTTGTCGGAACTCAAGATTCGGCGGAATGGTCAACCGGTTGAACTCGCTGCTGTTCGAGCTGACTTTGAACAGGGTGGCTTTCCATTAGCAGCGACGCTGGACGGCAAGAATGAGACGGGCTGGGCGGTGGCTTCGGATTTTGGTCGGCCGCATGTCGGTGTGTATGAAGTTCGGCCCTCGGTGACTGCGACTGGCGAAGGGGACATTCTCTGCAGCCTGGAGTTCCAGTCACCGCACCTCAGTCATGTGCTCGGTCGATTCCGATTCTCGGCAACCTCATCGCCTGTGACTTCCTTCCGCAGCATTCCCAACAAAGTCCGCGAAGCTCTGACTATTGCCGCCGACAAACGTGATGCCGCACAGCGGAAAGAGGTCACCGATTATTATTTGAGTAACGAACCCAAATTGGTTGCCGCACGAAAACTCGCGGATTCGGCGAAGAACGAACGCAACAGCTTGGAAAAAACCATCCCCTACACGATGGTGATGCGGGAACGGGCTCAGCCGCGCGAGACATTTATCCTGGTGAAAGGGGCATATAACGTCCCGAGTGACAAGGTCGAGCATGGCGTCCTGACGGAGATCCTGCCGCTTCCCGC
Source organism: Planctomycetota bacterium (assembly GCA_040386595.1). Taxonomy (GTDB): domain Bacteria; phylum Planctomycetota; class Planctomycetia; order Planctomycetales; family Planctomycetaceae; genus JAKFVC01. The sequence goes on along the minus strand of JAZKFE010000332.1, from coordinate 18,669 downwards.
TGATGCCGCCAAGAGTCGCCTGGCTTTGGCCCAATGGTTGGTATCGCCCGAGCATCCGCTCATGGCGCGCGTTACGGTGAATCGGTTTTGGCAGCAGTTCTTTGGGACCGGGTTGGTGAAGAGTACCGAGGATTTTGGCGTTCAGGGAGACCAGCCCAGCCACCCCGAGTTGCTCGATTGGCTGGCGGTGGAGTTCCGGGAAAGTGGTTGGGATGTGAAGCATCTCATTAAGTTGATGGTGATGAGTGCGACCTATCGCCAGTCTTCGAAAACTCTGCCGGGAATGGCCGAACGGGACCCCGACAATCGTCTGTTGGCTCGGGGGCCACGGTTCCGCTTGCCGAGCTGGATGATTCGCGACCAGGCACTCGCGGTCAGTGGTTTGTTAGTCGAACGTTTTGGAGGCTCGCCGGTCAAAGGCTATCAGCCGTCAGGGGTGTGGGAGGACGCCACGTTTGGTTTTATTCGTTATGAACAACAGCACGGCGACGCACTTTATCGTCGCAGTCTCTATACGTTCTGGCGGCGGATCGTGGCTCCCACGATTTTCTTTGATGTGGCCAACCGTCAGAACTGTTCGGTCAAAAGCGATCGGACGAATACCCCGTTGCACGCTCTCGTGACGCTGAACGATGTGACCTACATTGAAGCGGCCCGCAGTCTGGCACAGCGCACATTGTTATCACCCACCGCCAAGGATGAACCGGCGCGAATCAGCGAATTGTTCCGACGTTGCACATGCCGCCTACCGACTCCTAACGAGCTGGATCGTCTTGGAAAACGCCTCGCCGTGTTGCGGGCAACCTATAGTCAGAACACTGACGCAACACAAAAACTCTTAGCAGTCGGAGAATCCAAACCCGATCCACAACTCAATCCCGCTGAACTGGCCGCCTGGACGGGGTTGGCAAATCTGGTTTTGAATTTAGACGAAGCACTCACGAAAGAGTGAGAGTCAAACGTGTTGACCAGATTTTCGAAACGACAGAAAGAATTGAGAAACCACGAATCACACTAATTACACGAATGAAGAACAGCTAACTTCAGCTGTTGGGAAATCGGCTGAGTGTATAGGTCTCTTTCAATTGTTTGATCATCAAAAGATGAATTGATCTTCCTGTAATTCATTCGTGTGATTGGTATTATTCGTGGTGAAAATCTCCTGAATCCGTATTCGATCCGTGACTAATCAACACAAGAAATATCTTGTGTTTTCGAGTTCTAAAAACGAATCTCCAGTCGTCCGACAGGCTGACTATGCAACCTAATATTTTACATCCCGATTTGTTGAATCATGCCGCGCAGATGACGCGACGGCAGTTGTTTTCTGGCTCGGCGATGGGGTTGGGATCGGCTGCGCTTGCCTCATTGATGGGGCCTCAGGTGTTTGGTGCCGAGCCCTCGCCGCAGGCTCCACGGTTTGGTGGTTTGCCCGCGTTGCCGCATCATCCGCCGAAGGCGAAGCATGTCATTTACTTGCTGATGAATGGGGCGCCGCCGCATGTCGATATGTTCGACTACAAGCCGGAGCTCGAGAAATGGCGCGGCCAGGAGATCCCGGAAAGCGTTCATCAGAACCAGCGTGTGTCGACGATGACTCAGGGGGCCAAGAAGATCGCGTTTCCCGCGTTCACTGGCTTCAAGCAACATGGGAAGTCAGGGGCTTGGGCCTGTGATTTCTTGCCGCATACGGCTTCGGTCGTGGATGACTTATGTTTCATTAAGTCGATGCACACGAACGCTGTGAATCACGCGCCTGGGATTACGTTTTTCTTAACCGGATCCGAAATGCCGGGTCGCCCCAGCATGGGGGCGTGGACGACCTACGGCCTGGGTTCAGAGACCGAGGATCTGCCAGGTTTTGTCGTCATGACCTCTCGCGATAAAGAGGCCACGTGCGGGCAGATCTTTTATGACTTCTATTGGGGCAGCGGCTTCTTGCCGTCGAAATTCCAGGGAGTGAAGTTTCGTGGTGCAGGTGATCCGGTTCTCTATCTTTCGAACCCCGACGGTATGAGCCGCGACGTGCGACGTGGTTTATTAGATGATCTCGCCGAGTTTAATCACGAGCATTTTGCCGAGTTCGGTGATCCAGAAATTCAGACTCGAATTGCCCAATATGAGATGGCCTATCGCATGCAGGCCAGTGTCCCCGATCTGACGGATCTCACGACGGAAACGAAAGATGTGCTGGAGATGTATGGGCCCGATGTGGCTCGGCAAGGTTCGTTTGCGCACAACTGTTTGATGGCTCGGCGGCTGGTTGAGCGCGGTGTGCGGTTCGTGCAATTGTTCCACGCGGGTTGGGATCATCACCGCAACTTATCGACCCAGTTCGAGATTCAATGTCGCGATACCGACCAGCCGGCCGCGGCGTTGGTGAAGGATCTCAAACAGCGCGGATTACTGGAAGACACGCTGGTCGTCTGGGGTGGTGAATTCGGTCGCACGCCATTCATTCAGGGGAATATCAACGACCGCACGCAATGGGGCCGCGATCATCATCCTTATGCCTTTACGACCTGGATGGCGGGGGGAGGAATTAAGCCGGGAATCACTTATGGAAAAAGTGATGATTTCGGTTTTAACGCCGTCGAGAACCCGGTGGACGTGCATAATTTCCAGGCAACAATCCTGCACCAGTTAGGCATCGATCACGAACGTCTGACCTTCAAATTCCAGGGTCGGCAGTACCGTTTGACCGACGTCCATGGCAAAGTGGTGCAGGAGATCCTGGCGTAGCTCATCCGACTCAGGCTTCGTTGAGCGGTGGAAATTCAGTTGCACCACGGAGACACGGAGAACACGGAGTTTTGAAAGTCATACAAGAAGAGTTTTAGCCACGGATTAACACAGAAAAACACGGATTGGGTCAGCGTTTTTCTGCATTCTCGGATAACGCTGAGTCTGCCCCGATTGGCTTTAATTGAACAGGCTGTGAAAGCAGCTCTCTGCTGTCTGGTTCCGTGTTCAAGCCGTGTGAATCCGTGGCCCAAAACTCTTTTTGAATTACCAAGAGCTCGAAGTTTTCTTTTAAATCTCCGTGTCCTCTGTGTCTCCGTGGTGCAACCGCATTTGTTGCGTTTGACGAAGAATCCGGGGACTGACGTCGCCCGGCTCGCCAAGAACGTGTGCTGTGTGGGACTCGGGGGAAACGCTCTTTAGTTTGCGGGCGCTTCGTGTTCGTGGCTCTCGCGGTCGACTGATTTACTGGAGTCGATAAATAGCCAGCCGCAGGCTCCGAGAACCAGGACTCCGCCGTAGACATAAAAGATGGGATCCCATTGGGCGCGGCCTTCGTGGCCTAGTGTTTTCATCCAGTCGGCATAACGGCCTGCGAACAACTGCGACGAGATGGCTCCCAGGCCGCCGATGGAGTTCATCAGTCCGAAGAGAGCTCCGATATGTCTTCCGCTGAGGTCCGTCACGGCACCCCACCAGGCGGCGAGTGTGGAGAGTGCGAACATCACTGAGCCACTGGTCCAGACCGATGCCCAGAATGGGGAATCCGAATGACGGCCTGAGATCAGGCAAATCGCCCCTAGGACTAAGACGGTGCTCGAATAGAGGCGCCGGCTGAGGTGCCGGTTGCCGGTGACTCGGGCCAGGTAATCGATCAAAAAGCCACCGCAAATACAGCCGATGGCTCCGCCCGTCAGGACGATGCTGGCGAGGCGGCCCGCTTCTGATTCCGAGACGCCGCGGCCTTCTTTGAGATAGGTCGGGTACCACGTGAAATAGAAGTAGGAATTGAACGCCGTGCACATCAGCACGACGCCCATAATCCAGATCTGTGGGCTGCGGAGCACGATGCCCCAGGGGATCGGCGGGTGAGCCATTCCGTGATTGGACGAAGTCCCGGCGGCGATCAAGCGGCGTTCGGCTTCGTTGGTCGCCGGATGGGTTTGAGGATCGTCGCGGTACCACCAGTAAAAGGCCGCCGCCCACACGATTCCCGGAATACTGAAGACCAGGAAGGTCCAGCGCCAGCCAATCGCTTGCATCAGTTCTGACGTTAACCACGGGGCGAAGGCACCGCCGATTTGCGATACGGAATTGACCAGTCCCTGGGCCATCCCACGGCGTTGCGTGGGGAACCAACGAGAGAGGATCCGGGCGGTATTGGGAAAGGCTCCGGCCTCACCGGCACCGAAGAGAAAGCGGATCGCGACCAGCGAGACAAATCCGAAGGCGGCTCCTGTGAGAGCCGTGAAGATCGACCAGCCAATCACAATGCGGGCCAGTACGCCGCGGGAACCGTATTTATCGCCCCACCAGCCGATCGGGACTTCGAACAGGGCGTAGGCCAGCGTAAACGCGGCCGCAACATAGCCGAACTGCGTCTTCGTCAGGTGCAAGTCCTTCATGATGGACGTGGCAGCCTGGCTGATACAGATTCGATCCAAATACAGGACGAAGGCCAGTGAGCACAGAAACGCCAAAACGATGTACCGGGCGGAGCTCGGTCGTTGGCCGGGATGATTGTGGGGTTGGCTCACCAGTTGCACCTCGCAGGGGGTTTGGTGTCAGGATTATTTTCTACGCGGCCAACTCTGAGACTTTTATCAAAGTAGTACTCCCACGATTAAAACGTCTCATTGATGACCGTGCATGTTATAAGGGTTCGACTATATACTGAATGCTCGCTCGTCGCTACGGACTGGAATGCCCCAATTGTCGACAATCCATGATTAAGGATCACCACTGGGATGCAGATTACGCACATCGAAACGACAGCCGTTCGAATCCCGCTCAAACCGGCACGCCACATGGTGACGTCCCTGGGTTGGCACATTGAATCGAAATACGTCTTGGTCCGGATCTGCACGGATGCCGGGATTGAAGGCATCGGCGAAGCAACTGTCATGCCGCTCTGGAGTGGTGAGACAGTCTGGGGGGCCAAGGCGATCCTGGATCAGACATTCGGTCCGGCCATCATCGGTGCCGATCCGACCAATATTGATGAGATCAATCGGCGTCTCGATCGAACGTCGCGGCACAACTGGTTTTCCAAAGCGGCGATTGAAATGGCCTGCTGGGATATCGCTGGTAAAGCGGTGGGGAAGCCGGTCTATGAACTGCTGGGTGGGGCCGTGCGGCCGCTGACCGTTGAGTGCCGTTTCTCCATGGGAGCCTATGCTCCGGATCATGCCCGGGCACGAGCGTTGGAACTTGTTAGCGAGGGTTTTCAAACCATTAAGGTGAAGGTCGGTGGTCCCGCGGCGGCTGATATTGAACGTGTGCGGACGGTACGCGAAGCGATTGGCCCGCAGCGGAAGTTGACGATCGATGCCAATTGCGGCTGGGATGTCGAGACGGCCATTCATTGCGTGAACGAACTCGCCGACTGCAACATTGCTCTGAATGAACAGCCCACGCCCGACGGCGACTATCATGGTCTGGCTCGTGTGCGGCGAGAAACCAAGCCCCCTGTGATGGCCGACGACATGTGCTTCGACATGCACCACGCCCGAGAGTTGGTCTTGAATGAGGCCTGTGATCTGATCAGCATTTATCCGGGCAAGAATGGCGGCATCAGCAAGTCCAAAGCGATCGTCGACTACGCGGCACAACATGGTGTGGGCTGCAGTATCGGATCGAATTTGGAATGGGATATCGGGACGGCAGCCATGGCCCATGTGGTCGTCGCGTGCCCCAATATGCAGGTCGAAAAATTCCCGGGCGATATGCTGGGGCCGGAGTATCACGCAGCCCGCATCGTGACTAATCCAATTCAAATCGACGGGCCTCGAGTAACGATCACCGATCGGCCTGGTTTGGGAGTGGACGTCGATTGGGCTGTGGTTCGCGAACACGCGATGTAAGCGGAATAGGCCTCGCGAATGGATTGGTTGGCTGGTCCTCACTGTCGACTCTGTGGTGCACGAGTTCGAAGAAGTTGCACCATGGAGACACGAAGAACACGGAGTTTTGAAGGGCAACTTTCGCTTCGAATTGAATTAAGAAGATTTTTTTGCCACGGATTAACACAGAATAACACGGATTGGGTCAGCGTTTGTTGGCATTCTCGGACAACGCAACGCTTGTCCTGATTTGTGTTGATTGAACAGGCTGTGAATCCGGCTGCTTGCTGTCTTGTTCCGTGTTCAATCCGTGTGTTTCCGCGGCTGAAAACTCTTCTTGAATGATTGTCGGTCGACTGTTGATCCGAAAATATTTCTTCTGGAAAGTCCTCTGCGCATCATGATTTTCGATGTTCATAGTCATGCCTGGCAGTATCCGCTTCATTTCAGTGACGACTTTCGCCGGCAGGCGCGAGGGGCCAAGGCTGGGACGGAATTAGATCTTACTGTTCACTATGACGAGTATCGTAAAACAGCCCCTGACGATACCGTCACCGTGGTGTTTGGTGGCAAGGCGCGGTTGAGTGGTTTGTGGGTGGATGATCGTTACGTGGCCGATTATGTGGCGGCTCATCCGGATACGTTGCTGGGCTTTCTTTCGGTTGATCCTACGCAGCCGGGTTGGCAGGATGAACTGCGGCAGGGACATCAAGAGTTCGGCTTGCGAGGGATCAAATTGCTCCCCATGTATGCCGGGTTTCATCCGGATGACTCGCTGCTGGATCCGCTGTGGGAGTATGCGACTCAGCATCGTTTGCCGGTCTTGCTGCATACCGGGACGACGTTCGTGGCGCAGGCACCGCTGGAGTGTACGTTGCCGCGGCATCTCGATCCGGTGGCCACGCGGTTCCCGGAAGTTCGCATCATCATGGCACACCTCGGGCATCCGTATGAAGGCGAAGCCATTGTCGTGGCGCGGAAGCATCGCAACGTGTATTGCGACCTGAGTGCCCTGCACTATCGTCCGTTCCAGTGCTACCACAGCCTGATGTTGGTGCAGGAATATGGCGTCTGGGACAAGGTGTTGTTCGGGACCGATTATCCCTTCACGACGGTCAATGCGACGATTGCTGGACTGAGAAAATTGAATGACATGTTGGAAGGCACCGCCCTGCCCCGTTTAAATCCAGACGCGATTGAACGGCTGATTTACCGCGATAGTCGCGAGTTGCTCAATTTGCTTTGAGCTGGTTTGTGGGCGGTGGTGACGTGGACTGGGGGCTGCAACAGAAGAAGAGATGGATCTCACGCAAAGGCGCGAAGGCGCAAAATGAGGAACGTTTCGTTCTCGTGCAGTGGCACCCGAGCTTTTACCTTGACGACCCGCTGGTGAACTTTGCGCCTTTGCGTGAGATTTTCTGCAATGGCGAGGCTACCAACGCAATTATTGCCAGAAACTGCTGGCGAGGCGTTGGAAGACCAGGCGGCGCCAGGTGATGTGGGCTTGAACTAAGGCCCAATCGTAACCACGTTGCGGTTGGCTGGTCGTGAGGAACTTCACCTGCTGGTCAATCGGCCGTATCCAACCGTCATCGGCGACGGCCAACAAGGCTGAAGATTGCGTGTCATGCATGCCACCGGCGATATCTTGCATGACCCAGGTGACGGCTCCACAGAAGAGGACGCACATCACCAGCACAACCTGCGAACGGTTCTTTTCATGCGCATGAACTTGGGCCGAACTGGCCGTGTTGATGATTTTGGATCGCAGATCGTCGTTCGGAACGGGCCACTCTTCGTGACTGCGGAGCCATTCTTCCGTGCGTGACATCGCATTGCGGCTGGGATTAGCCATGAGCAGACTCCTCGCGAGCCAAAGGCTCGAGGATGCGTGTCAGTTTCTCAATCGCATAACGATAACGGCTGGCCACCGTATTTTGAGATTCTCCTAGAACGACGGCGATCTCGGCAAAGGTCATTGCTTCCCAAATCTTCAACACGACGACTTCAGCCTGTTCGGCCGGCAGTCGTTGCAAAGCCGCACGCACACAGGCGGCATTTTCTTCCCGCTCGAGTCCGGGGTCGTCAACCGACCAAACTCGATCCGCTTCGGTCGTGCCCGTGAGGACCGAACGTCGCTGGATGACTTTCAGGGTCTCGTTGCGGACAATCTTTAGGAAGTAGGCCCAGGGAAACTCGGACTTGGCGAGCTGCTCGGGGTACTGCGAGACCCGGCACATGGCCGCCTGGAGGGCGTCCTCGGCATCCGACCCATTCCGGGTCAACGTTTTCGCGTAGCGAATCAAACGCTCGGCGGTCAAGTCGTACAGCTTCCCCAATGCCACAAGGTTTCCACGCCCCAACTGCAGGGCATAGATGGCAACTTGTTTCGCCAGAGTAGTTTCGGGAACTGGCATGGAGCGAAGCTTTAGATTCGGTTCCAAACTGGGACCGTGTGCAGAACACACTCTGAACACTGCCTCTATTGAACCGTTTTATCGCAGATTTTGTCTAGGGAAATCCAGATTCCTCGTAGATTTCGTGGAAATTTTCGTAACTCGTCGACTTCTGTGTTCGAAACAGTTTTACGGCATTTCGATTTTACATAACCACTTATTGAATTAATGGTTATGGAGTTGTGTTTTGATTGAAGCGGGGGTGATGTGTCCACTCGATGTCGCGTTTTTGCGACGCGTTGAGAATTCTGATCTTCGAGGTACCGTTTTGAATGCTACATTTCCCGTAAGGTCTCGGACTGCGCAAGTGGGCACCCTAAAACTCAACGAAGGAATTCGAACGTGGCGAAGTATCTGGTCACCGGCGGAGCGGGATTTATTGGTTCGCACATTGCCGAACGGCTGGTTTCGCAGGGTGAAACGGTTCGCGTATTGGATAACCTCAGCACCGGTTCGCTGGACAATCTGGCCCATCTGGGTGACCGTGTGGAATTCGTCCAGGGTGATCTGCAGGATCTGGAACGAGTCGCCCGAGCTGTGGAAGGCGTTGAAGTCGTCTTCCATCAAGGTGCGTTGGCCTCGGTCCCCCGCAGCATCGCGCTGCCGCTGGATACCCATCATGCGTGCGTGACCGGAACCGTGACGTTGTTGGACGCTTGCCGCAAAGCCGGTGTCCGCCGTGTCGTCTATGCCGGCTCGAGCAGTGCTTATGGCAACTCGCCGATTATGCCCAAGACCGAGACACAATTGCCGGCGCCGCTGTCGCCGTACGCTGCCGCCAAACTGGCCGGTGAGCTGTATCTCGAAGCGTTTGCGGCCTCGTACAGTTTAGAGACGGTTCGCATTCGGTACTTCAATGTTTTCGGCCCACGACAAGATCCTAACAGCCCGTATTCGGCGGTGATCCCGTTGTTTGTCGATGCGTTGCTCAGCAATCGTCAACCGACGATTTACGGAGATGGCGAACAATCACGAGACTTCACCTATGTTGCCAATGTGGTTTCGGCCAATTTGTTGGCCGCACATGCTGAAGGGGTGTCGGGCAAGGTCTACAACGTGGCCTGTGGCGGTTCGATCACCCTGCTGGAACTGTTGAAAGAGATCTGCACCTTCCTGGGAAAACCGTACGCTCCGCAGTTTGGTCCCGAACGCGTTGGCGACGTGAAGCACTCGTGGGCCGATATCCATCGGGCTCAGGAAGACCTCGGGTACAAAGTCGAAATTGACTTGAAGGAAGGCTTGCGGCGCACGGTGGAGTACTACGTGCAGCAGCATCTCAAAGCGCAGCAACGGCCGGAAACGAGTCGGACTTAATCGTCTTGATAGTCGTTGTTCGCTCCGCGAACTGAACGTTTTTGTGGTGTGGTGAGTGGGATTCGGTGAGTTTGAGGCTGGCTTAGGCCCGCTACTGTGAACGCGTTCAGTTCGCGGAGCGAACAACGACTATGGCCTGTTTGAGGATATGTTGCCGTGAGTACGAAAAACCTGGGCATTCCCCCTGCTGCATCTGACTATGCCGCGGACAATCTGCCGGTATTTGGATCAAGCCCCGCCGTTGCCAGTTCGACCCATCCGGATATCTGGTCCGTGGCGTTGAAGGCCAAGTGGCTGTTGCTAGGCGGGTTGGGGATCGGGTTGGTATTCGGGTACCTCGCGTTGCTCAAGTTCGGTCCGACGTTTGATGCTTCGGCCCGGATTCTCATTACCAAAAAAATTCCCAAGCAGTTGAATAACGAAGATGATCGCAGTGCGTCGGCGATCGGTGATCGGGCCGAGCACATCCATTTGATCATGAGCCCCAAGGTCGTCGGGCCGGCGGTCAAAAAGCATCAGCTGGATAAGTTGCGTTCGCTAAAAGGTGAAGATGAACCGGATCGCGAAATCATCGACGCACTGCGTGTTCGGCGTATTGGCGGGCAGGAAAAATCGACCCTCAACGTCTTCGACCTGACCTTCAATTGGGGTAACGAACACGACGCCCAGGAGATCCTGGCGGCGGTCATTGATTCTTATAACGACTACCTGATTTCGAGCCGCAAGCGGCACGGTGAAGAGTCGGTCGATTCGATTCGCACGGCGGCCGACAATCTGTGGGCCGAAGTCAAGGTGAAGGAAAAAGCCTACGACGCGTTTCGCCAGACGGCCCCACTGATCTGGAAGACCCCGGCCGGTGCCGACGGACAGGCGGGAGATACCACGAACGTCTATCAGCAACGTGTCTTCGAGTACGAAGCCGAGCGACGTAAAAATCGCACCGATATTACCGCCGTCAAATCGAAAATTGCGGCCTTAGAGGAAGCACTGCAACGGGGTGAGCCGCGTGACAAGCTAGAAGTGCTGGCTCGCAAGCTGATGCAGTTGGAGGGCGGGTCGGCATTGGCTGCAGGTGGTTTGGCAGGCGACAGTGCCAATCAAATCTCGACGTTGCAGACGACTCTGATTCCGTTGATGCTGGAAGAAGCAAAACTGGTCCGCGCCGGATTTGGGCCGCGCTATTATGGTTTGATGACGGTTCGGGAAAATATCCGGCAGGTGAAAGAATTCTATCGCCGCCAAGGGGTCATCCTACCGGAAGAACACGTGGCGAAGGGACCCGATGGAGTCCCCGAAGTGATCGCCCCGACCGATGCCATTTCGGTACTGCGGTTGTCATTGCGATATGAACTGGATCAACTCCAGAAACGTGATCTGGAGCTGACGAAAGAGTTCGAAGATGCAGATAAAGATGCGAAGAAGTTCGACCATTTCCTGACTCAGGACAAACAGTTCAACGACGATATTCGCCGCATGCGATTGCTGCACGTGGAAGAAGTGAATCGTCTCGATCGCGCCCGGATGGTGGTCGATGACGAAGGTTATACGCTGGAACAAATCGCCCCGGTCTTCACCGAGAAGTCGATGAAACGCCCGATCCAATGTTTAGGCATGGGGGGCGCGATGGGGTTAGCGATGGCGTTTGGACTGGCTTACTTCCTGGCGATGACAGATCACCGGTTGAAGTCGGCCGACGAGATTCGGAATCAACTGGGGCTCTCGGTTCTGGGGCAGGTGCCGACGTTCTCGGCGGCCAGCCTGCAGTCGGCGGCACGGGCTCGACCGGATCTCGATCCGACATTGTTCTACCTGACACGGCCGGGTTCTCATGAAGCCGAAGCCTATCGCAGTGTGCGGACAGCCCTGTTCTTCCGCTGTCAAAAGTCGGGCCACAAGATCATTCAAGTCACCAGTCCGGAACCGCAGGATGGCAAAACCACCCTGGCAGCGAACTTGGCTTTGGCGATGGCCCACGCGGGTAAGAAGGTGTTGTTGATCGACGCCGACATGCGTTGTCCGAAGGTCCATCAGATCTTCCGCCTGCGTCATGAAATTGGATTGAGTGACGTCGCGTCGGGAGAAATCCTGTGTGAAAACGCAGTGCAAACGTGGGAAGTTCCCGGGCTGCATCTGTTGTCAGCCGGGATGACGCCGGCGAACCCCGCCGAGTTGCTGGGGAACGTGGCGTTCGAACGCTTGCTGGAGCAACTGCGTGCGGAATACGACTTCATCATCATCGATACGCCGCCGCTGATGGCGGTGAGCGACCCCAGCATCGTGGCCAGCCGAGTCGACGTGCTGCTGTTGGTGGTCCGAGCCGGCAAGAACAAACTGGCGACGATTCGCAGTGGTTGTGAGCTGTTGTCGGCGTTAGGAGTGTCGATTGTCGGGGCCGTGATTAACGACGTGACGAACTCAGAGTCGCAACAATACGGCGGCGCTTACCATGACGCAAAATCGGTAACGGGCCAAACCGGGAACGCAGGACCGCACGTCTCAGCACCGATTACGGTATCAGCGGTCACGACACCGGTCATGCAGCCGGTGGGATCCTGGTTTGGCAAACGCCAGTAAGCCGGGAAATGCAGCCGACTCAGAGAGTCAGGCTGCGCCGGGGTTCTTTGGATGCTTCGCTAAGAAGAGCTATTTGAGAGTCGGCGATATTGCTTTAGCCTAAATGCTTGCTCCGCAATCGATGGGTGGCCCAGATTCTTGAATCCGGGCCAGATCGGTTTCAATGAATGCTTTCGTGGTGAAGGCAAGAAAGCATTTTGGGGGGCTATCAAGCTTCGCAAATATCTGTTCCCCGAAGGGGATACACAACACAGCCCAGGGTCGCCGAGTACTCGCGGCGCACCCTGGGTTTGTCCAACCGAATCGCCTAGAACCCTGAATGGGTTCGCCTCTCAAAACAAACGGTTCAACCCATTCAGGGTTGGGAATTCACGAGGAATTTAACCCAGGGTGCGCTCGGCGTACCGAGCGCACCCTGGCCTCTGTTGTTCTTCCCCTTCAGGGAAGCTTTTTGCAAACCCGAATTCAAAAGCCAATCGTATTTGGGATGAACAGCATGCTTTGAGGATTAACAAAACTTTAAATTAAGACCCTCTTCGCTCATTTATTTTGAGCGAATATGTTTACTCAAAACCGCTCTAACAAAAAATAAAGGCCGTAGCGAGCAACGTGCTCACTACGGCCTTTTCAATTTAACCGCAGGCTTGCCGGTTTACTGGTTCATTAGTGATTACTTAATGAACAGCATTTCCTGGTAGGTCGGCAACGGCCACAGGTCGTCGGCGACGATGCTTTCGAGTTCATCCGCATACTTGCGGACTTCGCTCATGGCGGGCAGCACGTCGTTGCAGAAGTGTTTGCCTTCGTTCAACAGACCTTCCACATGGTGCTCGCCGGTCTTCTCCAGAGCGGTGATGCTCTTGGACAGGCCGTTGATCAATTCGGTGACCTTCGTCAGCGTCTCGATACACGGTGTCAGTCCGGCGGCCTTCAGGTTGGCGGCGGCGGCGGCCAGTTCGCTTTGGTAGCGGACCGAAGCCGGGTAGATCATCGTCTTGGCGATCTCGATGACCAGCTTGCTTTCGCTGCGGATGGTCTTGCAGTATTGCTCGAGGTAGATGTCCGTACGGCTGGCCAATTCTCGATTGCTCAAGACTTGGTACTTCTCGAACACAGCGGCGACTTCCGGATTGCTAAGAGCCGGCAAGGCGTCGACAGTGGTCTTGAGGTTGGCCAAGCCACGCTTTTCGGCTTCCTTGTGCCAGGCTTCCGAGTAGCCGTCGCCATTGAAAATGACGGCCGAGTGGTTGGTGGCGATTTCTTGGAGAATCACCTGAACAGCGCTGTTCAGCTTGGAGGCATCGCCATTGGTGGCGGCTTCCAGCTTGGTGGCGATGTAATCGAGCGATTCGGCGACGATGGTGTTCAACACCACCAGCGGACCCGAGATCGACTGATTCGAAGCCACGGCGCGGAATTCAAACTTGTTGCCGGTGAAGGCGAACGGGCTGGTGCGGTTACGGTCGCCAGCGTCCTTGGGCAACGGCGGCAACGTGTCGACGCCGACCGTCAACGTGCCGGCTTGCTTCGAGCTTGTGGCGGGGCCCTTCTTGAGTTGCTCGAAGACGTCGGCCAATTGCGAGCCGAGGAAGATCGAGATGATGGCCGGGGGAGCTTCGTTCGCACCCAGGCGATGGTCGTTGCTGGCGGAAGCCACGGCGGCACGCAGGACCGGGCCGAACTTGTGCACGGCGCGAATCACGGCGGCACAGAAGACCAGGAACTGAGCGTTGTCGTGAGGATTGGCACCCGGCTCCAACAGGTTGCCCTGTGTGGCGCTGCCCAGTGACCAGTTCAAGTGCTTACCTGAACCATTCACACCGGCGAAGGGCTTCTCGTGTAGGAGGCATTCCAGGCCGTACTTGGAAGCGACGCGCTTCAGCATCATCATCAACAATTGCTGATGGTCGGCGGCCACGTTGGCGCTCTCGTAAATCGGAGCGATTTCGTACTGCGAGGGAGCGACTTCGTTGTGACGTGTCTTAACGGGCACGCCCAACTTGTAGAGTTCGCGTTCGGTTTCGAGCATGCAGGCCAGCACGCGTTCGGGAATGGCCCCGAAGTACTGGTCTTCGAATTCCTGGCCCTTGGGGGGCTTGGCACCGAACAAGGTTCGGCCGGCGTTCAGCAGGTCGGGACGAGCGAAGAAGAAGTTCCGGTCGATCAAGAAGTATTCTTGCTCGGGGCCGGCGGTCGCATTGACCATCGCGATATCCTTGTGACCGAACAGTCGCAGGATACGAGAGGCTTGTGTATTGAGCGCCTTCAGCGATCGCAACACGGGGGTCTTCTTATCGAGTGCTTCGCCGGTCCACGAGACGAACGCGGTGGGGATGCACAGCGTGGTTCCGTTGGGGTTCTCAAGGATGTAGGCAGGGCTGGTCACATCCCAGGCGGTGTAGCCACGGGCTTCGAACGTGTTGCGGATGCCACCAGACGGGAAGCTCGACGCATCGGGCTCACCCTGGATCAGGGCCTTGCCGGTGAATTCGGCGACAGCACCACCGTGGCCATCGGGCTCGAGGAAGCTGTCGTGCTTCTCGGCGGTCAAACCGGTCAAGGGATGGAAGATGTGAGCGTAGTGAGTTGCTCCCTTTTCCACCGCCCAGGCCTTCATGGCAGCGGCGACGACGTCGGCGGCCAGCGGGTCGAGCATTTCGCCGCGATCAATCGTGCGTTTCAGCGACTTGAAGATGTTCTTCGGAAGGCGTTCTTGCATCACCTTCATGCTGAAGACGTTTGACCCGTAGAGCTCGTCGGCGGGGGTTTCGGCGAAGTTCAACGGTGCCGAAATGGGCTTGTAATTTGTGACTGCCTGAATCGCTTCTTGACGCGCCTTACTGCCACTCATTGCTGCTGTCCATTCATAAAAAGATTCAAGGAAGGCCCAAGGTGCGCACGA
>JAZKFE010000332.1:1843-3609 GCA_040386595.1 Planctomycetota bacterium | reverse complement strand
CGCACGATGGAGCCCACTTCGGGAGAAAGCAATCCTTGCGCCAATACGACCGATCAAATCTGATCGATTTGTCGTAAGGTGAAACTCTGTAATGTATTGTCGCTTTCTAATGTCATTTAATATCGGAATTGCGAATCCGCTGGAATGCTAGTATTGCGGGCACTGTGCTTTGTTTTTAAGCATTCGCTCTTTTTTCGAATCGGCGCAAAATTCGCTGTAATCTGGCGAATGCCATTCTTGCAGTGTGAACAGGCCTTCTCCGGCAGCCATGGGGACGATCGCTGATCTTCGCGTTCCGAGCGAACATCACGACTGTAACCAGCTCGGCGATGACCGAAGACTTGGTTCTGCGACGCCGAAACACAGTTTCCGGGCCGTCACAGAAACAATCGCCAATTCTGCTGCAGGCATCCGACACGGCGGATGGGCATCAAATGACACGTCGAACTCGACGGCCGACACAATGGAGAGATTTGGCCCAATTGTCAACGGATCCCTGAGGTGGAGCGTTTTCAAGAGGTGATTTTTGAGCGATCAAAAAAGGTCACAGCGGGGATGACGATTCGAGGACCTGCACCGTGGTGTGACAAAAAATTAAGGCTTGGCGCCCACATCCCACTTCACTTGCTGCGTATGATTAATATGACTACGACTGCGGTCGTAGATGCTTAAACAACACGACGAACAATATTCAGGTTCAGTCTTCAGGAGAACAAAAATGAATCCAATGCGACAACAAAGCCCGTGGGTGCTCACCACGGTGAGTCTGGCCAGTTTGTTGGCGGGAGCGGCCTTTTACAGTCACAGTCCTTTAATTGGACGGCAGCCGGTGCTGGCGGCACCTCCGGTTGTGAAATCGAGTCACGCCAGGGAGTTATCAGCCAACTTCCGCGAAGTGGCCAACGCGGTGTTGCCGGCCATTGTGTCGATCGAAACGCGTGGCAAACTGCCGAAAGCCGCTGAGGAAGTCGGGGCGGAAGGTCCGCAGCAGTTCGACGAACAATCACCGCTGGGTGAGTTGTTCAAGGATAACCCTCAATTCCGCGAGTTCTTCAAGCGCCGGGGTGGCGGTGGGCAACGTGCTCCGCGGTCACATGGTATGGGCTCGGGATTCATTGTGGATGCCTCGGGTGTGATCGTCACGAATAACCACGTCGTGGCCGATGCGGATCAAGTTCTGGTGCGGTTGGAAGATGGCACCGAATATCAGGCCACTGAATGGAAGACCGATCCGCGGTCTGACGTGGCCATTGTCCGAATTAAGCCCAATGGTGCTCTGCCCACCGTGAAATTGGGTGATAGCGACGCCTGTGAAATCGGCGACTGGGTGCTGGCCGTGGGCAGCCCGTTCGGCCTGCAATCGACCGTGACCGCGGGAATTATCAGTGCCAAGGGACGTGCCCAAGGGATTTTGGAACGCGAAGATTTTCTGCAGACAGACGCAGCCATCAACCCGGGTAATAGCGGTGGTCCGTTGGTGAATCTGGACGGTGAAGTTGTCGGTATCAACACGGCCATCTCCAGCCGCAGCGGCGGATATGACGGTGTGGGCTTTGCGATCCCCGTGAATATGGCCCGTTGGGTCAGCCGGCAGTTGATTGACCATGGCCTTGTCAAACGCGGTTACCTGGGAGTGGCCATTCAACCGGTCAGCAACCAGTTGGCGAAGCAGTTTGGAATTAAGGTTGGCCAGGGAGCCATCGTTGGTCAGGTTGTTCCGGGGTCACCGGCGGCAGACGCCAAAGTGGAGTCGGGCGACGTGATCC
>JAZKFE010000332.1:0-1833 GCA_040386595.1 Planctomycetota bacterium | reverse complement strand
ATCCTGACCTTGAACCACAAGCCGGTCAGCAATCCTCGCAACCTGCAGGGAATTGTCGAACAGCTCGATACCGGTAAGGGTTATCCGCTGGAAATCCTGCGTGACGGCAAGAAGCAGACGTTGACCGTCTCGGTGAAGGAAATGCCTGCGAATTACACCGCCGCTGGTGTTGAAGAACACGAGAAGGCCCCTGGGAAGGAACCGGAAGTTGCCAAGCCCACCCAATTTAAAGAGGTGGGAATCGAAGTTCAGGAAGTCGATACGCAGCTGACCGAACAACTGGGCTACAAGGGCCCGGTCAAGGGTGTGCTGGTGAGCGACGTCAGTGCTGACAGCCCGGCCGATGCCGCTGGTCTGAAGAGTGGCATGGTGATCGAGAAGGTCGGAACGAAGACCGTAACGACCGTCGCCGAGTTCACCGTAGCCATGAAGGACCTCTCGGTTGAGAAGGGCATTCTGGTACTCGTCCGAACTCCGTCGGGTTCACGATTCGTCGTGATCAGCAAGGAAGAATAATTCGAGTCGCGAGATTCGGATTCTGACAGGTGAAATCAAAGGGCTCGGTTGTGAATTTTACAACCGGGCCCTTTGTGTTTCTTTGACGTGTAGCCTGACTCTCCGAGTCGGGTCTCTCCCTCCCAGGAAATACACCCGACTCAGAGAGTCAGGCCACGGGAGAAAGAATCCGAGGGCTTACGCCAAATGGCACTCAGTTTGTAAGCGGAATGGCGCTAGCCACCGGCTCTTCTGTATCAGAAGCATGGAAAAAGCCGGCGGCTAGCGCCGTGCCGCTCACGAATCGAACCGCAAAGTGAGTACCATTTGGCTTACGCCACTCGGCTCGCCTGGGTTGCCTCTAATACACAGCAGCCACTCCGCTCCGCGTTTCGTTCAAGCGCAAATGGACGTCGTTGGAATCCCTTGCCACGACTACCCGCCGTAGGCGCCGTAGCGTCGCAGGCCCCAGGCATAAACCGCTCGGTTCAGCAGCCACAAAGCCAGCACCCAGCCAGTGGCCGCGACCAGATGTCCTGCTAATTCTCCGGGAGAAAATTTCCCCAGGATGATGGCCGCGGGGAAATACGCGAGGTACTGAAATGGCAGGTAGCTCACGATTTGACCCAGGATACCGGGCAGCCAATCCAGCGGCAGCATGTGGCCCGACAGGAAATAGGTCAGCATCATAAAGATGAAACTGATCGAACCCACTTCCAACATCCAGAAGGCAAACAGGCCGATCAAACTGTCCAGCAAAAAACCAATCAGAAAGGCCTGCATCAACGAGACCACCAGCGCGACCCATTCAATCCCCGTGGGCATGTGCGTGAAGAACGAACCGCACAGCCAGAACAGCAGCGCAAACGGCGCCGTGGCCACCATGTAATAGACGACCTTATGGGCGACTCGCGACCAGAAATAGAAGACTTGCAGGTCGACTGGCTGCGTGAGATAGCGTTTGAGCGACCCGTCGCGGATCTCTTTCGAGATATCACGGGACAGCCCCGGCATGCTGGAAAAGGCCCGGCCGACCATCGTCAACAGGTAGTACGCGACCATCTCCTGGTACGAATAGCCGTTCAGTCGCTGAGTCCCGCTGCCACTCGCGCCGACATCGAAGATCGCGCCCCATAGGCAGATCTGGGTGATGATCGGTAGGAACCGAATAAACGTGGCAAATGCGAAGTCACCACGATAGATCAATCGCTCTTCGAGAGACGTTCGCAGCAGAAACCAGTGGACTCGAAACATACGTGGGGATTCCGGCGGCGAAAACAGTGAGGACCGACAGTGACAGCAAATCGTTGGGAGGGTGAGGCTCCTGCCGAACCGCTT
>JAZKFE010000331.1:0-19014 GCA_040386595.1 Planctomycetota bacterium | reverse complement strand
CGTAAGCCCCGGGATTCTGCGGCGAATCATTGCGAGAAAGAATCCCGGGGCTTACGCCGCCGGGCTCGCCTAAATCATGACTTTTTTGCGGCGACATCACCTTTCCCCCCCTAGCGTCTCCACCAAAAGGAACTCCGCAAACCCTCTCACAATTCGACATTGGTCATTCGACATTCTTTCGTCATTCGGACTTCGACATTCGTCATTTCCCTCCCGCCTCTCCACAGTGGCTTCCCGCTCACCCCCCGCCCGATAATCCGCGCCACCAATTCTTTCTCACAAATACGGCCCATTACGGAGAGTGGCGTATGCCTCGGACCGAACTCAATTCGCAACAACGGTCGCAGCCTGTATTTGCCGCCACGACGGCTCAGCGAGCCTCCACGAAAGCCGATGGTCGCGTGAACAAGAAGAAACGCCGCTCGACGAGTGCTACAAAGCAACTCTCCAAGACCACGAAACCCGACGCTCTGTCACTGGAAGACTGGCAACGCGAACTGCGACGTCAGTTCGGCAGCGAACAGAAATTCAAACTTTCCAATGTCGGTGAGCATCCCGTCTTTTCTGAGTTTCTCGTCACCAATCCCACCAGCCATAGCACCTACCGAGTCGCCATCCGGGGTCCGCAGCCCGGTGACAACTATTGCTCTTGCCCCGACTTCGGCACGAACGAACTCGGCACGTGCAAGCACATCGAATTCACGCTGGCCAAACTGCGAAAGAAGAAGGACACCAAGTCCGATCTGCAAGCGGGTTATCTGCCCCCTTACAGCGAAGTCTTCGTCCAATACGGCTCGCAGCGCGAAGTCCGCTTTCGCGCGGGTACCGCCTGCACCGACGATTTAAAACTTCTAGCGCTGAAGTATTTTGACGTCGAAGGCCGGTTGCGTAATTCCGGGTATGCTCAATTTGAAAAATTCCTGGAGCGGTCGGCAACGATCGATACCGACCTGCGCTGCTATGAAGACGCCCTGACACTCATCGCCGGCGTCCGAGATGCCCAAACACGCCGCGACACGATTGATAAGGTCTTTCCGCAAGGTGCCGAGAGTACCGCCTTCGACAGCTTGCTGAAGGTCAAACTTTATAACTATCAATGCGAAGGAGCCCTGTTCGCCGCGAAAGCGGGTCGCAGCCTGATCGGCGATGAAATGGGGCTGGGCAAGACCATCCAGGCACTCGCCACGGCCGAGATCCTCGCGCAGCATCTCGGAGTGGAACGAGTTCTGATCATCTGCCCCACGTCGCTCAAATATCAATGGGAACGCGAGATCGCCAAGTTCACAACGCGCGATGCGACAGTCATTGGGGGCCTGCCCGATTCGCGCCGGGAACTCTTCGAAACGCAGAGTTTCTTTAAGATTCTGAACTACGACACGGTGCACCGTGACCTGGAGTTAATCCGTCGCTGGGCTCCTGATCTCGTCATTCTGGACGAGGCCCAACGCATTAAAAATTGGAACACTCGCGCCGCCCGCAGCGTGAAACAAGTTCCCTCCCCGTATGCCGTCGTGCTAACAGGAACACCGCTCGAAAACCGACTGGAAGAATTAGTTTCAATTGTCCAGTTCATCGACCAACAGCGACTGGGGCCGACGTACCGCCTGTTGCACGATCATCAACAGCTCGACGAACACGGCAAGGTCGTTGGCTATCACGATCTCAATACGATCGGGGAAACGCTACAGCCGATCCTGATTCGACGCCAGAAAAAGAATCTGGCAATGCAACTGCCGCCACGGCTCGACAAGAACTTTTTCGTACCGATGACCGAGTTGCAACGGAAGATGCATCGAGACAACTATGAGCTCGTCGCGGCGGTAGTTGCGAAGTGGCGACGGTATGGATTCCTGACCGAATCAGACCAGCGGCGTTTGATGATCGGGCTGCAGAACATGCGAATGTCCTGCGACAGCAGTTATCTGCTCGACCAAAGCACCGATAGCGGCGTGAAGGCCGACGAAGTCCTGACGCTGCTGAGCGAACTGATGGAGACCTCCGGCCACAAAGTCGTGATCTTTAGCCAGTGGTTACGAATGCATGCCCTGCTCGTGAAGCGATTGCAGGACAAACCCTGGGGACACGTTCTGTTCCACGGCGGGGTCGAGAGTTCGAAGCGGAAAGAGCTCGTCGACCGCTTCCGTGAAGACCCCAACTGTCGTATCTTTCTGGCGACCGACGCGGGCGGTGTGGGCTTGAACCTGCAGCACGCGAATATCGTGATCAACATGGATCTCCCCTGGAATCCCGCGGTGCTGGAACAACGCATCGGCCGCGTCCATCGGCTGGGGCAGACTCAGCCCGTCAGCGTGGTGAACTACATCGCGCAAGGAACAATCGAAGAAGGCATGCTGGGGGTGATCGAGTTCAAAAAGAACTTGTTCGCGGGGGTCCTCGATGGGGGCGAGAAGAACGTGTTCCTCGGCGGCAGCAAGCTGAAGAAATTCATGGAGACGGTCGACAAGATCACGGGCAGCATGCCCGCCCCCGTCGCCGAAGAAGCCGCCGAGTCCCAGCAAACTGGCGTCGAATCGCAACAGTCTGCACCAGAGCCCATTGAACCGGAATCCGCAACAGCACCGCACCAGCAGGCCCCCGTTTCACAGCCCGAGCTACCGCAGTCAGCGAATGGCCAGTCAGCGTTCGCCTCGTTATTGCAGCAAGGCATTCACCTGATTGAGCAACTGGCCGCAGCCTCCGCAGCGCCGGCTTCCAATGGATCGACAGACACTCCTCAGCCGCGAGTCGTACGGGATCCAGAAACCGGGAAGGCCTTTGTGCAACTGCCAATCCCCGAGCCAGAAGTCCTCGATGGAGCTCTGAAAGCGATTAGCAAGTTATTAGAAAGCCTGAGACGTTGAGCGGCGAGCAAAGAAGCTTCTCGCCAATCAATCCAAATAGTACACTAAAATTTCAAGCCCCAAAAGGGGCGAAAGAATCTGGCCGTGGGCGTAAGCCCACGGTTCTAAACACAAACGACCAGAGCCCTGAATGGGCGACACAAACTCCAACCCTGCGGTATGACGTAGACAGCAATCGCGATTGAAACAAACCGACACGACGATCTCTACCATTGAGCGTCTGGAGGCCAATCTAATGCCTGGAACATTTACCAAGCTGCTCTACCATCTGGTCTTTAGCACCAAGCAACGTCTTCCGTTGATTGACTCTTCATTCAAAGCCGAACTATTCGCTTATATCGCAGGGATCATCACGACTGAAGGCGGCGTGCCGCTCGCAATCGGTGGCGTTGCAGACCATATTCACTTGCTGGTAAAGCTAAAACCAACCACCGCACTTTCGGACACTCTGCGAGTCATCAAAACGAACTCGTCAAAATGGGTGAATGATCGCCCGGAGAATCGCTTGAGATTTGGTTGGCAGGATGGTTATTCGGCGTTTTCGGTCAGTGAATCGCAGCTCTCGGTTGTTCGTGAATATATCCTGAATCAGGAAACTCACCATCAGCATGCAGATTTTAAGACGGAGTTAATCAGCTTGCTGAAGAAGCACGGCGTTGATTACGACGAGCGGTATATCTGACAGTAATGATCCAGAAGATGTGTCGCCCATTCAGGGCTTGGTCCGTATATAAAACGAAACCGTGGGCTTGCGCCCACGGCTAGGTTATGTCGTCCCTTCGGGACTATATTCATCGTAATTCATTGCCTTGTCTGATCAACATTTCAACATTCAAGGCATCCTCTGACCAACGAACTTACCCCAAATCTTGGGGCACGTTGATCCAGCTCTTGTTATCAAACGATTCCAACACGGCATCGGCCACCGCTTGCGCCGAGGCGCCGTGATCGAAACCGGGGATGCAGTCGCGGCCTTCCACGATTGCGCTGACGAATTCCCACATCAGGTCGTAACGGAAGACCGTACTGGGAACGCCGACCTTGGGGTCACGCGGGCTGCCGGTCGGAGCCAGGAACTCGGCGGGGACTTCGACCTTTTGCAGAGACTGCCCCTGCTTACCGACCAGGATCGTGTTCGGCTCTTTCAGCTGATAAACGGCCGTGCCTTCGCTGCCGTTGACTTCGGCCCAGTCATGGCCGAAACCGTCGTAGTGATAGCCCTTCATCAACGTGCTGCCTTCGAGCACGCCGACGCCACCGCGATCGAACTGACAGATCAAGGCTGACCAATCGTCGACTTCGGAGGGAGCACACGAAGTGCCATCCGGGTTCTTATCACGGGGAGCATAAGTGGCCACGGCACCACAGATCGCCAGCATCTGCCCCATCAAATCCTGGGCATAGTCGATGCGGTGAATCGTCATGTCGAACAAGTCGCCGGCGCCAGCCAGCTTCTTGTATTGCCGCCAGCCCCAGCTCGTTTCAGGCCAGTCCAGAAACCGCTGGCTGCGGAAGTGGCGTGGAGTTCCCAGGCCACCGCTGTAGACGAGGTGCCGGAGATAGCGCATCGACGGGGCAAAGCGATAAGTGAAGGCCGTCATGTGCCGCAGGTTGCGGTCGCGAGCCGCCCGGAACATCTGGGCCGACTCATCAAAGTTCAACCCTAGGGGCTTCTCGCACATCACGTGCTTGTTGCCAGCAGTGCAGGCCAGGGTGATCGGTAAGTGAGTGAAGTTCGGCGTACAAATGATGACCGCGTCGATCTCGGGATCACTCGCAATTTCTTCGTACTTGGTGGTCGCTTTGGCGACTCCCCACTGTGCCTGACGTTCCGCCAGCAGCTTTTCGTTGGGATCACAAATCGCTACCAGTTCCGCGCGGGGGTCCAGTTTGATTCCCGGCACGTGGTGGTAATCGGCCACCGCCCCGGCCCCAATGATCGCGATACGTACCTTGCCAGCCATGCTGATTCCTTAAGTGACAGGCGAGCGCCGCTCACCATGGTTCCAATGTATTCGGTCTGGATTCAATCCGAGAATGTAGGAGGAATTCGATCCCAGTGGAAGCGTCGAGACCCGCCGCACAGGAAACCCTGATCGCCTGAACGGAGCCCTGCCCGACTCAAATCTGGACGCCTTTTTCACCACGTACGCCACACACAGACAGCACTGGTCGCGGTGTCAGGAACCACAGATCCAGGGATCGCCAACTCTTGATCTGACCTCAACCCCAATAAACAAAGTATTCATCCTGCTTCAGCATTTATCGGTGTTCAATCTGCGTTTCATCAGTGGCCCCAGAACTCTTCCCGATCCATTACGACAAATTCACGGGCAATTTTACTTCCGCGTGTAAACGATATTCACTGTCGTGGAAAAATCGCTGGGACGGCGATTGATGTTAGGCATGCCGTTGTGCTCAAAGCGGAATCCGAACTTCAGATTCCAACGTTTAAAGGAATCCAGGGGGATCAAGAAGCCGGACGTATTGAGAATACGCACCAGTTTCCAATCGTTGATACTCGGGTGAACGGTAATTTTCTCCTCGAAAACCACCCGTGGCCCCAGTGGAAATTTGCATTCCAATTCCGTAAACAAGTCGGGGGTCGTACGCAGGACTCGCGGTGTGTGAAAGATTTCCTGAGTGATACCGGGACCGGCACGAACAATCAGTTGCCGCGGATCAGCATCAATGAAGCGATAGCCCACACCCAACGATCCGGTGCCGCGATAATCGAGGTTGGCGAACTCGTCGAACTCATGCAACGTACGAATAAACGTGATCCACTTATCCTTACGTTTGAAGTCGGTGGTCGTATCGCCGAACCAGCGGTTGGCGGTCAGCGTCGATTTCGATTGCGCGTACTGCCCCCCCATATTGATCTGAGTCTTGATCCAATCGGTTTCACGGCTGAATTTGAACGCCGTATTGAACGCTTCCTGATTGGTATTACCTTCCAGAAAGGATCCGCCGAGCTCCAGACGCTCGGTCCACGTATCAAAGCCGTGTTGGAACCAGTCGGTGTATTCCGACCACAGTGTCTGCAACAACGGTTTAGGAACCGGCGGCGGGGTACTCGGTGGAACATCCAGCGGAATATGGTCTGGAGGGGGCGCAAACACCTGGCCGGGCGTCATCAGCATGAGATAGGGGCCGTCGTCTTCGGCCTCGGCCTGATAGTCAATCTTCTCGATATCGGCGAGCGGCACTTCAATGGTTCCGGCCCCGCGCCAACTCCATTGCAGGGTCTCCTCACCAAAACCGACCTGCTTGCCCGTGAGCTTATCACCGTTCTTCAGGTACAAAGTCTCGGCCGCCTGCGCAGCCGGATCCATTGATCCGTATGCGAGCAAAACCAGGAGAAGACTTAGTAACAGACGCATCGCGACCCGCTGCAGTGTGTGCGGTTGCCAAACAGGAGGAGGGGCGGGGATTCTAGTCTGAAAGACATAGAGCGACAATGTGTTTCCGGGCCCCCAGAGCACGCAGTCACCGCAGTCTTACATTCCCAAGCAGGCATGTAAGTCAGGTCGAGTCAAACTGCGGCGAACACGTGGTTCAGAGAGGAGGGCAGCAGAGAGAGATCGGGCATTGCCAATGAAAATAGCCTGAAGCACAAGCCAGGACATTTCTTCTCCACGAGGCCGTCGCTCATGAGAAATGTCCTGGCTTGCACTTCAGGCTAATCGATCTTCGACCACTTCGTGATTCACACGAAATATCGACCATCGCTTGAACGCCGAGGCACCTACCGCTTGGGGCGATACATGTGAGTGGCCTGTCCGATCAGGCTTTCAGCCGCTTCCATCAAGGTTTCCGACAACGTCGGGTGAGCGTGAATGCTGTCGGCGAGATCCCGTGCGACCATGGCCGTTTCGACCGCAATCACACCTTCCGCGATCAGCTCACCAGCACCCGCACCGACGATTCCTACCCCCAGCACGCGCTCGGTTTTAGGATCGAACAGAATCTTGGTGAGCCCTTCCGTGCGTGCCAGTGATTGAGCTCGTCCGGAGGCCGCCCACGGGAATCGCGTGACTACGATCTCACGGTTTTCGGCCTGGGCCTGCATCTCGGTCAACCCGCACCAGGCAAGTTCCGGATCGGTGAAGACCACGGCGGGGATCGCGATGTTATCGAACTCGGCCGGCAAACCGAGGAGTGCTTCAATCGCAATCTTGGCTTCGCGAGTCGCCTTGTGAGCCAGCCCCGGCTCGCCCGCAACGTCGCCAATCGCCGAGATCGTCGGGTCATTAGTTCGCTGTTGTTTGTCGATCTTCACAAAACCCTTGGCGTCGAGTTCCACCTTGGTGTTTTCCAACCCCAGATCTCGGCTGTTCGGGCGACGTCCCACCGAGACCAGAACGCGATCAAACGTCTGCTCGGGAGTGACCCCTTCACCGGCCAATTTCGCCACAATTCCTTGCGGCGTCGCCTTCAGGCTTTCCACCTTGGTATTGAGGAAAATTCCCCCCGTAAACAAACCTTGCAGACGCTTCTGCAGCGGTCGTACCAAGTCCCGATCGGCCCCCATCAAGAGCCCCGACAAGAGCTCAACAACGGTGACCTGTGAGCCCAGTGCCGCGTAGACCGACCCCATTTCCAGGCCGATATACCCGCCACCAATCACCAGCAATTTCTTGGGGATGTCGGCCAGCTCTAAAGCACCGGTCGAGTCCATAATCCGCGAGTCGCCCAACTGGAACGGCGGCGGAACGATCGGGGATGAACCGGTCGCGATGATCGCGTGATCGAACGTCAGCGTCTCTGACGGAGGTGCGGGCAATCCCGGCACCTGATGCAGCTTGAGGGTCTTCGAATCCAGGAACGAGGCCCGGGCGGTGATGTGCTCGATCTTGCGGGCCTTGTTGAGCTGCGTGACACCGTCTGACAGCTTATCAATGACACTGTTCTTAAAGTTCCGCACAGCCGTCAGATCGATCTGCGGCGCACCGAACTTCACACCGGCATGCTCGGCGTCCTTGGTCTCGGTAATCAGCTTGGCAAGGTGCAACAATGCCTTAGAGGGGATGCAACCACGGTGCAAGCAGACGCCACCGAGTTTGGCTTCGGCATTCACAATGGTCACACGATAACCATGATCAGCCGCGTGGAAAGCCGCCGGATACCCCCCCGGCCCGCCACCAATCACCACCACATGCTTCCCCGCGCCTGATACCGCTTCCATGACTGAACCTCGAATGCTGTCTTGATCTGCCACGAATGCCGAGAACCAGTCACGGCGTTCGCCTGATATCTTTGTGAATACGATTTAGGAGTTTTTTTGCCACGGATTAACACAGATGAAACACGGATTGGATCATCGGTTGCCAAGGCTTTCAGAGAAAACCAACCCGACATTGAACGCGACAGGTTGTTCCTGCTTTGTCATCAGCAATCCGTAGCCGACACTTCGGCTGACTCATTTCTTAATAAACAAATCGTTTAAAGGCGACTTTTGTTTTGCCAAAGTTGATCAGCAGGCCAACCTTAATCTCTGTCGCCTTCAACTCATTCAAGATTTGTGGCTCATCTTGGATTTGATATTCTTTGGCAATTTTGAGCTCAACGATAACGCTTTTTTCGACGAGCAAGTCGGCTTTGTATTCTCCGACCACAATCCCTTTATATTTGACCTGAATGGGATCTTCACGGACGGCTGAGAGACCTCGTAAACTCAACTCCAGCAACATCGCTTGTCCATAAACCTTCTCCAGAAATCCATACCCTAAGTGGTGATAGACTTCATAGGCCGCACCAATGATCTGTTCCGTGATCTCATGGTGCGCCAGTTCTGCCATGTGAATGCTCCGTGAATTTCAGAGTTTTCAAATCACAGATTCCAAGCCGTGTTAAATCTTGTCTCCAGTGAGTTTCTTATGCCACAGACAACAAGCGAGCAAACGCTCATTGAGAACATTAACAAACGATGATCCAATCCGTGTTTCATCTGTGTTAATCCGTGGCTAAAAAACTCTTCGTAATTAGCTCTCAATCAACAACTGGCTGGGGTCTGCCAGCAAGCCTGAGACTTTTGTGATGAACCGGGCTGCGTCGGCGCCGTTGACGACTCGGTGGTCGTAGGACAGCGATAGCGGCAGCATGAGCCGGACCTCGGGTTCGCCGTTGTTGACGACCATTTGCTGCTTGGCTCGAGACATCCCCAGGATGGCGACTTCCGGCCAGTTGACAATCGGTGAGAACGTCGTGCCGCCGATGCCCCCCAAGTTGGTGATCGTAAACGTGCCACCTTGGAAATCGCTGGGGCTGAGTTTCCGCTCACGAGCCTTCTTGGCCAGAACGTCCAACTCTGCGGCGATCTCCAGAATGCTCTTGTGATTCGCGTCACGGATGACGGGGACCACCAGACCGTACTCGGTGTCGACAGCCACGCCGATGTGGTAGTACTGCTTGAGGACGATCTCGTCGGTGTTGGAATCGAGACTCGAATTGAAGTTCGGATACTGCTTCAGAGCCGCGACGACCGCCTTGATGGCCAGCACGGTCATCGTGATCTTGGCACCCGACTTCTGATTCTGCGTGTGACGCTTGCGGCCCGCTTCCAGCTCCGTCACGTCGGCGAGGTCATTCTGCGTGACATGCGGAATGGTCTGCCAGGCGTAGCTGAGGTTCGCGGCCGAAGTCTTCGCAATGCGATTCATCGCCTTACGTTCCAACGGTCCAAACTGAGTGAAGTCGGGCAATGCCGGTGCAGCGGCCTTCGCAGGAGCAACTCCCGGAATGGTCTTGCTCCCCTGCATGATTTGCTTAACGTGCCCTTGGACGTCATCCATTGTGATACGGCCGCCGGGACCACTGCCGGTGACGTGATGCAAGTCAACACCCAACTGACGAGCCATCCGCCGCGTCGCCGGGCCAGCCGGCGCCGGGGCGACCTTATCAGCCACAGATGCTGTCACGGCCGCTGCGGTCGGAGACGGTGCAGGTGTTGAACTGGGCGAAACTGGGGCGACCGGGGCAACGGGTTTTGCCGGGGCTGCGGCGCTCGCCTGGGGAGCTGCTGGTGCGGCGGCAGGTGCCGGGGCAGCAGCGGCAGAACCACTGGTGGCCAGAGTCAATAATGGTGAACCGGGCTTGATCGTCGCGCCAGGCTGCACATGGACTTGAGTCACCTGTCCAGCGATGGAACAAGGCAATTCCACAACAGCCTTGTCGGTTTCGACTTCCATCACGTTCTGGCCGGCAGTGATCGTGTCACCGACCTTCACCGCCAGACTGGAAACGTCGGCACTCTTGATGCCTTCGCCCAAGTCGGGGCAGTTGAAAGTTTGTGAACCACCAGCCGCGGCGGGAGCAGCGGCAGCAGGCTTGCCAGCCGGGGCTGCTGCCGGAGCGGCAGGCTTGGCGGCAGCAGGTGCTGGAGCTGCGGGTTTTGCAGCGGCGGGAGCTTCCGCTCCAGCCCCTTCGAGTGTGAATAACACGTCCCCCGGTTTGACTGTTCCACCTTGCTTGACGTGGATCTTGAGCAGCTTGCCGCCAGTGGGGCAAGGCAGTTCCACGACAGCCTTATCCGTTTCCAACTCAAGAACATTTTGGTTGGGTTCGATGACATCGCCTTCCTTCACGGAAATTCCGGCGACGTCAGCACTCTTAATACCTTCACCCAGATCGGGGAGTTTAAATTCGATTGGCATTTTCTGGTCAATTGTCCTGAGAAGTTGCTGGGGACCAGGAAGTCAGTTGTCCGGACGTCGCAGAAGAAATCGGCGCGGCGGCAGACTATCACCACCCCTGCCCCCCTGGAGCAGGGGGGAGTGATCGACACAAAACGCGAGACTCTAAGCGTTAAACGGGTTCAGTTTCTCGGCATCGATGTTCAAGTCTTGAGCAGCCTGCTTGACTGTGGCGGCATCAATCTTGCCATCGCGGAGCAACCCGACCAGCGTCGCGAAGACGACGTGTTCGGTATCGATCTCGAAGTGCCGACGCAACGCTTCACGGCTGTCGCTACGGCCGAATCCGTCGGTCCCCAGGACGATGTAACGACCCGGAATCCACTGAGCAATCTGCTCGGGCACCAATCGCATGTAGTCGCTGGACGCGATGAACGGTCCCGCTTCTTTCGCCAGCTCGGTTTGGACGAAGCACGTCTTCTCGGGCTGGTCGGGGTGCAACAGGTTCCAGCGTTCGGTCTCCAGTCCCTCACGACGGAGTTCTTTGTAGCTGGTGATGCTCCAGACGTCAGTCGCAACGCCGTATTTCTCGGCCAGAACTTCTTGAGCCTTCACCACGTGGCGTAGGATCGGGCCACTGCCGAACAATTGGGGACGGGC
The DNA here is from genome assembly GCA_040386595.1 of Planctomycetota bacterium. Classification (GTDB taxonomy): domain Bacteria; phylum Planctomycetota; class Planctomycetia; order Planctomycetales; family Planctomycetaceae; genus JAKFVC01. The sequence continues at coordinate 7,859 of JAZKFE010000331.1, read as the reverse complement.
CCCCACCTTCGAACCCGCGACATCCACGCTGGAGAACTTGTACATTCCCTTGCGAATGCCTTCGATAATTCCTTCCCGTTGTGGGATGGGGGCCATGTCGTAGTCGTCGTTATAGACGGTGATGTAGTAGAAGACCGCTTCGTCTTCCTGATACATCCGGCGGATACCGTCCTGCATGATCACGGCGAGTTCATAGGCAAACGCCGGGTCATAAGCGACGATGTTCGGAACCGTCGTCGCGACCAGATGGCTGTGCCCATCTTCGTGTTGCAGGCCTTCGCCGTTCAGCGTCGTCCGGCCGGCGGTACCACCGATCAGGAAGCCTTTAACGCGAGAGTCCGCTGCCAACCAGATTTGGTCACCAACACGTTGGAAACCAAACATGGAGTAGTACACGTAAATCGGAATCATCGGCACGCCATGATTGGCGTGAGCGGTACCGGCAGCGACGAACGAAGCCATCGATCCCGCTTCGTTGATGCCTTCTTCCAGCACTTGACCATCGCGGGCTTCGCGATAGTACATCACAGTGCCTTCGCTCTTCTTGTCAACCGGCTCGTACATTTGGCCGAATTGCGCATAGATACCGTAGTTCCCAAACAGCGATTCAAAGCCGAATGTCCGCGCTTCGTCTGGAATGATCGGCACGACAAACTTGCCAATATCCTTGTCCTTCAGCAGCGTGTTCAGGAGGCGCAACAACGCCATTGTCGTTGATCCTGAGCCACCTTTCTTGACGGCGTCCAGCATCACTTCTGTCGTTGGAGCCTTCAGCTTCGGATACTCAGTTCGCCGTGAAGGCAGGTAGCCTCCCAAGGCTTTACGACGTTCGTGCAGATATTTGTTTTCCGCACTGTCTTCCGGGAACTTGTAGAAGGGAGTATCAACCAGGTCTTCGTCGGAAATCGGAATCCCGAATCGCGAACGGAAATCGCGAAATTCCTGTTCATTGCGATGTTTCTGGTTGTGGGCGGTCATACGACCTTCGCCACTTTCACCCAGACCATAACCCTTAATGGTCTTCGCCAGAATGACCGTCGGGGCTCCCTTGAACTCGACCGCTGCCTTATAGGCCGCGTACACTTTCTCGGGGTCATGTCCACCACGGCGCAACCTCTTGAGCTGGTCGTCAGACAAATGCTCGACCAGTTGCTGCAACTCGGGATCGACGCCGAAGAAGTTTTCACGGATGTAGGCACCATCGGTCGTGACATACTTCTGGTACTGGCCGTCGATGACTTCACCCATGCGTCGCACGAGCGCACCATTCTCATCCTTGGCCAGCAACGGATCCCAGTCACTGCCCCAGACGACCTTGATGACGTTCCAGCCGGCACCACGGAAGGCCGCTTCCAGCTCTTGAATGATCTTGCCGTTACCGCGCACTGGCCCATCGAGCCGTTGCAAGTTGCAGTTGATGACGAAGATCAAGTTGTCGAGCTTCTCGCGTGAGCCCAGGGTGATCGCGCCGAGTGATTCGGGTTCATCACACTCGCCGTCACCCAGGAACGCCCAGACCTTCGACTTGGACGTATCCTTGATACCGCGATTGTGCATGTACCGCAGGAATCGGGCATGGTAGATCGCGCCGATTGGCCCCAGCCCCATCGAGACGGTCGGGAACTGCCAGAAATCAGGCATCAGCCACGGGTGCGGATACGAACTCAGACCACCGCCCGGAGCCAGCTCCTGACGGAAGTTATTGAGCTTGGTTTCGCTGAGACGACCTTCCAAAAACGCACGGGAATACATGCCCGGTGAAGCATGTCCCTGGAAGTAGACGAAGTCGCCAGGATGATCCTCGCTGGGGGCGTTGAAGAAGTGGTTGAAGCCCACTTCATACAACGTCGCGGACGAGGCAAACGTGGAAATGTGCCCGCCGACCGCCCCGTAGGACATCTTATTGTTGATACGAGCCACCATCGCCATGGCGTTCCAGCGGACCGCACTGCGGATGCGCCATTCGAGCTCGTGATTCCCGGGGTAGCGCGGTTGCTGGTCGGTGGGAATCGTATTGATATAAGGAGTGTTGGCCGAGAAGGGCATGGTCACCCCTTCGCGGTATGCTTTCTCTTGCAAAGCATTCAACAATTGGTTCACTCGCGCCGGTCCCAGACGGCGCAACACGTCCTCCAGCGAATCGAGCCATTCTTGGGTTTCGCCAGGATCAACATCCACCGCTGGTGTTACGGTATGTTCGCGTTGCATGTGTCGGATACTCTCCAGCCTAAAATCTTTTATATCACCGCTCCGGCTCTTCACGACTGACGCAGTCGTGGCACTGCCCAGAGGGACGGTGTCGTCCACTTCACCATGGGTCGAAGGGAAATCTCACAATTTCATTCATCCACTCGAAATCACAACCCACAGTTCTTCTTCACGCAGCCCGCAATGGGACAATCACAAGGTACCCTGTGATTAAAGAGTCTCATTGAAGGGTGTGTCAGGTACAACTATCGGCAGTCGCTGGCAGAAAGACCTGACAAGGTCCCACCGGTTAAACCACCAATTGTCTCAGCAGCAATGATAGCGCTCACTTGATGTCCGTGGGGCTCAGGACAGACTCTCGCCACCGCGACCCAAGAACTTTCTTGACCGTCACGTGGAAGAACCTGAAACAGACCCGCCAACGCGCACCTCAAAAACTGCGCCCGGCACGTTTCTCGTGGATGCTGAAAGTGTATTCGCTCTGCCAGATTGTGGAAAGGGAGAGTCCGCACCCCTACCGGACCGCGACATTTTTTCCAAATCACGCAGCCAGCCTAGTCACAACGAATTTACCGATTGCAAACACCTGTTGTGACGAGGAACAAAGCGAAGAATTGGAGAAAAAAGCTCCACTCAGGGACGCATGTTCCTATCCATCTCGCCCACGCACAAGCTCACATCAACAGAGACCTCTGCGACAGGCGCAGCCATCAAATGTTGGACCGCGCTGGAAACGGCGAATTCATCTCCCCTCGCCCCAGTATTTCCGGGGAGAGGGGTTGGGGGTGAGGGGAATGACACGCCCCACGATTCCCTTGTTTTTCAGACTTTTCGGCCAGGAGTTTCCTTACACCGACTCGAGCCATGTGAGGTCTCCAGGAAAACCCCTCACTCCCTGCCCCTCTCCCCGGAAATACCGAGGCGAGGGGAGATCGTGCTCCTCGATCCCGCTTTGAGGATCGCGGCACAAGAACCGCCATTCATCGGCGGCCCTCTGTGACTTACCCATCAACGCATCCTAATGAAACGCGGATCAATCGTCCAACGGGGGCCCAGGGCGCTTCTTCGGCTGCGGGGCTGGAGGCGGCTTCACCGTGGGGCGCGAGCCCGTGGCGGGAGGAGGAACGGGCCGCGGAGCCGGTTTCGGAGTGGGTTTCGAGGTCGACGTGGGGGTCGGCTTGGGCGCGGGCTTTCGGATCTCGTAGGGGGCCTCGTTTTCCGAGAACAAGTCGATGATATCATCGTCGTCCATCGGCTTTGGAGCCCCTGGCTTGCCACCTGCAGATGCCGGTCTGGAAGGGGGTGGCATGGGCCGGCTGGGAGCGGCTGCCCCAGGTTTCACTCCTAGCTTTGAACCACTGGGTGCCGGCTGCGGAACCGGTCGCTCAGGAGCCGGACTGACTCCACATTCGGGACACACCCCGCGGGCATTCAACACTTCACCGCACTTATTACACAGCGCCACCGGAATATCGGCACGGTCCAAATCCAATTCCCGGGAAGGGGGCTTCGGACTCGAAATCGGCCGGGGAACGGGCTTTTGAGGAGATTCCGCCGGCTTAATCGAGGGCTTGGAATTAACCAGCGGACGTGACTTCTGAATCATCGTCTGCTCAGCCGAATTGGCAATTTGCTCGGGCCCCAGTTCAATCCGCAAATCGTCGTCCGAATCAGCCTCGGCCTCGATTTCCTGCGACCGCAAGTTCTCAGCGCGCGTTAACACGGTCGTCGCTTCTTTGCCGCTGGTCACATCTTTCGCCGAAACATGCACGCGGGCACTTTCGTCATAGCGAATCGTCACCGCAATCTCCGCATCCCGTTTTAAATTCGGGGGCAGATTCTCGATCACGCAATTTCCCAGTTCAACATACGGCAGCTCGGGCCGCGCACCACTCTCGACGATATGCAGATGGACTCGTTTCTGGTTCTCAATCACAGTGCCGAAAGTCTGTGTCGCCGAGGCGGGCAACGGCGAATTGGCCTGAATCAAGTAGTGCGGAACGCGAGAATTGGTTTTGACGTCGCGAATCAAGATCCCCAGACCGCGAGCCGTCACGCTCTTCTGCTGGACTTTTTTCAGTCTCGCAGCCACTTCCACCGACAAAATCGACTTCACAAACTCGCTCTTGCTCAGCAGCATGCCGGCGTAGTACGTGGCCCCATGGGCGATCGACTGATCGGGAGATAACGAAGTATTAATCGTGCGGCCGCTGAGACGTTTCAACATATCTCGAATCATTGGCATTCGAGACGATCCACCCGTCATCAGCACCACATCGACCTTGGCCCAGCCGAGTTTATTATCCTTCAGCAGCTTCTTGGTGATATCTTCGGTCCGCAAAACCAGAGGCGACGTCAATTCGTTAAATCTGGCCAGTTCCACCTGATACGACTTGCGGTTCCCGCCATGTTGCACATTGATGGTGGTCCGCGGACGCACCGTCAGACTGCGTTTCGTCTGCTCGACCTCCCACGAGAGATACTGCAGGCTCTCGGGGTTGTCGCGAGGGTCTGACGCAAAATCCTTGGTGAAGCGATCGGCCGTGTCGTCCAGCAACGTCTGGTTGAAGTCGATGCCGCCCAGATGCAAGTCGCCGGTGCTCGCAATGACCCGGACTTCGTCCTGCTTGTACCGCACCAAAGACAGGTCAAACGTACCACCGCCCAAGTCATAAACCAGGATCGTCTGCTCGTTCGCCAGTTCGGTAAACCAGATGCCTTCCATCCCGAGCACATAGCATAGCGACGCGGCCACGGGTTCGTTGATGATATCAATCTGCTTCAACCCGGCCTTGCGTCCCGCGTCTGCCGTCGCGGCGCGTTGCGCGTCGCTGAACTGCGCGGGGACGGTAATCACCGCCTGAGTGATCTTGCCGAACTGCTTCTCCGCATTGGACAGCAGTTGCCGCAGAATGATGGCTGAAATATCTGTCGGCGAGTAGCTCTTGCCGCCAATCGTCCATTTCTTCTTGGGATCGCCCATGTACCGCTTGGCGTTCTGGACGACGCGATCAGGCTTCGCCACGGCATTCCGTAGCGCTTCTACCCCCACGACTTCCTCACCATGATCGAAAAACACAACCGACGGAGTCGACAGCTCCCCTTCGGGGTTAGGAACAGAAATGGGTTCCCCGTGTTCATTGAGTGCAGCGATGCAGGAATAAGTGGTTCCCAGATCGATACCCACGGCTTGTGTCGCCTGCATGGTGGACGCAGTCCTTAGGTCTGAACGATGTGATAGGACGATGTTCGACGAAATTACCGGGCGACGTTGATCGAGCGATCCACAACGGCCACAACGCTCTTCGATCGACACCGATCAGTGCCACATGAAGAGAGCGAACGAAGTTGAAGGGAAGCCGACACACGCGAGACAGCGCGGTCGTTATCCCACGCAATTTCCGAACTTCCAGTGTCGCACGGTGAACGCAGCGGCGTCAAGCCAATCCCAGGGGGGAGAAATGTCGAATGACGAAGAGCAGCCGTCAAATGTTAGGCCACGCTCGAAACGGCTGACAGATCTCCCCTCGCCCCGGTATTTCCGGGGCGAGGGGAGGCATTGTTGATAGGCACAGACCGTGAGAACTCAATAAAAAAGCCGTCGCCGTGAGCGACAAAAAGCTCATGGCGACGGCAGGATTCGAGACGGTCGCGGTCAACCTGACGCCCGGTGAGGCATCGGTCAAACCAGTTCTCACTATTCCAGCGTGATATCGAAGGTGTTTTCGCCATTCTTAATGGTCGTCTTCAAACCACTGCTCTGTGCGACACGGTACTTCTTCGGAATATTGGCGGGGTCAGCCGGCTTGGGTGTCGGGACCTTGGGGTCCATGGACGGCTTCACCGGCAGCGGCGTGACGCGGACGGTATAGTCGCCTTCGGGCAAATTCGTCGCCTTGAAAGCCCCTTCAGCCCCCAGTTCTCCGACCACGTCTGTCCGCAATTTCAAATTCGTGAAGACGACCTGCCCCTCGGTGACGCCTGCACCTTTATAGGTCACCTTGCCGCTGACATTCCCTGTAATGGCGGGTTTGGGGGCATTCGGATCTTCCCCTCCACACCCAGCCAACGTTACGACCATCAAGCACAAAGCCGAAGCACCGGCCAATGTCAAACGACGAATACTCACAATAACTCTCCAATTTCGAGCGCCAAACTATTGAGTGTGTGCGTGCCCAAAGCCACGCACGGACCAGGCGAAACGTCCCCGAGGGGCGAATCTCGTCTGAGTCCCGTCGATTCATAATATCCGACAGAATCTCAAAAGGCACGAGAAACCAGTTTCCCGTGCCTTCAGAAGATCAAAGCCGTAGCTCGGAAATCCGAAATTAGAAATCTCCCAGAACCATTCCATCGGCCTTCATCATCAGCGGCGTGACGATTGACAGGAAGTCTGTCGAGGCCGACAAGAATTTGGTGTGGCCGTCCCCCAAGAGAACGAACGCCCCACCGGCATGAATCGACTGAATCGGCTTATTGGTATTCATGTCGGTCAAGATGCCACTGGACGGAGCGGTGATATTTCCGTACTGACCGTTCGTCAAATCTTTGGTATTGATCTGATACCGTACGGTGGTGATGGCAGGAGTTCGATTATCGTTACCCGTCCAGCCACCGTTTCCGGGATAACCGGGAAGACTGCAGCCCATCCAGCTGCTATGGATGGCACCGCTGCGAATGTCGGTATTCACGCCGGCGTTCTTGCCCCAGTCCGATTGCTCACCCACCAAAGCGGTATTCGAAGTCCCATCGGTAAAATCGCGGAAATTCACTTTTCCGTTCGGAATCATCGCCCCACTGCTCGACACAATCCCATAAGAGCCAGTCTCGATGACAGTGCTGGTGCCCTGAGCCGCCCCGGAAATTCCTGCGTACGAGGCAATGAAGTAGTTACCGCCGCCACCCGCAAATGTCGTGGGACAGGGGCTGGAAGGACAAATCCCCAGGGGAATCGTGATTCCGGCAAAAAAGGGTGAGTTTTCGTTATTGCTGTTCACGAAGCCGGTGCCGTTGGTCGCATTCCAATTGATCTTGTTATAGAGCGGGCCTTGTTCGATGTACGGCAAAATCGAGATCCAGAACGACATGCCCCAGCCATTCCCATAGCGAACACCAAACGGCAACGCGTTGTAAACGTCATGATAATTGTGCAGAGCCAATCCCATTTGCTTGAGATTGTTGTTGCACTGACTGCGACGGGCCGCCTCGCGAGCCTGCTGCACGGCGGGCAGCAATAGCGCGATCAATACGGCGATAATCGCAATCACAACCAGCAGTTCGATCAGCGTAAAGCCGATCCGGCGATGTCTACGAACCATGACCAGTTTCCTTCTCACGCACAATAAATAAAAAAACAAAATTTGCGACAACTGACAGCGCAGTCCTCACATTACGGCCCACTGACGAATTCTTGAGAGGGACTAAACCTCAGGCAAGCACTTCGGATTACGAATCAGGAAGAATCGAGCAACTCGTTGGCGTTTCACGACACTCGCAACTAGCACTACGATTCAAATAGCAACTGCACAAAAAACCCGAATGTCACATTTGTAATCCAGCACCTCAACCAGACAGTTGGAATTTGAAACGCCGCAGGCATAGTCGTTGTTCGCTCCGCGAACAGAACGCGCTCGCAGTAGCGAGGTGGAATC
>JAZKFE010000330.1:19320-39885 GCA_040386595.1 Planctomycetota bacterium | reverse complement strand
CGCTGAACTGCTTGTAGATGGCGATTCCACCAAAGATGACGACGGCGCCAACGGTGATCGCCCAAGAGGTCGGGTCACCGCTGCTCAATCCTTCAATTAGTCGACCAAGACCACGGCCTCGAGCTAGAACTGGATTGCTCTCCACGTTGGCGAACAGTTGAACCCACTGCATGATCTACCTCGCTATTAAGATCATTGACATCAAGGTGAATTGGTTTCACCAAACAGATGAACAGAAGACGCAATCTACAAAACGAAGTGTACACTGTCAATCGCAGGGTGACACCTGTCATCCATGGCAGAGCCGGTGAGGCGGCTTTGACGGACCCGCGGGGGAGGCAGTGGGGCACTGGTTTAAATGCCACAAAACAGAGGTCGTGGCACTCAGCCGCAACTTTGTCATGCGTAGGGGGGGCACTCAGGTTCTCGGCTTTGAGTGAGCGAAGCGAGCACATCAGGAGCATCATTCAAACCCGAGTTCAGGTCGGTCTTTAAGTGGCTGCGCCCCCACAGGTTCGAGAACCGGTGGCCCCCAACCTCCAAATCGAAGATTGACAGAGCACTGGATCACCCCACGAGAGGGATGTGCCACCCGTCACTGTTGCGGTTGTTCATCCGGGCCACTTAAACGATCCAGATACTCGCGACGTAGTGCCGCAAGCAACGGGTGCCTGGTGCGGTGAAGGTCATACAGTGCTTGTGATTCGATTTCTGGAGTGACGCAATTGCCGAGACGCGCCAGCTTCGAAGCGTGTTCTTTCCAGGTTTCTTCCAGAATCAGGTCTCGCCGATGGCAGGCTTCCTGCCATATCGGATTCACATCCCTAGGCTTCACCGAACGCTCTAAAAGTCGCTCCAGGATATCTCGATGTCTGACAGGAACAGTGCCTTCAGCAGCAAGTTCCTGTCGTTGCTGCTCGACATCCTCTAACGGGCGTCCATGGGCAATCATATTCTTACAAATCTCATCGAATCGTTCAGTGTCGTCAAAGCACGATGCTGAACGGGTTCTAATGTGCAGAAGCATTAACATGCCCCCGGACAACGCATTTTTTAACAAAGCGTATTCATAGGTTTGCCAAAATATTTCATCACCAGGTTCAAGCATGGTTCTAACTTCCATCTGGGAATCTCATTTAGCGAATGTGGTGGAATCCCGCTGCCCGCGAGGAGGACAACCATCTTAGATGGCGAACTCGGCGATCGTTATCGGTCGATCAATCGAGATGGAATAAAGGGAACTTTATGTCGTCGAGATCCGGATGTGAGAAATTTGCCGGTTCGATTCGTCGGGACGTCCCCCACCCATCGGACGTTCCGACTCCGGTTCAGTGCCTCCCCGAATTCGATTGTCGAATCTCGCGTGAAACACCTAACGCGCCGTACGACGTTGAGATTTGTCCCCTTTTCTCGACTCAATTCGGGTAAGTCTATTCGGGAGCATTCATTTCAAATAGGAGTCCGTGCTCCGTGTCGTTCAATTCGCGGACTGAAACAATTAACGGCTGCCGATTGAAAATGGTTTGAGACGGCATCATCTGATGACGAAAGGCGATTCGCATTTCCGGAAAATACTCGATATTTTCCCAATCATACTCTGCCCATTCACCGTCGATCATTCCGAATACTAAATTCTGTGGTGTCGCTTCGACGATTTTAACGGATTTGACTCCTGACATTACAAACAGGTACACCATCCGCTGAGCCATTTGAAGTCCACGTACTGCATCCACCATTTCCGAATCCACTGCTTCCTGGCTCGCGTCGATGGCTTTCTGAACCGCATTTCTATAGGACTCTTCATCGTCGGCAATTGTTCGCTCGCAACAGTCGATGCAACGCCAATAACGTTCGGGGCCGCAAACAATAGAGCCCCCCGAGCAAACCAGGCCGCGCATCATCGCATTCCAGGCTTGCGAGTTTGGCTGGCCCATCAAAATCGGAATCAGCCTGTCGCTTCCACAGTTGATACAGACCATCTTCGGGTTCCTCTGTCGTAAGCCGCAGGATCACTCATTTCGTGAGTCATCCACTCCGATTTCGTGAGAATCTGTCGTGCGAGGTTGCTCCACAGATTTTATAAATACATCACGTGCGCTCTGAAGGCATCTGAGTTCTTCAGTCTTTGCACGCAAGAACAGGGATACGCTTTCAGGAAGGTCTGGTATGAGTGACAACTGTTGCATGATATTGCATGCTGTCGATTCATCGACCGCTGCAAGCGATTTTAGCAATCCATATCGAAATCGTCGTGCGCCTTCATGAATTTCACCTGCAGCCCAAAGATACGTAAAATCTTCGATCGCTGTTTCTAATATCCGAGTTCTGACCGATGCTCGGAACCTCATCAGATGAGCGACGATCAATTGCGATTCCGATGTCGAACTCGATACGAGTTCAGACGCGAGAATCATTGCGCGTTCTGCACGTCCCACACTGATCAGCGACTGCAACTCACTAATGCAACTCTCAAAAGAATCTGGATGGCAAGCACGGATCTCGCGGCGAACTTGAAGCCGTAATTCATCTTCCGCTACCGAAAGATTTGCGAGAAGCCCTTGACTCGGCGCAAACCGCTTAGCTGCGTCGATAAATAGCTCGCGTGCTGCTGCAAAGTTGTTGATTTCCAGCTGAGTTTCTGCCTGCTGTCGCAGGCCTTCAGGTGTTTGTTGCATGCTTATCCCTTTACAGTCTTAATAACTCGACTCTTTCATGATTCCAAAGAGACCGGTGTCAGCTAGGTTGGTCAGGGGCTGTGCCTGACGATGATAGGATCGACTAGGGGTATTCTGGTAGTTTCCAGCCGCCCTTTTCCGCTTTGGAGTACCTTGCGATGAGTTCGGGGATGCGAAAGAAGCAAAGCAATCGAACCACGAAATGGACCACAGCAATTCCCCACTGCGTGTCGGGAAGGGCCAAACGCAGTAAGAATGGATTCACATTTTGGATCTCATTCACGAACGGCCGTAGGGTCTTGTCGTAGTTTGCAAAGGCGTCAGGCAGATTTTCCGTATTGCGGTTGATCTCGCCGGCCAGGACGTAGGCACCGACTAAAGCACTCGTGGTCCCCATACCGCTGAATGGAGACGGGCAGTATGCGGCATCACCCAAGAGTACGACGCGCCCCTGATACCAGGTGTTTATGCGCACCTGAACGACCTCCTGACAGTAAAAGTTTTCGGTCGTTTTCATCCCTTCCAGGAACCGATCGGTCTGCCATCCTGCTCCACGGTATCTTTGAGTCCAAAACTCTTTTTGCTGCTCAATCGGGGCTCTGTATAAACTCGATAATTCACTCGAATTATCTCTAAGCGTAAAATAGACCTGAGTTTCTGTCGGGTTATGACTTCGACGCATAATCATTCGGCCGCCAACGCTGAGATACGATCTACAAAAGTTATCATCCGTCTCGATGCGGGGGATGAACCAGTAAGCCATATATAGCCCCAGTCGGCGATACGGATCTGGAGAGTCAGATGGCAGAAGTTCTTTCCGAATGCGCGATCCCTGACCGTCTGCTCCGACCAACAGGTCGAATGTGTCGGATGAGCCGTCAGAGAAGTGGGCGACGACCTGGCGTTCGTCTTGTTCGAAGCGTTCGATGGTTTTGCCAAAGATGTACTCGACATTGTCCTTTGTTGCATCGTGGAGTATCCGCACAAGATCTCCTCGCATGATCTCGTATTCGGAGGTTAACGACTGCGCTCCCTTGCCTTGCTTATTGGCCATAATGGTCCCGACAGTATTGGCTTGAGAGTCCACAAAGGAGACGCCTGCTTCATCGACCAGCTTGCTGCGGATGGCATCGTCTAGTTCCATGCGCTTGACGACCTCGATGCCTTGTGCGCGAAGATCAATTTGTGCGCCGGAAGCCCTGAGATCTGGGAACCGTTCGACGACAACGACTCGGTGGCCGCTACGGGCGAGCCAGAAGGCCAGGGCTGGCCCAGCACAACCGCCGCCGCAGATGAGGACTTTCAGTGGGACACCTGCAGCCACGACACCTATTTCACTTTTCATAAACCAAACCTCCAATCCATTATCGAGGGGTTCATTGGCGAAAAACTATCAGTGATAGTTTTTCTGGAAAAGTAATCTATCACTGATAGACTGTCAAGCTGACTAGGATCACGCGTAAGGAGGCGATACATTGTGAAAATGACTAGGATCAAACGAAATGAGGTCATTGACGAGGCGCTCGGCCTGCTCGATGAGACCGGGCTTGATGGGGTATCGACACGGCGACTCGCACAACGGCTCGGCGTAGAGTCCGCTTCGCTTTACTGGCACTTCAAAAATAAATCTGAATTGCTCAACGAAATGTCGGCCGCGGTTCTCGTCCGCCATCATCTCCATTCTCCGCCGGAGCGCGTGGATGATTGGCGAGACTTCATCCTCAATAATGCTCGCAGCTTTCGAAACGCGCTTCTTGCTCACCGAGATGGTGCGAGGCTGCACGCCGGGACTAGACCTACGGCGTCCGAAGTGGATCGCATATTCGCCAAAATTGGATACTTGGTTCGGGCCGGGTTTACCGAGCACGAGGCTGGTATGGCGCTGTATGCGACCAGCCAATTCACCATCGGCTGTGTGCTGGAAGAACAGGCGCGTTTGAGCCAGGACGCGGAAGATCCGGAACACCACTCAAAGAGCGAGAAAGTCGCTGTCAAAGTGCCCCGTTCCGCGAAGGCCGAGGCTGAGGTGCCCAGTGCGACCGAGGCGTTTGAATTCGGCCTCGATCTCCTGGTTCAGGGGCTTGAAAAACGGCGGAGACCTCGTTGACAATTCAACTTGGATTAGCGGCATGAAATGCCCCTGCAATTTTCTCAATGTTGATGAGCGCGTTGGGGGGAAGTTGCTTTGCAGCCAGGGGCAACCAGAGGCATGTTCGCATCATGCGGCATGTTTTCTCCTCGGTCCAGTGGCATCGCGGCCAGAGATCGATCGGAGTGTCTATTGCCTGAATTGAATGATCGGTAATTAGTTGATGGCGCGCACGCTACGGAATGACTCTTGTGGACTCAGGTTGCTGTGACCGACTTAGGCCCCCCAGCGACAATCAACTTGTTTGTCTCACCGCTCCTCACGAGATTGGTTCCGGTAGCAATCTCGTGCACACAGCCATCCGACTAGCGTTCCGCAGAACGCCTTGACCAGCACCCGATAGCCATCGCCCGGCATCTGTGGATAATCGGTAGGCAGGAATAGGCCTAAGGGCAGCACGGTGAGCGTGTAGCCAATGGAACCTGTTATTATGCAGGGCGCGACGAGTTTTACCTGTCTCATGGGCAACCCTCCTGGCAATTTTGCTCGCGATGACGTTGGATCTGTGTGGTTCGCCGCATCATTGCGAGAAACGCCCGTCGAATTGAATCGCTTGTTAGGTCAATACTTCCCAAAGTGAGTTGAGCTCTGGAATGGTTTTCCACCACGTTCGCAGGCGCTCGTATTCGCGCCAATCAGTTCGCATACTCCACATGCTGTTGACTGGCGCGGTCAAAGTAAACATTTCTGGGAAGACCTTCCATCGGCTCAGTGGGACGTCAAAGACGGTCTCCTTTTTGATTGGTCCACCGGCATAAGTAAACATGCCGACTGCTTGACCGATGTCCCAAAATTGATCTCGAATGGATGGGTTTGCCGCACTGATTGATACGTTATAAATATCGGGTGACGGTGAATAGCTAATAGCCCTCACAAATCGCTCCCATGATGGCAATCTTTCAGCCTCCCATTCTTGCCCGCCCTTCATGGTCAAAAAATACCAATCGCGATCGTCCTTGTGAATGAATTCCAACCGCTGTGAATGGACCAGTCGATCCAGCGTTTCAAGCAAAGCTTTGTCATCCAGTTGATGGGAGTCGAAATTCCATCTTTCTTCAAATGTCTCACGCCCCAATGGGCGAAACCAACTCCCCGTGTTGTAGAGGCAGTCGAATAGGATCAGTTCGTCGTCCGTCAAGGAGGTCGAATTCGTACGTCGTAAGGGATGCTTCATTTCGAGGAAAGACCTAGCGCCCAGGTTAACCCGCGTGTGCCGCGAGAGTGATTGTATGATGATACCTCAAACCGAGAACCTGTCATGAACTTGGGGGTGTTATTTGGGGCAGTCGCAGGCCGAGGAACGCGAGCCAAGGTCAGTTACTAAAACTCTCGGACGGCCGTCTGTTGCCTCAAGACCAGCGGCGAAAGCGGCTGAATCAACCACAGGTGCATTCCACGCCCCCGCGACGGCGGAGCAGGACGAATCCGCGCTTGGCTTCGTCATGTTCTCCAATTTTCAACTCGGTCTCAGAGGCACGTGCCGGGGCGACTGTCGAAATTCCCCCACCTATGAATTAGGATACCTGAGGTTTTTTCCAGCGACGAGATGTTTTCTTCCGATGGCTTGTTGCACGTCAGCTGTGAAGCGAACTGAGCGCGAGCGTGAACTCACCTACTGCAGGCCCCGGTGCGAAATATGGAACTTGATGCGGAGTTTGTGCGGCTGCCGTTGCGTTTTGATTCGCGACGATTAGCAGCCGAAATCACAGCGATTCCTGAGAGCGATTGGCGAAAACATCCTCAGGGTCACGCCGGAAATTCCGCGTTGCCATTGGTTGCTGCGGGAGGTGATCCGCTCAATGACGATGTCCGCGGGCCAATGTTGCCGACGCCCCATTTGCAACGCTGCCCTTACGTTTATCAGGTGCTGGCAGCATTGAAAACGGTCATTGGACGTACGCGTCTCATGCGAATTGAAGGGAACGGCGAAGCCACGCTGCACACGGATATCAACTACTACTGGGTGAACCGCACACGGGTGCATATCCCTGTTATTACGTATCCTGAAGTCGACTTTATCTGCGGCCAGACCACCGTCAACATGCCCGCCGGTGAATGTTGGATTTTTGATACCTGGCGTCAGCACAACGTACTCAATCGCCGTCCGGAACCGCGTATCCATCTGGTTTGTGATACGGTGGGGACCGTGGATTTCTGGAAACTCGTCGGCCGAGGAGATCGTCCTGGCGCCCCGGCGTTTGCACAGCACACTCAGGCCGAAATGCTGGCATTCGCCCCTTCACGAGTTGACTCGCTAACCTATGAAGGCGTGAACTTTCCCGTAGTGATGACACAGGGAGAACAGCAGGCTCTTATTGAATGGTTGTTTGACCAGATCGAAAGACCGATAGGCACTGCCGAGGTCTCGGATGTCCGTCTTAAAGTGACCGCGTTCCAACAGCCTGGCGTTCGCTCTGGGCTCAGTTCGGTGCCACGACAGCGGGTTTTGCAGCGTACCGGGCCGCATTGACGGGAAATGCAATTGACGAATGTCAGCGGTCTGGACAGCAACGTCGCGACTCGCTTGATCGACACCCTTCCGGCTGGCGCCTAAATTACCTCAGTCCCTGCAACCTAAGATCCGGCACGAAAGGGAGACCGCCACGCACAACGTGGCAGTCTCCTTTCGGTTCTTCCCGTACGACGTCGATTGCATGCTTCACAAAGGCCACTGTAATCTCCGCGGCGGTCAACCGATCCGCGACCGTTGTCGAGAAGAGCCCCAGACGCACGCCCAGCGATCAGCGTGCTGCACCTCTGCAGGGAATCCGGGAAGTTATGTTTGCTGAGAAAGTAGTCTCGCCCGTGGTTTTCTCCACGTCGAACGTCTTTCGCGGCTCCAACAAGGCGCACTGATTGTGCACCATCAAGTCCTGTGAGAAATCGGTATTGTTCTCTTAAACGGGTGGAAATGGGTCGTTGGATTCTGTAGCACGGCCCAGACACCATTTGCAGCGAACCGTCAGCTCGTGTATCGTGCCGGTGTTCGCAAAGTCACCCCGCAGGAACCGCTATCATGGAAGAAACGCGAAAACCATTCCACTGGCTCTCGTGGCTGGTGATTTCTCTGGTCGTTGTCTCGGCCTACCCGTTGAGCTTCGGCCCCGCATGCCGATTGATGTTCGATGGTTACATTTCCAGGAACGCCGTTCTCATCGTTTATCGGCCCCTGATCTTGGTCTCTCGCCGTGTGCCAACTCCAATTTACCGTCGGCTGATGTGGAGCTACAACCGCTGCCTCGGACCGCAGGTTTGCGGGCACTTCTACGAACGATATGTTAGCGTCGCGGAGTCTTTATGCGGCTTTTGAATCGCTGCCGGAATTCAGGACTCTCGGAATGGAATCGACGAACAAACGGCAAAGCTTAATCCATTGGCACCGGTGGACGCTGGCCGGGTTGCTGTTGCTTGTGGCTTACGTCGCGAGTGCATGGCCAGCGATGTCACTTCAATGGGAAAGCTACCTACCGTGGAAAACGTACCGAGCTTACGAGCCGTTGCTATTTGCCTGGGAGAGATTTCTGCCAGACTGCGAATTGCCATTACCACTTAAAATCGTCAGATTGTGCTCGCGATTGGACCGCCACGTTTCAGACCTATCGGACGAATAACGGCCGGTTGGCCCGTCTGCCGCTGTTTGAGAAGGATGCGGATTACGTGGCCTTCGAACGTGTTTTGGAGGAGACGTTTGAACGTGAGCCACTGCCGATCTTGGCCTTCTGCGTGATGTCCAATCACCGGCATTTTGTCGTTCGACCTCGAACCGATGAGCAGTTGTCAGGCTTGTTCCGCTGGCCGACGCACACACATACGATGCCGTGGCATGCACATTACAAGACTCAGGGGACCGGTCATCTTTACCACGGCCGATTTCAGGCTTTTCCGATTGCCAAAGGCGAGCACCTACTGGCTTTTCTGCGTTACGTGGAACGAAATCCGTTGCGGGCGGTGCTCTGTCAACCTGCCAAGGATTGAAAGTTCAGTAGCATCTGGATGAGAGTTTCTGGAGATCCATCCACCAACAAGCTGCTGAGTCCATGGCCGATTCCTCGCCCGAGGCAATGGGAGTCACTTGTGAATCAACCGCAAACTGAGTCGGAAGTAGAATCAATTCGTCGCAGTGTCGCCAAGGGAACTCCATATGGGGACGAGCACTGGGTTACGCAATCTGCGGTCCGGCTCAGTTTGCAACATACGACCAGATCCAGAGGGAGGCCGGCGAAGCCGGATTCACAAACAAAGAGCTGCGTCCCCTTTTTCTCCTACATACCGTTGTTCGGCGGCGCGTCCACGGATATGCTACCTAAACGTCTGAATCCCCTGCCGATTCCAAGATACTTCCATTGGTTTACCTCGACTACTTCTGGCGTTCCGTGCCACCATTCATTGCCACCGCGATGAATGATTTCGCCAAGAGTGTCCTGAGATGTGAATTCCTGCGTTAATTGTTCTTTTTTGTAGAACGATCGCAATGGGTCAAGGCCACTCTCGATCGTGAAGTACATGCGTTTTCCCGCAATCTTGTTGTCGTTTGATGCGGTGAACTCGATATCGACGTGAAAACCAGTGGGGCTGTGCTCAGCCCATTTGTTGAAAATGTAGTCGTAGTGTACGTATATTCGTTTCACCAAGGGCCACTCTTTACCCACCTTCTTAACGCGTTCATGACCAAGGACCACATCGAGAACGGAGCCAAGTGGGAACCGTTGTTGTGCAATAACATCTGAGTAAGGTGCGTTGATATCTGCGACAAGGGCGATATTTGCTCGATAAATCGCCCCCGGACGAGCCGGTGTCTTTCCTTTGTTAAGATTCGCCGCAGAAAGCAAGAGGCAGAGATCCAACGAGTACTTCTCATTGAAAATCAACGCTTCCGTTTTCACCTTATGATAGCTGTGAATCGCGTCCCCATTGTCCCAAGCTTCGAACGGGGGATATGGTCCTTTTCTCAGCATACTCTGAATGGCATGCCAATCCTGGTCTTCGAGGACAGGTGGAACCAACAGTGATGCCTGCCGCAAGTACTCGTGATATGAGCTGACTTTCAACAGTGCGAGCTTTCGCAACGCGGTGAGTGCGTCATCGGGCGATGGTCTTTTGGGGGAAGCGGACTGAGCGAACGTGGAAGCGCACACGGCTATCGCAAGGCAGGACAAAAGTGTGAGAAGTGAGGCAGGCCTGTTCATCGTTGAGTCCATTCGGGATGAGAGGAGATAGGTCCGTATGTTCCGCCTAACGCCTAGGTTAACCCGCGTTGTGCCGCGCGAGCGACGTTGATTACCCCCCAAACCCGCACGCGTCACCATGTCGGGTTGAATCGCTTGTTAGGCGTCTGTCAGAGTCAAACTCAGTGGCGCTAAGGCCTCATCTGGACGCCACCCGCGTTCAAGTGCTTCCTTGATTGTAGCAACGACAAATGCAGGCGTCACAATCTGCCAAGCGGGCTGTAGTACTTTGAGAAGTTGGCCATCGCCATCGGCAGTTTGGATGATGAGTTGATAGCTGGATCGGTGGTCAAAATCGCGTCCCTGCGGAAAGCACCAATGGTACGTGCGGCCGTCACAAGTGATGCTACGTCGATTTCGTTTCGGGAGTGCCATTGCCGTCTAAAGCCCAGGTCAATCGGTGTGGTGCCATTTGGACTGAAAAGCATGTGTGCGCCGCGTCCGGTACAATCGCTAGTGCAGTGTCACGCCACCGACCGCTTCAGAGTTCTTGGCCGAACATGAGTCGGTGTCCGTCCGGAGTCCGAACTCCAAACTCGCGCATCCTCCACGGCTTGTCAGCCAGCGGTTGGATTAGCGTCGCGCCGTTCCCGACCACCTCGCGATAGAACGCATCGATGTCATCGACCGTGACGTAGACATAGTAGGAGTGATCCGACGTCTCGTGCGCTGGAACAGTGTCCACACATTCCCCCAGCATCACGCGGAATGCCCCGCGTGAAAGGAACGCCCACCCGGGTGGCGTGAAGTCGATCGTCATCCCCAGCACGCTCGTGTAGTACTCGACCGACACACCGAGGTTCTGGACCGCAAGTACACATCGAACCTTTGTCAGGTCAGCCATTCATTGTCCCCCTTGCACGGATACTCACATTGGTAACGCCTGCAGATCCTTGTTGAGCCTCTTCTATTTCTTTGTCTCGTGTTTCTGCCGTTCCACAAAGTCCTTGATCTTTTTCCCCACGGCCTCATTTATACTTGCCTCTGGATTCTTGCCCGGTGCGGCGCGCAGGGTTACGCCTTCGGGAATTTCGAGTTTGCCCAGATCGATGTCGCCGCCGATGTAGACCGTCAGAACGGGATCCTTTTGCCACTCGAGGTCTTCGATGTCGTTGGTCGCCTTAGACTTCGTGAGACCACCGATGAGATGAAGTTCCCAGTTGAATGGAATCGGAGTCTTGTCGTGGAATGAACGTTGCTCGACGGGGCCCGGGCGCAGCGCGACGACATGATTCTTCACCTCCACCTTGGCGAATTTGATCAAGGCGGCATTCAACTGCTTCGTTGTCCCCTGGTAGTAGAGGAACTCGTTCCCGTTCACCCAGACTTGGTAAACTCGAGTCGTGTCGTTGACGATCGGAACGATCCCTTTCCACTCCGTGTAGTTGAATTCGTTGAGTGGCCCATTCCCCTTTTCTTCTATCCCCAGAGCGAATGCCTTCTGGTCGAATAGCTGCCCGGCAATCATTGTGACGAGCGCTATGACAAACCATATACGACGCATGGCAAGATCTCCTTCAGTGGATGGCACAACTAGAGTGAGCTGTTGTTGATTGCACGGCGCTGAAATGGTCCAAAGTTCTGGTTAACCCGCGTGTGCCCACAGGTGACAGGATGTACCGCACCTGTAACGCGGCGCACATCGGGTTGAACCGTCTGTTAGGTGACGGACAGGCATTCTATGGCTACGTCCGAGATTCTTACATCTGCAGAATGTCCGGAATTATGGCTGTTTGATGAAACGCTTCAAATCCAGTTTCGCAACCCGACTGCCTGGAGGCTGGGCCTCCCTGCTGTCGGCAAACCGGTCTGCGGACGCGATGTTAATCCTTATCTTTTCTGGCTCATAGTAGATCCAACCACACTTGTCATCCCCCCTTGACCAACCGATTTGGATTGCACCTGCCTTGATCGTCAGAGTACCGCCGTCATACTTTCCGTCCGTGTACTTTTCGAAAACCAATCCCTCACCCACAAGCTCTTCGACTGCTCCGCTTTTCAAATACCGGAACTGGTACTTGGTACCTTTTTCTACCCGCTCGCCAAATACGATCGCTGCAACCCCATCTGAGGTCGTCGCAATGAGCATCAAGTCTTTATATGTCACTGGAGCAGAGATCGGTCCACTGTTAGTAGATGATATGCCATAGCTTCGTGGCTCATTCGGTTCCTCTGCACTCGCCGGCCCTCGTGTCAGATGAACTATGGTGACGAGGAGCAATATGGCGGGGATTACGTATCGACTTGACATTACCGGACTCACTTTCATTCCGACAAAACAGCTCAATGGTGGAAGCACTACAAAAGACATCTACGACAACGGACTAGCGCCCAGGTTAATCCACGTTGTGCCGCGCGAGCGACGTTGCTCCCCAAAAAACTCGTACCGCGGCACACGTCGGGTTGAACCGCTTGCTAGGCCATCCACAGATGCTCGCCGTGGGATGCTATTTGAGGAGCCCTGACCAATGTCAGGAAACCTCTCCGACTTCGTCGATTTGGAGAAAACACCTGAAGACTGTGGCGGAGTCCACATTGTCATCTTCTGAACACATCGTAGAACTCGCCGATTTGACCGACTTCGTCGTCGGCAATTTCCCAATTGCGTACGACAACACACACACCGTGCTCCATGTTCCACGTGCAATTCATGATGACCAGAAACAGCACGTCGTGCGAATCGTCCTCAAGGCGGGGGATCGAGATACGTGGGGCTCGGATCAGTTTCCAGATTTCCGCCGGGGAGTGAAGTTCGGGCGCCGCGCGGTCGGTGATGTCCACACCACCACTGACGATCAGGGCCTCGCCGTAAGCGGATTCCTGGTAGTAACGGAACAACGCGCGTTCGAGCGTAGTCATGAAATCGGCCCGGTACTGGATGATCGCATCCAAGATTTCGAACTGGCGATCCACAGGGGGGCCATCCACTGGCGAATAATCTCCGGGTGGAAGCTTATCGAGATGAACTCGCATCCGAGCGAACCAAAACTCAACATAGACATCCCCGCTCCAATTGAATTCTTCCGAGGTGAAGTCCTCGAACCACTCGCGCGCCGTGGGCATCCGACAATCTCCTGTTTCGGCCGTGAAGGTTTCCGCAAGTCATGGTCTAAGATCTTGAACGACGCATTGCCAGCCCATGAACGCCAGCCGAACTATGTTTCATTGCGATGATCGTGGATGATCCTCTCCGAGGTGATAGTATCGGCGCCGAACCGACGCTTCAACGGGAATTGCTTGATCATCGTATCCCTTACGATAAGACCCGCGCGCGTCGTTAGTGAGTCAACCAATCTACGAAACAAGCCTGGACAAGTCTCGATTGTGTTGAACCGCCAGACGACGTATCGTGCCGGTGTTCTGGAGTACTCACCTGGAGAATAGCCGCGATGGATGCTCAGCGGGTCAGTCCAAACTATCGAAAAGCAATTGCGATTGCAGCCGTGACTCTGACGCTATATGTACTTAGTGCCGGTCCAGCGCTCTTCATTGTCAACCATAAGTTGCCCGATGGTGCGTTTAGAGACTTCGTGATCGCAATTCACTGGCCGCTTGACGTCATTTATTACTACGGCCCAGGGCCTATCAGCCAGCGCTGGAGGGACTATCTCGAATGGTGGGTGGAATGGATTCCCTCGCCAGTAGAGGAGGGTGGACGGGGGCCGTGAATCAAAAAATCATCGTGACTGAAAAACAGCAATCACATTTTGTGCCCGGCAACGCTTGCGTATGCCGTGGATTACGCATCGCCCAGTTGCTGTCTCAGTCGGCGAAGTAGGCGACTTTTGGCCTGCCTGACCGCCATGGAAGTCATTCCCAACTCTGCAGCGACCTCGGGAGCGGAATGGCCCAGGACGGCTGTATTCCAGAAGGCGTTCCAGGTGAGGGGCTCGATGGTTTGCCGGATCTGATTGAGAGCCCGCGCGAGCAGCATTGCCGTGTCGTCCGGATTTGAGGGCGGCTCGTCCCACGAGGGAGGAGCCCAGGGATCAGGGATCGCGGCAAGTTGCCCCAAGGCGGTGCTGCCTCCTGCCCCTTGCGGTGCGATTCGCCGCCGCGACTGCATGACGGCATTGCGAGTGATCTTCCACAGCCAGCCTCGAAACGTCGCGTGGGGAAGATGCGGGTCGAATTTCCCAATCCCACGAAATACCGCCAGCAAGACTTCTTGCCCGACATCTGATTGCGACTCGAGAGTAAGACCTGCCTGCCGACACCAACTGGCGATCAACGGCCCATAGAGATCCACGAGTTCGTGCCACGCATCGGCGGATCCCTTACGGAGTCGGATCGCCAGACTTAAGCCGCTCGAGCTGTCCGGGTTGTGCGTCAATGTGCCCATGCCCAGCAGTGTACCACGACGTGAAACAATCGGGAATTTGAACGGAAAATATCGTGCTCGTGTCACACCTGCGCATTGAACATGGTAGAGCAAGAGATTGCGCTGGGGTCCAGGACAGCCGGATGGCCTGGGAACCTCGCGCAGAATGCAGGCAGCTGAACCACCCGTAATTCCAACTTGGCGAGATTTGCGATGACACTTGGAACCTGCCCGACCGATCAGGATCTGCGCGAGTATGCCATTGGCAATTGCGGCGATGACCTGTATCAGAATATCGAAGAACATTTGCGAGCCTGCCCCACCTGCGAGGACACGATCGCTCAATTCGACTGCGTGGACGACACGCTGATGCGACATCTGCCGCTGGCGGTCGCAGGCCAGATCCCCACTCCAGCCCCCGCGCCACTCTGGCTCGATCGTCTGCGAGAGCGGGTTCCGCAACCGAGTGACAATGAATTCACTGCCGGTACAACGCCACCCACCGCGATCCCTCAAGAGGGACTGGCAAATTATGAACTACTGGGGGTGCTCGGCCGGGGAGGAATGGGAATTGTTTATCTGGCCCGACACAGGCAGCTGAATCGTCGCGTGGCGCTCAAGGTGCTGAGTCCCCACCTGCTCGCAACACCGGAAGCTCACTATCGGTTTCAGCGCGAGATTCAACTCCTCGGTCGTCTGAATCATCCAGGAATTGTGATGGCGACCGACGCCGGGACGGTGGCTTCTGGGGCCTATCTGGTGATGGAATTAATCGACGGTGCCGATCTGTCGCGAGTCGTTCGAGAAAAGGGACCGCTTTCGGTCGGCGAAGCGTGTGAAGTGGGGCGACAGCTGGCAGAGGCATTGGCGGCAGCCCATGAATCGGGCGCGATTCACCGGGACGTGAAACCGTCCAATGTGATGATCGATCGGCAGCAGGGGCGAGTGCGGCTGCTGGACTTCGGCTTGGCTCGACTGGAAATGTCACTGGTTGAAAGTGGCGAAACGTCTCTGGGCCGTTTACTGGGAACCCTGGACTACATGGCGCCAGAGCAGTCCGAAGGCGATCAAGCGGTCGATTTTCGCGCCGATTTCTACGGCCTAGGAGCGACGTTGTACTTTCTGCTCACAGGCAGGCCACCACACGGTTCTCACGTCGGCCGCTCTCTCCTGGAACATCTCCGGACCATTGCGACGACACCGGCCCCGCGCGTTCGTTCATTACGGCTCGACATCCCCGAAGAGCTGGATGATTTCATTGCGAGACTCCTCAGTCATCATCTGGACCAACGACCTGCATCCGCGAGGGATGTGGCGCAGGAACTGTCTCGGTGGGCCGGGGGTGATCTTGCCGCCCGTGCCGCGGAAATCTCCCCTCCGCCTGCTCTCCTGGAACAAACTTCTCACGGGACCGCCGAAGCGGAACAGTCCCTTTCGGAATTGCTTGGATTGACCTTGTCGCCGGCGATGCGCCGAGAATCGGTTCCCACAGTAGAGTGGAAAACGTCGGTGCACTCTCCGCGCCGCCGCTGGCCCTGGCTCGCACTGCTGGGAGCTGCCGCGGTAGTCTTGGTTTTCGGCATCACGATCCTCCTGGACACGCCGCAAGGAACGCTGCGAATCGAATCCGAAGTCGACAACGTGCAAGTGGAACTCGTGAATGACCAGAAGCAAGTTCAGGAACTGCGAATCGAATCTGGCGAGGCTAAAAAGGAAACGAAGCTGCGAGCCGGGCCGTATCGAATCACCTTGTCGGGCAAGCACGACGGGCTATCAATCGACAAAGACATAATCACCCTGCGACGCGGCGACGTAACCGTGGCCCGGATCACGCGAAATTCCGAAAAGCTTAAAGAGTCATCACAGAAAAACTCGGACGTAACCACCGTTGCCGCGCCAGAACAGGCGGCCCCCAAGATCCCAGAACGGCTGTATCAAGGGAAGTCGGAATCGGATTGGCAACTGCTGTTCGTCGCCGAGACTGAACCTGTCGCTAAGCTGGTGGCTGCAGATGCTCTGATGAACCTCGCCGCGGAGCTCCCAAACGGTCGAGACCTCGATCGAATTCTGGATGTTGGCCAAGAGATTGTTCAAGCGAGTTTCGGTAGTGATGCGGTCCTTTTTGCATTTGAAGACCCCTGGGATCCGCCGCTTCGTGCGCGACGCTGGCCGCGAAGGGACGGCAAGATCGACACTGCCTACAGGGAATTCCAGACGGCGTTGAACGACAGAATCACACAGCTATCTGGAGAGCAGCTTGCCGAACGGCTCAGTGAGGCCATCCTGAAACACCCTGATCCACGCGCCGCATTTGCTTACTCTCTACTGAACTACGCGGCGAAGAATCCAATTCGTATGAACCCGGCCGCAGTGAAAGTTGTGATTGATCGGTTGAATGTCCCGTTAACCGGAGTTGACCGATCCGCGATTTGTCTGCTGGCTCGCTTTCAATTCGTCGATGAGGCGTCAGCAGAAGATCGCCAATCAATGTTCACGGCAATGAATGACTTGGTGGTTCGATTGCAAAACACGCCGCCGGGACAATTCCCTGACAGGCTCACCAGCGGACTCCGGGCTGTGGTTGACGGTTCATTCAACGGTCAAAAACGTTCCAACCTGCCCCCAATTCTTGTGAAATCCCTCGCCAGCATGATTCTTCGCGATGTCGTTGAAGACCGTCGCGACGCCATGAACTGTTTCCCTCTCTGGGGGGGACCACTGATTCCGTATGACCGGAGCAACACCGCCCAAATACGGAATCGGATGTCGTACTTCTCGAATGCCTGGGTCGCGGAAGCCAACCAATACCTGGAGCAGCATCGCCAAGGCCCTTATTCGGACGCGGACCGCGATGTGGTGAGATCGCTGGAAGTCGTTTTGCCTACTTACTCAGAGGGGGACGATTGGCCCGTTGAGAAAACTGCGGAAATCTTCGCTGAGCAATTGCGTGTGACCTATGCGGAGCCCAGCGATCAGGCCCTTTATGAGCGGCTGCCAACCACTGCCGCCCAACTGCTCACTCGGATCGTTCACGTGACTGGCCAAATCCCCGACTTCGTTCGCTCGGGCCATCCGCAGACCACGTCCGTCACCCAAAAACTGTCACAACTGGAGCGTTTGCTGGCCGGTAAAGTTGAGATTGGGCCAAACAGAATATACGGGCAGTTTGATGAATTGAAGGGGCTCCTCGTCAGCGCTCCCTATGAGACGATCCGGCTTTCCGTTGGAGAAACTCCCCTTCCGAAGAATACTCAGATGATACTTCGCGGCCTACAGGTGCCTCTGAATCCAATTGAACTGCTGTATGTGACGTCCGGCTCGGAAAACGACAGAAATAATCGCAGTGAACCTCCGACTGATCCATTGTTGTTGCTGGTGGCTTTAGCGGACCTGACTGGTGTCAATGAGCCGCAAGACGAGCGAATCGCCACTTTTTTTGTAGATACCCCCGGCAACAAGATCGTGCTTCGCGGACATCTGGAAAACGTTCTCTCGAACCAATCCAAGACTCGCGAAATTGTCGTTCGTCACTTGCGAGAAATGGCAAGCAAATCAAAGAGTCAAAAGCTAATCGATGCAATTCGTATCATCGAACCAGCTTCAACACCCGCGAACTAGGACCGATGGCGCCAGAACGAAAGCATTGCCTCAGCAATTCCTCCGCAGCCGCAGCACATCAACCCCACAATCGCCGACGTAACGGTCTACATTGTTGGTGCGAAGCGAGTCCGGCCAGAGGGCCTGGGAAACAAGAGCCCCGGGGAGTTTGAGACTCCCAAAGAACGAGACAAACCGGTCATGGTCTGACGGCTCCTTAGAAAGTGGTAAAGGTACCACCGACATTTAAGGCAACTAGCCGCACGGCCAACCAACGACCGGTTACTTAACTCGCTTCAAAAATTCAAAATAACTAGCGGCGAGGGAGGGATTCGAACCCTCGATGAGCTTGCACCCACACTAGTTCTCGAGAACACAAAATCTGAAGCGAGCCTCAGTCGAAAAACTCGATTTTCACTGAGTATAAAGCGATTCTCGTTTGATGACAATTGATCGACAACAGTCGAGAAAACGCCGAGTTGAGAGGGGTGGCTGGGATCAAGATGGGTGGAAATGGGTAGTCACGGGTAGTCACAATTTCTCAGAGCCACTGAAGCCCCTTCCCCTGGTTGGGCGTGAAAATTCACTTTCCCTGTCGCTCACGTAGATGCTGCAGTTCAATGGCACGTGGGGCGGATTCCATTGCATAAGCCCTTAGTTCATCTCACCCAGGTCGGTGATGTCGATGAATGCTCCGTCCAGTCCGAACTCCAATCTTTTGGGTACGTAGCGTCGATCTGCGTCAAAGTATGCCCGAACTTCCCATTGCTTTCCCGGGCCTGCCATTACGTTCAAATCGCTTGGACTTGGATAACGGTTGTCCCTCAGAAAATCCCGTGCGATGACTTCGATTTCGGACTTGGTCTTACTCTTGCTGAATAGTCCCACTTGCAGATCCTCCGTAATAAGTTCAACAGATTTGATGAGTGTCTTGCCTGTGTTTGACGAAGCCACTGAGATTCAAATCAAGACGATGTCGTTTCGGGAAACATCTCTCAACTGCGTCTTTTCAGGGTATTGTAGGCGGCCAGAAATCCAGGCAATTTACGACGCATGTCCCAGTTGCAGTGCGGCTTGGCAAAAACAAGATGCCATGAATGCCATCAGTTTGTATCGAGTCGAAAGCTTTCTGACTGAGGATGAGTACCGCCGTCAACGGGATGTGAGTCAGTCAATCCCGGGAGTGTCAGCAGGTTCGTGCGACTGTGCGAAACGAGTTCTCGCCCTGACTGATGGAATCCCTTTCCCTGGCTGAGCGAACTATTACTCCGGTTTGGTTGATTTTTCTGCACGACTGTCGTCGATCACGCTGCCTTTGTCCTGGATTCTTTTCATCTGAATATCAGTCAACGGTTTCTCGGAACGAACTGATTTTACGAAATTTCCTTGAGTACCAACCTCAATCTCGACATACAGCTCAGGCTGCTTCTCCCATCTCCAGACCTCGAACTCTTTTGCACCAGGTCGACGCACCCCCGTGTTTCCAACCTCGTAACTACTTCCATGAAACTCCCTATACCTCAGCGAAGGCTTACCAGCAGCTTTTACAACCTGAGCGGATGACATTCTCTCATGTATCTTTGAGCGAATCACCTCAACGGGAAACGATGCAGATTCGTCGATGAACCTAACGGAGATCGTCGCCTTTCCGGCAGTTGCAACTTCAATCTTCACTGGAGAGACGATTGCCGCCACTTTGGTGTTTGATGATTTCACTGAGACCTGCTGAACCTTGTCCTCAATGAGATAGTGAAAATCCTGATCAAGTGCCTTTAGCGATTCGCCATTCTTGTCGAACACTTTGATTTCGCAGATTCGAACCGTTGGATATTGTGGCTTGGAAAACTGACTACCAATCGGCGTCGATGCCAAACTTCTGGCAGTTTGAGGCGGAAGATCGTCGAGCTCTGTTCGAGGCTTGTTTCCTGGTAGGTAGATTTTCTCGAACGTACGAATGCATTCGAGTCGCCCCCAGTCTCCCTTCAGGATAACCCTGTCACTGCCAGGAGTGTCAGTGCGATCCTGGGCGACTAAAACACCGCAGCAGAGTAGAACGGAGAGCAGGCAAGCAATTCGCATCATATCCCCTTTTTTTCCTGGCTGGGTGGCACTGCTTAACGACTGCGTACAGTCGCAAAGTAGTGCCACGACCTCTATTTTTGTGGCATCCTAATCAGCGCCACCCAGCCGGAATTCGTCAGATTTTTCAAGCAATAACTGAAACTTAGGCGTGGTTAATGCGTACATTGCCCCCTTGTTTTGTCATCCCGGCCTCAATACCTTCAGCGAATACGAGCCCCACGTTTTCTGGCAAACGACGCGGCCCCACAACATTCAATTTCTTCACGAAGGTGATTGCAGAAGCCGCGAGATCATGCTGATCTGGATCGCTTCAGAGTCTCAAAATAGCGAGCATTGATCGAGAAGCGGTCTCTCATTTGCCCTGCTCGCACCGTGTTAAAAATCGGCATGCCCCTGCGAGAGCCTCTATGTGCAAATATGAGAAGAACATCCAGTTAACTCGTGTGCTTCATGCAGGACCGCGAATATTCCGTCTATTCCCCCATCTCGTGGTCGACAACGGATGATTCGAAGAGG
>JAZKFE010000330.1:0-19310 GCA_040386595.1 Planctomycetota bacterium | reverse complement strand
AAAATGGAGAAAACAGAAAGAAAGAGAAAAGAAGAGCGGGTATGGAAAAGGGAGAAAAAAAAGAATCGAGAAAGAGACAACTGCGATGAGGATTCGGGGGTTCGGGGCAGTGCGGAGAATCTTGCCTTCGAAGAGGAAACAAAACAAGCCCCGGCCAGAGGTGAGTCCAGCCAAGGCTTGCGATGAGGTGGTTTGGCAATTCACGGCATCATGTCTTTCGCCCTGGCCACCTGCGAAGTCAGATGATTGCATGGCCATTGAAGAACTCAATTTGGCCGCCGTGCAGAACTTCCACAAGCAAGTTGTGATCTTCGCGAAGTAGAGGCAGAGTCGCGCCCGCAGGAAGGTCGAACATCGAGTTTAGACTCACTGTCACTTTTCCGTCTTTGATTATAACAATGGCCTGGCATTCATGTCTTCCGTCGCAAATCGTCTGCTTTTTCTCGCTCATGTGCAATTCCCCGCGAATGAAGTGTGATCGATCCTTTGATACTGCTTTCAGTGAGCTGAATGAACACCGTGAGCACTATCGAAACCGTTGTTCCATGTGTCATAATACGAATAAATGGCCAAAATGCCAGTTGTGCATAGATTGAATTGGTTAAGAATTTCAGCTACCTGCACGCCGAACTGGTTCGATACACTCGCGGGGGGGACATGTTTTCTGAAGCCGAGTGGAGCGGAGCGAATACGAGTCCAACGTTTTCTGACAGACGACGCGGGCCCACAACACTCAGTTTCTTCACGAAGGAGATTGCAGAGGCAGCGAGATCCTGGCTGGACATTACGCGTTCTCGAATCGGTGTGAACCGAGCGAATTCAAGGTCGAGCACTCCCGGTGATCTCCATGACTCAACTCATCTTTTGTGGTGTTCACATCAATGCCACTCTGCCGCTGATGGCGCGTTTTTCGGAATGATGGTTCTGGCAGCGGATCAGCTATCGCTCTCCCACTGGAACTTGCCTTTTACTTCACGGTCCACATTCCCTATTTTGCGCAATCAATGTCGAAAACCAATCTCGAATCTTGTTTACAGACCAAACAAGAGTGAGGCACAGGGTATTGCCCCCATGATCGGTATCGGCGTCAGCAACCCATAGTCCGCCAGAGCCCGCACAGCATCTCCGCTTAACCGATTCGCGTAGAGATGCAGAACGAGATGTGCGGTGAAGGCCGCGGTCACTGCTAGGTAAAACGTCTTCTCCTTCATCAGGATCGCGCACAGCGCCGCCGTCAGCGTCGAAACAATGCCCAGAAACAGAAGGTCACGGTTCATGGTGCGCCACCAATGGGATGCCCCGCCAGGATCATTCGCTTGATCAGATTCGGTGTCGCGTGCGGCAATCACCAGGCAATTGTAGGCCACCATGCCCGCAATCGATGTAAGTAACGGCAACGAGCGTGTGGTCACCCCTAGGCAGGCGAATGCGCCCAACGCAAAAAATATCCCGACACCGAACTCTTTCCCCGGCAGTTTTCTGCCGAAGAAAATCGGCTGGATAAAAGCGAGAAAATGCAAACCAACTCCGAACCCCACCAGTAATGCACGTTCCATCACAGGTCTGGGCAAACCAAGCGAGAGTACCCCCAGTATGCCCAGGAAGCAGAAGCTCAGGCAGACCAAAAACAAGGGGCGATAATTTCGACCAAATCGCAGGCGACCGGTTGCCTGAGTCCAATTTTTGCAACTGGCAACATCGATACTACGATCTAGCAAGTAAATGCACCAGACGACGAGAAACAAGGCGGCAACAGAACGGAGCGGGAAAGGAACATCCAGTGCACGACTGGTCGCCCAAGTCCAGGTAGAAACGACACAGGGGGCATCCAGTCCCAGCCAACTTGGCGTCAACCACCAATACCATCGATCAGTGCGATCTGTGGCAAGAGTCTGTTCGTGGGACATGATTTACCATCCTGACATCACCCAAATCTTGGGAACAAAAATGGTCAAACCAACTGCGGCCGCTGTGATCGCGAGCACTAACACTGCGGCTGAACCGCAATCTTTCGCTTGTTTAATCAACGGATTCTGTTCCTGAGAGATGCGATCTGCGAGTCTCTCGATCGCGGTATTCATGCACTCGGCGGAGATCACCATCCCGATGCACAGCAAAACCGCAATCCATTCCCACGCGGCCAGCGGTAGCGTCATTCCCGCGGCGATCACGCCAATCGCTGCGAGGCCATGAATTCGCATGTTCTGTTCGGTCCTCAACGCGTGGCAAATGCCGCCGAATCCAATGGCAAAACTCCGGAAGAATTTTGAGAAGTTCATACAGGAATGCTCGACGACGAATGGAACCGTTTGATGGATCGCGCGGTAAAAAAGATGTTCATCGATGATTACGCAAGGCCCGCCACGATCGTTGGCAGAAGGTGGCATGTCGAAAGGCAGATTGTGAATTCAGCAGTTTGATACTTTGTTGGGATCCATCCTCGTCGCGAACGCAATCGGCCAAGACGGCGTCAGTCCGACACACCGCGGTCGATGTGACCGACGCGTGCAAGATCGACTGAACCGTTCTCTGCTGGTAGAGTGTCGGGTGACTTCGGGCGAAAAAAGAGGACTAGAATCCGATCAACTGCGAACCTGGCGGACGGAGTGCGTGTCATCTGTCCAATAAGAGGGGTTCATATATTCCGGGGTAGTTCAGCGGTAGAACGCTCGGCTCTGGACCGAGTGGGCGCTGGTTCGAATCCAGCCCCCGGACCTCATTCGGAACAGCAACATGTCACAGGACGAACAGAATCACCAGATCGAGAGAGGGATGGTCAATCCTGGATACGCCGCTCTTCAACTCGCCAAGGCGCTGACGACAAGCGAGAAGCACGCGGATCCAGAAGTGAGAGCACGCGCACAGGGGAAGGTTGAGAAGTGGGGCGCAGTCCTCGGCAACATTTTGACTGGTGGAGTCGATTGCGGTTCGAGAAATCCTGTCAGCGGCGTTCCCGCTTGGGCGACGCTGGAAGTCGTGACTGGCGGGTTTGCTACGGGCGCCTTGTTGGCTGGAGGACCGCTTCAAGACCACGAGATCGAGTTGCTCAAGGGCCTGCCGCACGCAAGAAATGGTTCGGAGCGACGAGTCCTTAACGGTTACTTCCTCACTGATGCTGGCCTTGGCGAACTTAGAAATCGGCTGAAAAGTGGCTGTTACGACATTCGCGTTCCCGAGGAAGGTACGCTGCTGGTCATCGCTTGGCTCGTTGAGAATGGGCATGCGGATGAGGCCCGCCCATTGGTTGACCAGATCTCTCCCTGGTTGACAAAGCTGCGTTTCTATCCGATTCCCCGCGAAAAGTCCCGATACTTCGGACCTCAGGTTCATTTGCAGGATGTTCGGCAGACCATTGCGGATATGGGACGTATCTCGCCCAATCTTCGAATCCTCGCACAAAAGGAATCCGTTGAAATCTGGGCAGCGTACTACGACCGTCTGATCGCGTTATTCATGGAGACCGTCGTCGATGACTGGCCCTGCCACACGTATCCGGGTGACTGGTCAAGTCGCGCAAATGAACTATTGTGCGAGTATCCTAAGCTAAGAAAGTCGCACAAGCTGTGCGGCAAACCAGAAAAAGCAGGAGGACATTTTGCGCAGCTTCGCAAGTTCCTGGCCGTTGTGGTACGTGAGCCGACGGCGTTGACTGGACGCGATATTGGACGGATTAAATTGATCCTGCGCTGCTACTTAGAGAAACGCGGACAACCCAGCTCGGAACGGTGCGCGAACCTGCGCGACCTGCAGCGAGCGCAGGTGAGCGCCCCATCGTTCTATGACCTCGGAAAGGTCGTCTCCGCGCGCCTCGCGATGCAGGCCCGTGACGAAGGTCTCGACGAGGTACATTCGATTCAGCGTCCGATCGATAGCGCGGAATCTCAAGTGTACGCGATCCCCGCGGAAAGCTTGGTGCCCGAGTCAATTCAACGCAAGGTCGAGCGGTGCTTGAACGCGACTGTGGCGGAACTCGTCGAACTTGGTCTTATCACCTCAGGCGAAATGGTCGCCCGAGTGTTACCACAAATGACGTCCGCGCTGAGCGCTGCCGGCATTGCCGACCCGTCGTTGCGGCGGCTTTACGCTGCGATCTATCAAGCGTTCCGGCGTCGCCGATCTCTGCTTCTACGAAACTTGCAGAAGCAGGTGCAAATCGAGGAACTGCCGTGGATCTCCGCCATCGATCGTTTCCGCAACAAGTCCCTGGCGATCCGCGATTTGTCTGCACAGGCCCTGGAAGAAGCGACCCGGCTGGTGATCACAGCGTTTCCTTATGCCATCTTGCCGAACAAGCTGCTGCAGGAGCTGCGGGCATTGGCCAAGGATGCAGGACGGAGAATTCCCCTCGTCGACGAAGTGGCGGCCGACATCTTCATGGGAGAATTCTCGGGCAAGTTTGTTGAATCCGCTGAGCGCGCTGCCGATGTCCTGGAAGGTTCGCTCTATGCGACGTACTTCGGGATTGATTATCGCAAGGTCAGACGTCTGGCCACGCCCTCCAAATCGAAAGCGACAAAAGAACAGCGACGTCTCAAGCCGAATCAGTTTGCTGAACTTTGTGCGATCCGAGCTGGCGTTTCGTTGGGCACATGGGATCCCGCCACAAACGGAATGATCATCGAGCAACAGCAGATTCTCACAACCCAGAACCTGGCGTTTTTGTTTTCGGATCTCGGACTGATTGATGCGCTGCAAGGTGAACTAAGCGACATGGCGATGCAGTGCTTTCACTGGATCTGTGAGCGTCAGCAAATGAAAATAGACCATTGGCATGCGCGACTGACTATGGTCAAGAACACGGCGTATGCCTGGCGGCAAATGTTGTTCTTCCTCGCCCTGCTGCCGAAACCGGACGTCAGCCTTTTCCTGCAGGCTGCAGACGAGCATTTGGGCCGACAGCGTGACGATTTCGTGATTCGATTCCGCCCGGCATTCGAGGGACTGTGTCTAGCAGTAGATGGTATCTCACTGGATGAAGTGTCGGGGCAAGACTCCACGGCGCGGCGGTTTCTCGGGTGGTCGAAACAGCGACACTGGTTGCTGAACTCGCCATGATCAATTCCCGGCTCGGTCCGACACACCGAGCCCACCGCATGGGCACAACATTGACGATGGCTGGGAGCTTTGGGGCTGATCTGGTCGTGGCACTGCTTCGCGGCTGTATTCAGTCGTTAAGCAGTGGCTCCATGAGCGCGCCAGTCTTCCGAAGCAGTGGCACGACACTTACCTTGGGGAGTGGATCCCAATCCACGAACGGGGGCCGTTGCGAGGTCCTGCTACTCGTAGCGCAACGCTTCGATCGGATCCAGACGGCTGGCGCGGCGGGCGGGGTAGTAGCCGAAGAAGACTCCTACTGCCGCTGCGAAGAGGAAGGCCACGACGCCCGCCAACATGGAGACTTCGTACTTCCACTTGGTGCCAGAGGTCAACGCGTTGATCAAGGTCACGAGTCCTAGTGATGCTCCCACGCCCATCAGGAAGCCAATCAGGCCGCCGATGCTGGAAAGTAACACCGCTTCAATCAGGAACTGCCGCAGAATGTCGCCCGAACGAGCGCCGACCGCCATCCGGATGCCGATTTCGCGAGTTCGTTCCGTCACGGACACCAGCATGATATTCATGATGCCGACCCCGCCGACGACGAGTGAAATGCCGGCGATGCTGGCAAGCATCAGCGTTAAGGTCCCGGTTATGACACCCAGAACGGCGGCGATTTCCGTCGTGTTCTGAACGACGTAATCGCGCGGTTCGCCCGCTTGGATGCGGTGCCGCTCGGCCAGCAATTGATCGACCTCGATCTGGGCTTGGGGCATTAAGGCCGTCGAACGCGCCGAGGCCATAATCGAGTTGACGTTGTCAAACTCGGAACCTTGCAGCCGCTTGCGGACCGTCGAATGAGGCATCAAGACGATGTTATCCTGATCCTGCCCCACCATGTTGGCCCCCTTCTTTTCCAGCACTCCAATCACTCGAAAGGGGATATTTTTAATGCGAATCGTCTCGCCCAGGGGGCTGGTCGTTTGGAACAATTTCGCCACCAGCGTGTAGCCGATCACGCAGACTTTGTTCGCGCTGATCACGTCGCGTTCGGTGAAGAATTCGCCGCGACGTATCGTCCAATTGCGAACGGTCAGATAGTCGCTGCTGACGCCGTGCATGTCTCGCGGACTGTAGTTGGAGCTGCCGTAGATGATCTGCCCCGCCGTTCCCACAATGGGCGATGCGGCCAGGATGGAGGGACAATCACGCGCGATGGCCTCCGAATCTTTGGCCGTTAAAGTGACATTGGCTTGCATCACTCCGCCTCTTTGGCGAGCACCCGGAAAGACCATGATGACATTGGTACCGAGTGCTTCGAATTGGCCTTGGACCAGCGAACTGGCACTCAGGCCGAGCGACACCATCGTCGTGACGGCCGCGATACCGATCACCACACCCAAGACCGTCAACCCGGCTCGCATCTTGTTCTTGAAGAGAGCACGCCAGGCAATACGAAGAGTGAGCAAGAAACTCATAAGCGAGACCGGGAGTAGGGCAGGGCGGATGGAGGTGCAAGGTTAGTACTGTGTCGCAGCAGTCAACATGATCTGTTACCGCCTCAGATCAGCAGCCGAAGATCGGTTTTCCGGTTTCGCATCGTACAAGAGGCAAATATTTGTCTCTTGTACGATGCCATTTATGTCGGTTTAACGATTTAGTATTTAGGGGGTGGGGTTCCGTCAAGTACTCGGCGGATTCCAAGCAGCAGTCCTGAAAGCATCGACAAGGCGACAGCAATTATCAAGAAGAGCTTAAATTCTTCCATTGGCATCGCCACTTGATCTCCCGGGGTCGGTTTGAAGACAGAGACTCTGTAGAGCACCAGCAACACGATACATAGTGAGAGCAAGTAACAAATACTGCTGCCCAACTGAAGTCGAAACGTAGTTGGCGTTAGAGCAGGCCCCAGGTCTGGCCGACCTGGATCCTTAGCGGGCGCTTCCTTTTCTGAAGTCATAATCTGAACCTCGATCTTGATTCGATGTTACATCAAGCCGCTCGATTGAATCGACTATTGGCACGTGGGATCCCAATTTCGATGCCCACAAAGCCGAGTGCTGTGTCACCGCGAGTTCTTCAGGTGACTGTACTCGGGGGCAACTCGAAATTGTCACTGTGACGCAGCACTCGTTAACAAACCAATCATTTCGGTGCGGCGAATTGCGCGGGTTGAATGCCAGTCACCAG
This sequence comes from Planctomycetota bacterium, assembly GCA_040386595.1. Classification (GTDB taxonomy): domain Bacteria; phylum Planctomycetota; class Planctomycetia; order Planctomycetales; family Planctomycetaceae; genus JAKFVC01. The sequence goes on along the minus strand of JAZKFE010000330.1, from coordinate 12,083 downwards.
GGCGTCTCCCGGCTTGAGCTTGCCGTCCACCATTTCGATAAACTTGCTATCGCTGAGGCCCGTCGTGACTTCCACCGCTCGCAAAAAATCGCCGTCCACAACCCAGACATGGCGGCGACTGCGCTCTTTGCGCAGTTTGGTCCGTTCGTCAGCCGACAGCGAATTCTCGGATTGTTGCGATTCTTCATCCTCTGTGCTGGTGGCCTGAACGTTGCCTTCCAAAATCGGAAGGTCTGCAGGCCGCACATGTTTCGCCAGAGGATAGAATCGCAACGCCGAATTCGGGATCTTAATCACCTTGTCGCGATGATCGACCTGGAACGAAATGCTGGCGGTCATGCCTGGCAACAACTTCAAATCGGGATTGGGGGCCGACACCAGCACGGGATACGTCACCACATTCTGGACCGTGGTGGAACTCAGACGAATCTCGTGAATCAAACCCGTGAAGAGGATGTCGCGGTAGGCATCCACGGTGAAGGTGACGGGATAGTTTCGGTCTTGAGCGTCCTTGATCAAGCCAATATCGGCCTCATCGACCGACGCATAAACATGCATTTCTTTCCGCATGTCGGGGGCGACGACGAAGAGCTCTGGCGTTTGAAATTGTGCGGCCAGCGTTTGGCCGGGGTCGATGTTGCGTTTGATGACGATGCCATCCACGGGCGACTTAATCTGAGTATAACCCAGGTTCGCGAGCGAGTTGTCGAGTGTGGCTTTGGCTTGATCGACCGTCGTGTGTGCCACTTGCAGCTGGGCTTCCAGCGACATGCGATTGAACTTGACCTTGTCCATTTCCGCTTGAGCAATAAACGTCGGGTCTTCCAACCGCAAGGCCAGGGCTCGTTTCTCGTCGTTGATCCCCTGTTGCAGCAGTGCTTTCACGCGGAAGACGTCGGCATCCCGACTGGCCAGCGATGCTCGATCCCGGGCGACCGCGGCGTCATAGATTCGTGGGTCAATGGTGGCCAGCAACTGGTCCTTCTTGACTTCTTGATTGAATTCACAAAAGAGCTCTTTGATGGGCCCGGAAACGAACGAGCCGATCGCGACTTGCAGCTTGGGTTTTACCGAGCCGGTCGAATTGATCACCGCGATCAGGCCGCCCTCTTCCACTTTAGCGGTACGCCAGACCGGCTGATTGCGTTTGGTCCAATAGTCCAGGGCCGAGCGATAACCAACAAAGCCGAGTCCCGCGACCAGAGCAAGTCCGAGTAGCACCTTCAAAAACGTCCACATCTAGGGATTGATCACTTTCTGGATTTGCGAAATCGACGAATCGTGACGCCGGAACGCTGTATCCGAAGTATTACTCGCCACAAGGATACTCCGTTTCGGGGAATCCCCAGTTGGGACGGCAACATTGTCCGACTGGTTACGATGGACTCAATGGGATGATTGTATTCCACGGAGTTTGCGGCGTTCAGCCAATTTGGATTGGAACTCCAAGCTCTGATCATAACTTAACGTCAATTTGATCATTTAGGTTCACGCGACGACCAAATGAGGCCGAATCGCTCCGCAAGGGTCGTAAGTGAGAACAACGGACAACTGGCAATCCTATGGCACTGATCGAAATTCGCGACGTTTGCAAGGTTTACGACTTGGGGGAGATCAAAGTTGAGGCCCTCAAGAATGCCAACTTGATGGTGGAAAAGGGGGAGTACCTCTCCCTGATCGGGCCCTCGGGATCAGGTAAGAGTACGTTGATGAATACTCTCGGATGCCTCGATCGCCCTAGCAGCGGCAGCTACAAACTGGCTGGCGAGGAAGTGGCCACGATGTCCCGCGACGAGCGGGCACGGATTCGGAATCAGCGAATTGGCTTCGTATTTCAAAATTTCAACCTGCTGGCTCGTACTTCGGCCTTGGAGAATGTCGAGCTCCCCCTGCTCTATACGAAGGGGATTTCTGCATCGGAACGCCATCGCCGAGCCAAAGAAAAGCTGAGTCTCGTTGGACTGGGGAGTCGACTCGACCATCACCCCAGTCAGCTTTCCGGTGGCCAGCAGCAACGCGTCGCCATCGCTCGAGCCCTGGTGAATGAGCCTGCCATTCTGATGGGAGACGAACCGACGGGGAATCTCGATTCGAAAACCAGCCGCGAAGTCATCGCGCTGTTTCGCGAACTCAATGAGCAGAACAGCATTACGGTCATTCTGGTGACGCACGATCAGAACGTGGCCCGCAATGCGAAACGGACCGTTGTGCTGCGTGACGGAGAAATTGTCTGCGACACTACGGACTTTGCTCTGGCAACAATGGCGTTGCAAGCTGGATTGGATGATTAACTCTAAGGTCACTTCAAATTGTTTGACGATGAACTATGGAAGTTGACGGTATAATTTACCCGATCGGCCCAGGCATGAAATTCCGCAAACCCCACAGACCCCGCAGGATATGGATCGTTCCTGCGCTGGTATTGCTGACGCTGTCGGCCAACTTTGCGCAGGCTCAACGGGTTTTTCCCACTCTGTTTCCCGAGGAACGCACGATTCAAGTGCGAGATCCCTCGCAGTTGCCGCGCTATCAGATTCCCAATTCCGGTCCCCCGTCGACCGTATCGAACCCGCAGCCGGAGCTGGAGCCGGTAAAATTATCGCTCGATTCCGCGATTCGAATCGCACTCGACAATTCCGAAGTCGTCCGCGTGTTGGCGGGCACTACTGCGACAACCAGCGGCCAGACGATCTACGACGTGGCGGCGACGAACACGACGATCGATCAACAGAACGCCCGGTTTGACCCCACCTTGACGGCCACGAACACGTTCAATCGGCTGGAGAATCCCCAGGCGATTTTCGATCCGATTAACCCGGGGCAGTCGCTGATTACGGGGCAGCGCAACGACAGTTTCAATTCGACGCTGTCGTTGGCCAAACAAAACGCGCTGGGCGGTACGTTGGGCTTCGATTTCAATGCGACGCCGTCGCGAACGTCACCCAGTTTCTCCCCCTTGAATCCGCTGACTCGCTCCTCGACCGATGTGAATTACACGCAGCCACTCTTGCAGGGGGGCCGCATCGGACCGAACCTGGCACCGATTGTTCTGGCGCGCATCGATACCGAACGGTCCTACTTTCAATTCAAGGATTCAGTGCAAGAACTGGTGCGCGGCGTGATCGATGCCTATTGGACATTGGTGGCGGCACGGACCGACGTGTGGGCGCGCCGACGACAAGTCGAGCAACTGGCAGAAGCTGTCAAACGCCTGCAGGCTCAGGTCCGGGCCGAGCAAGTCAACCGCGCAGATCTCGCCCAGGCAGAGTTCACACTCAAAAGCTTTCAGGCCAATCTCGTCGCCTCCGAAGCCAACGTGATTCAACGCGAAGCCGTGTTAAGAAACATTCTGGGAATCCCGCCTGTGGACGGTCGCCGTCTGATCCCGAACTCCCCCCCGAACAACAAACGGTTCTATTCGGACTGGGCTCAAATTCTCGAACTGGCTGCGGAACGGCGTCCCGATTTGATTGAACTCAAACTGATCGTCGAGGCGGACGAACAACAACTAGTGATCGCTCGGAACAATGCGCTTCCGCGTCTCGACGCCCAGGCCCTGTATCGCTGGAACGGATTGGAGGGCATCGTCCCGAATGGAACTGCGATCAATTCCAGCGCCGGTGCTCACACGGATTGGACCGTGGGGGTCAACTTTTCGGTTCCCTTGGGATTGCGCCTCGGTCGGGCGAGTTTGCGACAACGCGAATTGATCATCGCTCGTGACCGCGCCAATCTGCACCAGGGGTTGCACAGTTCCGGCCATCAACTGGCGGGCAGCGTGCGAAGCCTCGACCAGCTCTATGATCAGTATGAAGCCTATCGCGAGGCTCGTAAGGCGGCACGCGTCAACTTGGATGCTCAACTATTAAGATACCGTACTCACCAGACGATCTTGTTGAACGTCTTGCAAGCCCTGACCGACTGGGGAAACACGGTGAGTTTGGAAGCGGCGACACTGACTCAGTACAACACGTTGCTGGCGACGCTGGAACGGCAAACCGGTACGATCCTAGAGACCCACGGAGTCGTCTTCTACGAAGAACGTTTCGGTTCGATTGGACCGCTGGGACGATTCTTCCCCGATGAAAGCTATCCGCAGGACCTGCGTCCGACTCCCAACAACGATTTCTACGAAAATAGCGATCAGCCAGCGGAGGACGCATTTGATTTGCAGGCTCCGAATTTTCGGGAGAAACTTCAGGCCTTGCCGTATGACAACATCGAGCTTCCGAAGTCGGAGCCCTTATTCCCCGACGTGCCCGAGAATGCCGTACCGCAGTCAGATCCGCTCTCTCCGGACAAGCCTCTCGAAGAGCTCCCGCCAGCCCGCCCGTTACCCGCCCCGCCGCAGGAACCGGGCACCGTATTCCGGGCAAATGGCACTTTCGTCGATCAGGCCGTCCAGCAATCGGCGTATCGCAGTTCGCAGCAGGCTTTGACTTCGGAGCCTGAGACCACGCCGGTCCCTGCACCTACACCAGGACCCGCGAAACGTCCATCACTGCTCAAGCGAGCCAAGTCGTGGCTCTCCGGTACCCCACGCTAGCTGCACATCGTGGCCAGATCAGTAGGTCAGGCTGTGCCTGGCGATGCGGTCGAAACCCACAGGCGTTGGGTATGATTGTGCGTGGTCGGTCCGCGCGAAGAGCGCCCGACGCAGCCTGACCTGCGCGACTTCGCAAGCGAATCGATTCGCGCGGCCTTGCTGATCGAGTTTCTAAGGACGTTCTTGGACAACTTTGCAGATGAACGGATTTGCCTGATGTTTCAGAATGCAAATCATTCCGATAAGAACAAGAAATGGGAAGCGTTTAAGCTCGAGATGAAGAGAAGATTATTTCCTCTTTATGAGGATGAATGTGAGGAAATTTCTTATTACGATGTGACAGGGTGAGGGAATAGCAGATCACTTCACAAGATCAACTTGCGTCATGCAATCTTGCTCAACAAAACGTGGAAGGATGAGTTTGAAGCGGAATGAACAATCAACAGCGTGGCTTGTTTGACAATCAGCCCAACGATCTTGTGAGCGCACCAAATTTAGCCCAAGTTATTGGGCTTCGATATATCCCTGAATTCATCAGCTGTGAGCAGCACGACGAACTGTTGCGACAGATTGACGCCGAACTCTGGCTAACCGATCTGAAACGTCGTGTTCAGCATTACGGGTACAAGTACAATTACAAATCCCGTAGCGTCGATCAGGCAATGCGAATTGGCCCATTGCCAGCATGGGCTGAAGCGCTGGGTGAAATGCTTTGTAAGCAGGGCTTGATGAGCGAAAACCCCGATCAAGTTATCGTGAATGAGTATGAACCCGGCCAGGGCATCGCCAACCACATTGATTGCGTTCCCTGCTTCGCAGACACAATCATTTCGTTAAGTTTAGGTTCTGCCTGCCTGATGGAACTGACCAACAAGGCAACGGATCAAGTAATTCCTGTATTGCTCGAACCCCGTAGCCTAATTGTTCTGCAGGAGGATGCCCGATTCGTTTGGACACATGGCATCCCCGCCAGGAAGTCTGACAAATACGGCAACCACGTAATCAACAGGCAGCGGCGGGTTTCGCTGACATTTCGGAAAGTCATTTTCCCGAAACAAAATGCCGCTCCAGCATCCAAGACGACACCGCTTGTGATCCTGTCCGAACCTCGTAACGATCAACCGACAGTCTGACGACCAGTTCAGAATTTATCCCCATTGTCAAAACTCACTGGTGTTTTTTAAGTCAATGAAAACTGATTTGAACGCCACAAAACCGAGGTCGTGGCACTGTTTTGCGACTGTACCCAGTCGTTAAGCAGTGGTTCAGTGAGCGTGTCAATCGAGTAGGTCAGACTGTGGCTGACGAATGCTGTCGAAGCCCGCAGGTGTTGGCCATGATTGTGCGTGGCCGGTCCGCGCGAAGAGCGTCAGGCATAGCCTGACTACGCGGCTCGAAAAGCACGAGCGCCCTCGAACCCGAGAGCGATCCCAGATCCGTAGGATGGGCGCTCTTGCCCGTCGGTATTGGCTTTTCCTACGAAGAGACGGGCAGGAATGTCCATCCTACAAAATGATCGGGTCGCTTCGCACCCCATCAGCCTGTTGCCACACAGCCTGACCTACTTGACTTGATCGCTCTCAGCACTTGGTCCATACGACGGAAATGAACACGATCTTGCGACACGACATTCTCGGTGGAGAATCCGCATCGTTCTCAAACGGTGCGTGTAATCAACAGGCTTGATACGTCTTGTAGAACGAATAAAAATCGTTGTCGAAGACGAAGTTTGTGAACGACATCGTGATCGATATCTCGAGTCCCACCACATAATGCCACCAGCCGATGGGGAGGAACAGAATCTCCCCGGGGCCAATTTCGCAATCAATCACATGGCAGTTGGAAAAATCGGGTAACTGCTGCGGATCAACGTGCCCCGCGTCCACTCGAGAATAACAGTGGTGATCGTTATAGACATGGGCCAGGTCACATGACGGTACGAGCCGCACCAGCTTGCGGCCGTAAACTTGGGCCATAAAGTTGTTCGTCAGATCGTGGTGCAGGGGGGTGATCGTCCCTTTGGGTCCGAACCAGAAGAATCCCTTTTGCGGCGAACTGCCATCAAGGTATTCCGGGATTTGAACAATATCATCCCACAGCTCATGCAGCGCAGCAAAGTTATTGGAGGAGTTGTTGGCCGTCATGTAGTAATCATTCGTAGCTCCGCCATTCACAACCATTTCGACATATTGGCGAAATGGCATTTTCTGCTTATGCTTGGTTGCTTCAGCTTCATAGCTCTGATTCTGAGTTCGTCCCAGTTGCACCTCAACCTCACGAGATCCAAACCGCTCACGTAAGCTGGCTGGAGTCCACGTCTGCAACGCTGGCCAATCCTCAATCATGCCGGTAATCACGACCGGCCGGTTCGCGGTGTAGTAGTCGCGCAAAAACTCATCTCGTGAAAGCCGATGCCGCACATCAACCCGGTCCCCCTGCGGCAGCAAGCGATGCAAGCGGCTGTAACACTCCAACATCCATTCCCGCTTCTTCAATCGGTTCTGCAGGCGTTGCGCCCCCTGCAGGTACGGGCTATTCGCCGCCAACGCGATTTCTTCCGCGGCCTGTGATGCACTCAGCCCTTGCTCGACGAGCTTCGGGACCAAGCTTTCAGCCGCAACGCCCAACATCAGATTCTCCGCAATCCAACGGCGCCAGGCGTCATCGAATCCAGAAACCGCAACACGGGGCAGAACTGGCACTTGAGCAAGATCAGTCATATGTCGTCTACATCACTATAAGATCGAGTTTCAGAACCTATCTCAACAGAATGAACGTTTAAGGGCTATTCCTTATTGCTTTCTTTCGCGTAGCAATCATCTGGCTGGTTGGCACTGACTTAAACCCAACGAAACGAAGGTCGTGGCACTGCTTTGCGACTGTACTCGGTCGCTAAGCAGCGTTTTCGAGACGGCTCCCCGCATGGTCCTACCACCGATTGATTTGAGCAGTCCGGTTAACCAGTTACTGCCGATCGCCCCCTTCCGGGCACATTGGAATTTCCCTAGCAAGACTGACGCGTCACGGGGCAGCGACGGAGTCAACTTCGTCACAGCGCCATTCCGCAATCGATTGTCTCGTACCGCTGCTTCGGGGAAGCACCGTTCGGCGCCAACCTGAAGGTGACATTTCCGCCGCCCCCAGCAAGTGCTCCGAGGGGACTCATACATTCGCAAAACCACTGCTCAACGACCGAGTACAGTTGCAAAGCAGTACCATGACCTCTGTCTTTGTGGCATTCAAAACAGTGCCACCCAGCCGCGACAAACGGCATATGACCGAAATTTAACTCGGTACTCTTTCACGTCGCTTGAATACAATTAGGAATGACTCGGACATAAGTGGCAAGTTTAACAGTTTTTGTGTCACAATCGTTTCTATTTCGAGGTTGATGGATCTAGGAAGAAGAATCTCGAATTCAGTAAATAAGTCATCGATTTCCTCAGCATCTTCGTCGCACTGCGACTCGAGATAGATCCGCACAAGAAGTCCTTCTTCTCGGTGAGAAATTGTCACACAGCGGAAATTGGGAGATATCACACCCAGTAAGGCTTGAACTAAACATAAGGCATATTGTCTCATTTTATCGAATCGATCAGACACCATATCGAATCTTTCAGTAATTCGGATTTCCGGGAACCACGCTTGGATTCGCCGTTCCCTTGATGATGAACACGTTTGTAGACTGCGCCGGATAACCCGCTCCGATATTTACGTTAGTACCGGTCACCCCATCGAAAAACACAACAGGAAAACCCTGTTTGTTTTTTCCAAGGACCTTAACGTGACCAGAGTGAAATGCGTCGAGTACTGCTTGTGCCTGAGCCACGTTATCAAAAAAGCCGCCATGCGTATGTTGCGTATGATTTTTGATATGTTTATTCTGCGATTGGCTTACCTTTGTTGCGATTCCTGGGCTGGGTGGCACTGCTTTGCGACTGTGCTTCGGTCGTTAAGCAGTGTTTTCGAGACCGGTCTGCTCATGGTCCCACCGCCGATTGGTTTGGGCAGTCCGGTTCACCAAATACTCTTGATCGCCCCTTCCGGGCAGGTTGGAATTTCCCTGGAAAAACTGACGCGCCAAGGGCGGCTACTGAGTCAACTTCGTCGCAAAGCCATTCCGCAATCGATTGTCTCATACCGCTGCTTCGGGACAGCACCGTTCGGCGCGAACCTGAAGGTGACATTTTCGCCGCACCTCAGCAAGTGCCCCGGGGGGGCTCATGCATTTGCAAAACCACTGCTTAACGACTGAGTACAGCCGCAAGGCAGTGCCACGACCTCCGTTTTACGGCATTTAAAACAGTGCCACCCAGCCAATGTTTGATTGAACGTGCCCGTAATGTCGTTCTCGGTTAGAATATTCACGGCAGTATGTATGTTGGTTTGTACCACTCCTGCTCGCCGTCAAAAAACTGAAGTCCGCGAATTGTCACTTTGCCGGATGGGCCTGGTCGAAACGAAATTAACCAGTTCTGAGCCTCGGTCCGAACGAACTTCAGGTGAAATCGGTCAGAACTGACTACCTGGGATGCAAGGTCTTTCGCCCCGTTGCTCTTTGTAGTGATTTTTACTTCCGCCACGCGATTGTATTGCAGGCTGTGCTCCGAATGGACCACGATTTGATCGAGAGTGGTGGCTCGTGGGAACCTGATACTCACGCTGACCCAGCCTGTGGTATCGGGACTGGAACTCCACATGAAGTGCGGATTATAGGTAACTCCGGGCCCTTTGTTCGGGTGAATTTGCTTCTGAACGATATTTGCCAGCTTGCTTGAGAACTCGTCAGGGCACGCGCTCGTGAGTTGTACCGTATAGTCTGGCTGCCCCGCGATCTTCATGGGAGGCAAGGAAGGAATGTAAGGGCAGAGTGAGTATTTCTCGGGGACATCCTCCGTTGTCGAAAAAGTCAGGTTATCGAAGCCGCGATCATTCATTGCTAGTGTCCGCAGATCTTCAGGGATCAACACACCAGGTTCCACGCTGTCTGCGAAGCCGTTGGTGTGGTGCTTGGTGTTATACGACATGAGCGATTCGTTCGTCGTCATGTCGTATTTGTATGCGTCAACATGGGATAAGCCAAAACTGTGTCCGACTTCATGCTGAAGCGTCGATTGAACATGCGGGATCTTGTTGAACGCAAACTGCGAGAAACACATGAGTCCGCCCCCCTCTTGCACACCTCCGTTGAGAGGCCGACCTCCACCCACTGGAAAATCGTCGACGCGGTTCGTCACGACAATCAGGAAGACGTAAGGCGTCGAGAAACGATCCTGCTTTAGTTGTTCAAGTATCTGCCCGACCATCTCGGGAACCCCAGATTCGGGGAGTTCGTGATAGACGGCAAGCGATTTGTCTGATTTTACGATCAAGGGTTCTCGGTTAGCGATCCGGAAGGTGGTCTTTCCTTTTAAAAGTTTACGATAAGTACGCTGCGTCCACTTCAGATGATCCAGTACGACCTTTTTCTCTGCCGCAGACGGAGGCGTCTCGCGCCGCGGAACGAAAAATACCGGCAGAACTTCTAACGTGGCTGGCGGTTTGGCCGCAGATTGTGCGAATGCGACGATCGCAATGTGCAGTATCGCGAGAGGTGCGGTGCAGACCCGTATCCACAAGACGAATAGATTATCCGGATGCCGTCGCACAATGGAAAGCCTCATACGTTTTACGGATTAGATCGCTGTGGCCCCAATGAATCCGTGCAGGTACCGTTCAATATCTGCCTACCTACGGTTAATTCAGAGGATGGAGCGTGGCGATGGTCCTGAACTGAAAGTTCTCCGATCATACTTAGAACGCCTAACAAAACCTCTGCGTCGGTTCAAAACCGCTTCAAAGATAGCGGTTCTGAACCTCCCACAACCGGTTTTGTTGGGGATTATTAGTGAACTTAGATAGATCTCAAATTCAGATAGATTCATCGCTGATCTTCCCAATCATACCCGATTCGATGATACCATCTTTTGAAACATCAAGTTCAAGAACCTGCAGTCCGGCTCGATGTGAAAAGGTTCCGATCCGCCAGCGAGTTTGGGAAAGTTGCGCTTCGCCCTCAGCCGCCAGTTCGTCATTTGGACACAGTACATTTACGAGTTTCCTCACCTTCTCGACATCAGCAAGACTCGATATTCTCACCGAGTTTAGCGAGAGAAAGTTCGTGATCTTACGATAATCGCGGTATGTCGAATCGAAGCATACATTGGGACCTCCGGACAATGATACCGCCCATCGGTCCCGTGACCAGTATTTATCTGACGGCAAGCGGACCAACCCGCCGAATTTTGGCCGCGGGCCAAAAATGACCTCAACAATGGCATATCCCGCGGGGCTCTTTTCGTGGAAAAAGTCTGATTCAATGACGGATATTCCATTTTCAGCCGGCGCATTCTCTGTGCCGTGAAAATGATGCCTCAGGTCAATTCGAAACCGGTCATAGAATTTCTCTTGAGATTTTGGCGCAGCTCCTGAGATTGAGATCGAGAGTATCGCCTGTTCGGTGCTTTCATACGCGAACCGATAACCCAAAGTCACCACGGCGCTCAACATCATGCCGGCTGCAACGGAGTGAAACATCGTCCATTTCAGTAGCCTGGATGGCCGTCTCCGGAGACGTTCGACGTGCACGTGATTCGAATTCAACTCGGTTGACACGAGTATATACCTCCTGAACCTGCCTCGATTGCCCGAGTCAGATCGACTGGATGACCAGGCATTGCAACCTATTGTGGTTGTCGCGGGAACTCGATGTCGACGGACGCCCCTTTGAGGGTGCCATTCTGGTTAATCTTCACCAAGTATGAAATGCCTGGTCGGTATCGCCGGGTCCAGGAAGTCCTTAAAAACCGGCCACGCTGATTGTGGACAACTCCAACATTTGTTATCCGCGACAATGCCCCCTCTGGCAAAACCTCTTTGACTACGTGTTGCAGCACTTGCGGGGCATCGTCATCACGTATCGAGAACTGTGTGCCGACGAGAAGTTCAAGCACCTTGACGTGAACATCCTTATCAATCGCGGAGAGACGAATCGGATTGTGGTCGAATTTGCCAATCGCCCATCTTTCAATGAAGGTGGGATGAGCGCTGATTGATTGCGTGCGTGGGATGAACCATTGTGGGCGAAATCCGACACGTCTTTCGACAAAGCACCACTGGGGAAGCTCTTGTTTCAATACAGGACTATGGACAACTTCCAGCCCTTTAACCAATGGAATGTGCTGAGGATCCCACTGAAAGTTCTGACAACGCTGAAATCTAGGAATAAATTCTTCAGGCAGGTCAGAGGGAACAGTCAACCCTGGTAACCACAGCACAAATTCGCGGCTTATCACATTGAAAGCCGCGAATCCAAACGATGCGAGGATGACATGTAACAAGAAGCTACGAGAGACTTTTGACATTGCACATCGTCCGGCGCCTGCATCACGGGAATTTTGACAAGTGTTACCGCAAAGTGATTGAAATACCGATCAGGATGCGGATGAGTCCAATTGTCATCGTCCAACGACAACTGGCCCTTAAATAATACAATTAG
>JAZKFE010000329.1:27317-37127 GCA_040386595.1 Planctomycetota bacterium | reverse complement strand
CGTAGTGGACGTGAGTGTGAACTGCGAACGCCAATGATGAGGTTCCGCATGACGACTGCTCGCAAAAAGCTCGTAGATCCCACGGTGACTCCGTTCTATCACTGCATTTCACGCTGCGTGCGACGTGCCCTTTTGTGTGGTGAGGGGCATGCCTATCGCAAGCAGTGGATCGAGACGCGACTGCAGGAACTGGCGGGGTTGTTCGCCATTGATGTCTGCGGATTCTCGGTGATGGACAATCACCTGCACGTGCTGTTGCGTCTGAATTTGCCACAGGCCAAGGACTGGTCGGCAGAAGAGGTGGCTCGACGCTGGCTGGCGTTGTGTCCGCCCCGCGGAGTGGATCTGAAACCGCTGAAGCTCACGCCGACCTGGATTGCCGATCGGGTGCAAGATGTGGCTTGGATTGCAGAATGCCGCCGTCGCCTGGGTGACTTGGGCTGGTTCATGAAGTTTCTCAAGGAGCCGATTGCGCGTCGCGCCAACAAGGAAGACGACTGCACGGGTGCCTTCTGGGAAGGTCGCTATCGGTCGATTGCCATTCTGGACGAAGCCAGTCTTTTGGCGACGTGTGCCTATATTGATTTGAACCCGGTGGCCGCGGGGATTTCCGCGACTCCCGAGAAATCGCCACACACGTCGGTCAAGGCCCGTGTCGAGCATTGTGCGGCTCAAGGCCAGCTGGAGCGTTTGCGCGAGGGCTCGCCCTACGTTTCAAAGGCGCAGTTCGAGAAGGGCCATTGGCTGTTCCCGATTGAAGACAAGCGAGATTCGAATGGCCGCGGCCTGGCCGGTATGTTGCACGGGATTTCGCTGACCGGGTATCTGCAATTGCTCGACTGGTCGAGTCGTCTGGTTCGTCCCGGCAAGGCCCACGTCGCGGCGGGAGCCCCGCCCTTGCTGTCGCGATTGCAGATCGATGCGGCAAGCTGGCAGGTGACGCTCGAAAAACTGTTCAGCGGGACGAAGAAGGTGGGGAGTTACTTTGGCACGTCTCACCGCCTGGCCGATCTCGCCGAGCAGCAAGGTCGGCGGTTCCTGAAGAACCTCACCGGTCGCCAAGTCGCACTTGGCACCCCGAACGCCAGCTAACGCGAAACGCGGCGACTTGGGCCGAATAAATTTTCGCTGATCGCGGTCCCCCTGTCGCCGCTGCGACGCAGCGGCTGGAGAGCCGATCGCGCCTCCTCATCAGAAGATCAATCGGGGATCAGCCGCGCCCTGCAGACGCAGGGCTCACGAGTATCAACTGTAAATAGTTGTGACGTCCCAATAAATGCCTGTCCTTTAGCAAAAAAAGCTGAAGGCTGGATCGGTGACCGGAGTTGGATTTACTTCATATTCAGAATAATATGCCTGTCCTTTTAAGGAAATGCTTTCAATGCAGCCTTGCTGGGTTTGACTTGCGAGTGATTGTCAATTTCGGCCCTCTTGGTTAGACTGAACTTTTGGTTGCTCGATAGTGGTAGTCGACATGCGACACCGTTTCGTCTGTTCAATTTCATTCGTCACTCTTTGCCCTGCGATCAACGACCCCATGGTTCTCTATTTGGACCGAGTGTGGAAATTCTTTCGTGGCGATGGCGATTTTTCGATTTACGCCAGCCCGCGGCAGCAGGGATCAGCTCTCAATCTTGATGAGATTATGGAAGGACGAATACGCGAGTCTGTTGACGTCTCTCAGCTCAAACGCCGGAACCGAGCTCCGCGGAATGGGCACCCGGCATCTTTAGCGGCGTCATACCCATGAACAGTGAATCCGAGTGTGTGAGCCGCCGTGCGCTGGCGAAGCGGCGATTGCTGCAGATGCACTATGAGAGCCGGGTTGGGCATGTGGGCGGGAATCTGTCCTCGCTCGATATTGTGATGACGCTGTATCACGATGTGCTGACACCCGATGACCAGTTTGTGCTGTCGAAAGGTCATGCCGCCGGTGCACTGTATATCGCATTATGGTCAATCGGTCGTCTTTCGGATGACGATTTGCGGCAATTTCATGGAGACGGCACGTTGTTAAGTGGACACCCGCCCGCATCCGGATTGCCTGACGTCTTGTTTGGAACGGGAAGTCTCGGGCATGGTCTAGGGCTGGCTTGCGGGCTCGCACTTGGAAAGCAACTCCGCAAGACCCCAGGAAAAATCTTCTGCCTCATGTCTGACGGCGAATGGAATGAAGGCTCGTGTTGGGAATCACTGATTTTTGCAGTGCAACGGCGACTTGGTAATTTGATTGTGATTGTAGACAAGAACGGGTTGCAGGGATTCGGGCGGACAGCGGATGTGGCCAATCTCGACCCCATGATCGAGAAGTATCGCGCCTTCGATGCGACGGCGATCGAGGTCTCAGGGCATGACCAAGACGCCCTGGCGCAGACGCTGCGGACCGAAGGCGCAGGATGTCCCCTAATTATCGTGGCCGAGACGATCAAGGGGGCCGGTGTCTCATTTATGGAAAATCGTCTGGATTGGCACTATCTACCGATGACCGACGTCGAGTATCAGCAGGCGTTGCGAGAGGTCGTGTCATCATGAGAAACGCATTCCGCGAATCACTTCTTGCCCATGCCGAGCGACCGGATTTTGTCTTCTTGACGGGCGATCTGGGGTACGGCGCACTTGAGCCGCTGCGTGATCGAATGGGGCCGCGTTTTATTAACGCCGGGGTCGCTGAGCAGAACATGATTTCCGTCGCTGCCGGGCTATCCAAAGGTGCATTTCGTCCCTGGGTTTACAGTATTGCTCCCTTTCTCTATGCCAGGCCATTCGAGCAGATTCGCAACGACGTCTGTCTGCATGGTTTTCCTGTGGTGATGATTGGGAATGGTGGCGGGTATGGCTATGGAGTCATGGGCGCAACGCATCACGCCCTGGAGGACTACGGGACGCTTTTGACGCTACTCGGATTGCAAGTTTATATCCCCGCGTTCGATGCTGATTTACCGCTTGTGGTTGCGGAGTTGTTTGAATCCGATAAACCAGCCTACCTGCGGCTGGGAGTTCAGGAACAGCCTGCGGATTGGACGCCTCCGCCGTTTGCATCCTGGCGTAAACTGACTTCGGGAGGCGGGCCGACGGTGATCGCGGTGGGGCCGCTCGCGGGTTGGTACTGGGGGGCCTGGAACTCGCTTGCCGAAGATTGTCGTCCCAACCTGTGGTGCGTTTCTCGATTACCCATTAGTGAATTGCCCGCAGAGTTGTGGCATGATATCCGGACTGCCGGTGCGGTTGGAGTGGCCGAGGAGCATGTCGCTCACGGTTCATTTGGTTCCATGCTCGCAAGTTTAATGGTTCATAGCGGATGTGTACCGCGTCGGTACCACCATTTCGTTGCGCGGGGATATCCGTCGGGGCGATATGGTTCGCAACGATTCCATCGCAAGGAATCTGGCTTGGCCCCCGAACAAGTGCTTCAAACACTAACGTCTTGATCCCGAGAGCGAGTCACGATACGAGATGGCTTCCGATGAGATAACCGAACGCATTCGGCGATTGAAAGGTCCGATTCTGATTCTCGGCGCCAGTGGATTTATTGGCGCGAATTTGATGCGCGCCCTTGCGGCAATTCGCCTGGATGTGCATGGCACATCGACGCGCCAACCCGCTTGGCGGTTAGAGGACTTGCCGTCGTCGCAGGTCCATGTCGTCGATCTATTGGTCGATTCGAACCTCGACGCACTGCTTGATCGCGTGAGGCCGATGACGGTCTTCAACTGTGTTGCCTTCGGAGCCTATTCGTTTGAGACCGAAAGCCAACTGATCTACGCCACGAATTTCAGTTTCGCCACTCGATTGCTGGAACGGCTCAGTGCCCGAGAGATCGATTGCTATGTTCACGCGGGAAGTTCATCGGAATACGGAGATAACGCCGCAGGTCCGGACGAGAGCGCCACGCTGGAACCCAATTCGCATTACGCCGTCTCCAAGGCGGCAGCATCCAGCTTGATCTCTTACTACGGTCGCCATCGGGGTCTCCGCTGTGTGAATCTACGACTGTATTCCGTGTTTGGTCCGTGGGAAGATTCCTCACGCCTGATGCCCAACGTGATTCGACGCGGCCTTACGGGGGGACTTCCCGAGTTCGTGCATCCGGAGAGTTCCCGTGATTTCATTTATGTCGACGACGTCACCGCTGCATTTGTCAGCGCGGCTCTGGAACTCGCACCCGCAGACTACGGACGATCGTTCAACATTGGCACCGGTCGCAAAACGACCATGGCGGAAGTCGCAGAGATTTCCCGGCAGATCTTCCACGTCTCAGAAGAACCTCGTTTCACGATGCCCAACCGGCAGTGGGATGTGACCGATTGGTATGCCCGTATCGACGAGGCAACGGAGCGTTTGCATTGGCAGCCGCGGGTCACGTTGGAAGAAGGCCTGCAGAAAATGACGGCGTGGATGCGATCGCTACCCGATCTCGACGCTTATGAACGGACATCAAAAAAATATGGGCTCGATCTGCAATATAGTGTCAGTGCGATCATCGCGTGTTACAAGGACGGGCAAGCGATCCCGATTATGTACGAACGGCTGACGGCGATGTTTCGCCGGTTGAGCCTCGATTATGAAATCATCTTTGTGAACGACTGCAGTCCAGATGATTCCGAAGAAGTGATCCGCCGGTTGTCGCAAGATGACCGCCGGGTCATCGGCATCTCTCACTCCAGGAATTTTGGTTCGCAGGCAGCGTTCATGAGTGGGTTGGCGATCGCGAGCAAGAATTCCTGCGTGTTGTTGGACGGTGATCTGCAGGATCCTCCAGAGCTCATCGAACAATTTGTGCTGCGGTGGCGCGAGGGCTTTGACGTCGTGTATGGCCGCCGCGTCAAACGCGAGGCGACATTGTTCATGCAGATCGCCTATAAGGCGTTCTACCGCGTGTTCGACTATTTCTCGTACATTCCCGTTCCGCATGATGCTGGAGATTTTTCGTTGCTCGATCGCCGAGTGGTTGAGGCCATCCTGCAATTTCCGGAGCGTGATCTGTTCTTACGCGGTGTGCGGGCATTCGCTGGATTTCGTCAGACTGGTGTCGATTATGTTCGGCCGGAACGCATGTTTGGCACGACAACGAACAGCCTGCTTAAGAATTTCGGTTGGGCCAAGAAGGGGATCTTGAGTTTCAGCAACACACCACTCAATATGCTGAGCGCGATCGGCGGCGGCCTGCTACTGCTGACTGGGGTCCTTGCGGTGTATCAGATCGTGCTGCGGCTTCTGCGTCCTGAATGGATACCGCAAGGTCTGACCACGGTTTTGTTAGCGATCATGTTTTTTGGATCGCTGTCGATCTTTTCTGTCGCCGTTGTTGGAGAGTATCTGGCGAAGGTTTTCGAGGAAGTGAAACGTCGTCCGCTTTATATCCGCCGCAGCGTGATTCGTGACGGAGAAATCCGCGCGGCCAGCAATCGGGCTGCGGGGGATCGATCCTCATGACCACGCTCCGGACTTGTCCCTTGTGCCAAACCCGAGATCGATCGGTGCTGTTTGCCGAGGCCTCGATCGATCGGACGCTGCTTGATGAATTCGCGTTTGCGTCGCGAAAAATGCCGGAGTACATGCACCACCGATTGAATGTTTGCCGCGATTGCGATCTGGTCTACGCCGACACGCTGCCGGACGAGGTCGATCTGTCCGCCGCGTATCAGTCTGCGGCATTCGACAGCGGCGTCGAAGCTGCGTTTGCCGCTCGGACGTATGCTAAACTCTTGAGCTCGCAATTTTCGCGATTGCCAGATCGAGTTGGCGCGGTGGATATCGGCACTGGCGATGGAGCTTTTCTTCGCGAGCTGTTGATGGCTGGGTTTTCTGAGGTGTCCGGAGTCGAACCGTCGTCTGCTCCGATTGCCGCGGCCCCGCCGGATATTCGTGCACGAATTCGCTCGGGCTTGTTCCACCGCGGTCTGTTTCCCGCCGCCTCGTGCTCGCTGGTGACGTGCTTTCAGACAATCGAGCATGTTGCGAATCCACTGGAACTTTGTGTCGCGGCAAAAGAGATCCTCAAAGACGGGGGCCTGTTTTGTCTCGTGGGCCATAACCGCCGGTCAATCTCCGCGGCAGTTCTGGGACGACGGTCTCCGATCTACGACATCGAACATCTGCAACTTTTTTCACCCACCAGCATGCGGCAGTTATTAAAGCGAGCTGGATTTCAACAGATTCATGTCGGATCGTTTTGGAACCGCTACCCGCTGTCGTATTGGATGAAATTGTTTCCGTTTCCGAAGACTTTCAAGTTATCGTTGCTGAAGAGCCTTTCCGTCACTGGCGTCGGACGAATTCCGATCAAGTTGCCGGCCGGTAACCTCGTCGCCTGGGGGGTAAAATGAGCAAACACCGCTCCGCCGGTAAGATCGCTAAGGTACCGACAGCGCCAGCAACCGAACCCAACAATGCGAATTCTCCGACTTGGTTAGCGGAGAACGGCAGCAGCTGGCGGGGTGTGCTCTGCTTGTGGTGCGGGTGGATTCTGCCGCAACTGTTCCTGATCGGTCCCGCACTCATTGGCCAGCAGATTTTGTTGCCATTGGATCTGCTGGCTCTTCCCAATTACTACCTGGCGAGTGCAGAGGCGATAAAAGCCGGTCGGCCCGTCGATCAGGCGCTACTGGATCTGGTCGAAGTCGATGCCCCGGCACGCACGTTTTGCCAGCGAGAATTCTCTCGGGGACGCTTACCCCTCTGGCAACCGGACAACTTCCTCGGAGCTCCGTTTACTTCGTGGCCCAAGTACTCGCCATTTGAAATTCCCTATTGGATCGCGCCCCATCAAATCACTTTAGCGTGGATGCGTCTGTTGCAGGTGCTCTGCATCGGAACAGGAGGTTGGTACTTTCTCAGGCACGCGATGCACCTGTCCTATTGGCCCGCTGCCATCGGCGGCTGGTTGTTTCCACTGATCGGTTTTTTCACTCTGTGGCAGGGCTATTCATTGACCGGCAGTATCGCTTGGTTGCCCTGGTTGCTGACTGCCGTTCATTTTGCGGTGCAACGTCCTGGGGGATGGGGGCCAATTGGTCTGGCCGCAACGACTGCGTTGACGTTGTTGTCGGGGCAACCCGATGTAGGCGCTCTGACGTTGGTCGGGTCAGGCTTCTACGCGGTGAACCGTTTGCTGGTGGAATATCGCACTCATGTGGCGTCAATCGGCAAAGTATCGATGGTTCTCGCCATGAGTTGGTTCATCGGATTTCTGGTCGCTGCCCCCTACTGGATGCCGCTCATCGAGTACGCCCGAACTGGCGTACGCATGCAGGAACGACTGGCGGGGGCCGAAGAGCGTCCCCCGGGCGATCTAACGTCGCTGGTGACGGTCGTGGTGCCGGACGCATTTGGAAGCACTCGGCGAGGATCGCTCTACCTCCGGCAGCCCGGGAGTCCGCTGGAAAGCTCGACCGGAGCATTTGTGGGGATGCTGGCCGTGCTGTGGCTGGTACCGATTGCTTGGTGTGATCGGGCTCGCAGAAATCAGATCTGGTTTTGGGCCGCCATTGCGGTGTTCGGTTTGGTTTGGCAAGTTGGCTTGCCGGGAATTGTTGATATTCTGCGTCTGCGGCCGTTCAACGTTTTATCTTACAATCGAGCGGTCTTC
This sequence comes from Planctomycetota bacterium, assembly GCA_040386595.1. Taxonomy (GTDB): domain Bacteria; phylum Planctomycetota; class Planctomycetia; order Planctomycetales; family Planctomycetaceae; genus JAKFVC01. Next base: position 29,539 of record JAZKFE010000329.1, on the reverse strand, counting down.
CTCACCGCAACAGCCTTCATTGTTCTGGCGATGATCGGGCTGGAGCAACTGCTCCATACTCCACTGCGAGCACGTCCGCTGAGTGTGATTGGGATTGTGATCGGCGCCATCGGAGTATTGGTTTTCACCTCGCTCGCGTTACAGTTGCCAGAACCCTTGGCCACGGAATTCCCGCAAGCGGTGCAATCCGGAATGTCAAACTACACACTGAAGGACGTGGCTCTGATTCAGCAAACTTTCATCGCGTGTTACGTGCGCAGCGCGATCCTCTTCAGCATGGTGACATTTGCCTGGCTCTGGACGCTGCAGGCACGCCGACTCGGACCACTGGGGCTGTCCTGCGTTGCATCACTGCTGATTGCGGATCCCTTTTGGTTTGCCTGGCAGGAATCCCGATTGCGCCCGTGGCAAGCGGATTACCCCCGCGTCTCGGCTTTGGAGCAACTGGCGACTCTGCCTGCGGGACGCATTTGGGGCGTCAATTGCTTGCCTCCCAATCTCAATCGAATTCATGGACTGTCCGACATCCGCGGCTATGACGCGGTCGACCCGGAACGTTTCGTGCGCCTCCTCAGCCTGGCAAGCGATCCCCGGTTCCAATCTCCTTCCTTTGCGAGAACCCGAGCGTCTGTTCCCGCGATTATTGAGACGGAGGACGAGGCGAGATTGCATCCCGTTGCGGATATGCTGAATGTTCGCTACTTAGTCTCGCGAGTTGCACCGCCATTCAAGATGAAAGTTGCCATCCAGGAGTCGGACTATTGGATTCTCGAGAATTCTCATGCACTGCCTCGCGCCTTTGTGCCTCAACGAGTCGAACGGGTTGAAGATGAGGATTATCTGTTGAACCGCCTCCAGGGCCTCGATTTCCGGCCTGATATGGTGGCCTACGTGCCGGCGGAGTTGAACCTGCCGTCAGACTGTCGGGGACGGGTTACCCTGCAACAAAATTCACCGAGCAAGCTTGAGTTAAACGCGGATATGGAAACCGCCGGACTTGTCGTGGTTTCCAATCTTTGGTCACCCGACTGGAAGGCAAAAGTGGACGGTCAGCGGGTTGAGATCGTCCGTACAAACTCAGCTCTGTGTGGCGTTCCGATTTCCGTGGGACATCATGTCATTCAATTAGAGTACCACCCATTGGCGGTACGATCGGGCTTCGTTGCCGCACTGTGTGGCCTGATCGCGCTGAGCGTCTGGAGCGCTCGGGTGCTTCATCGTCGCAGAATCGAGTTGGGTTCCGGCGGCGCTCATTCAACTGCCTAGCGTCGGCAATGTTGCTGCGTTTTGTATCACGCCGAGAGGGTTACCTTTCGGCGTTTTTGTTCTTTGATTGTGGCAAAAGGAATTGAGGTATGCCTGTCCTTTAAAACAGAAATGGTGGCAAGACCCCAATAGATGCCTGTCCTTTAAGAGACTTGGTGATCTGATTGGGATTTTTTATTTGTGTTGCAAAGGGTTTTTTTATAATGAGTTGTGGCGAATGCTGGTGTTGATTTTTGAGGGATATTTGAGATTTTGGTCGGTAAGTTTTTCAACAGATGTACGATCACTTGTGAGCGATTTTGATTTGTTCTGTTCGTCGTTTGGGGTTTCTCGAAAGGGTTGGCTGCGCCGCGATGCCTGCCGAACAACCACAATCTGAGCAATACAGCGAGTTCCTGGCCTGCTTTACTGAAGGCCGAGATCGGTTGTTTGCATACATCTTTTCGCTGCTGCCTCGGCATTCGGATGCGGAAGATGTCTTCCAGCGTTGCAGTATCCTCTTGTGGCGGAAATTTGATCAGTTTGATCGCAGCTTGCCGTTTCATGCTTGGGCCTGTGGAGTTGCCTTCTACGAAGTGCGAAACTTTTTGCGCGTTTCCGGACGAGAACGGCTCTATTTCGATGTCGAACTGATCAATCAGATTGCTGAACTGCGATCAACCTCGGATGAACAGCCCCAGGAACGGCTTGTGGCATTGCAGAGTTGCATGCAGAACTTATCGCCTTCAGAAAGACAACTGGTGCAGCACGTATATGCCGGGCAAGGCTCGTTGAAGGATCTGGCCGAGGCGTGGGGGAAAGCCCCTCAGACGCTCTATAACCAGCTCAACTTGATTCGCCGTAAGTTGTTCGAATGTGTGCAACACCGGCTGACGATGGTGGGGGTCTCACGATGAGTCGAAAACCCGCACAAAATGAAGAGCTGCTCACGTTGCTCAATGCCCTGTGCAATGACA
>JAZKFE010000329.1:11913-27307 GCA_040386595.1 Planctomycetota bacterium | reverse complement strand
TGACAACTTGGGGCCGGATGAGCACCGTCGGCTGCAGGAGTTGCTCTTGAATGATGCTGAGGCGCAGCGTACTTACCTCGAGTATCTCGACCTGCATCTGGTGTTACGCCGACTCTTTCCGGCACCCAGCGACCAGGCTCTGGGGGAGTCTCTGCCTCCTGTGCCTGCCCCTTCGGGAATCGCAGTTCCGGTTGAGGTACCGTCGTCTCCAGTCACGACACGCAGAGGGGGCTGGCGGGCTCCACACTATGCCGGAATGAGTCTCGCGCTGGCGGTATTGGTGGCGTGTGGGGCGTTCTGGCTGCGCCCGGCGGCAGTGCCCCAACAGCTCGAGCAGGTCGCGGTCCAGCCGATCCCCGCGAAAGCGGCGAAGATTGGACCTCGTGTCGCCCAGATGAGCAATGCTCGGTTCATGGACTCACCGACGGCCATTCATCGTGGTGCGGTGTTGGATTTCCAGGTGCAGTATGCGTTGGTCGAAGGAATGCTCGAACTGACATTTTCGGGGGGAGCGTCAGTCATCATCCAAGCTCCAGCTGTGTTTGATATCGCCGACGAGAACCGACTGAGTATTGTGCTGGGGCGGTGCTCGGTGTATGCGGCTGATGGGGCCCAAGGCTTTCAAGTCAACACGCCGACTGCCGAAGTTGTCGATTTGGGAACGCGGTTTTCCGTCGATGTTGGTGAACTAGGGAGCATGGAGCTCCAAGTCATTGAAGGCTTGGCCGAAGTTCATCCGGTTGCGGATGAAAAGCGGAATGTGGCTCCGACAGTTCAACTTTCAAAGGGAGAAGCCCGTCGGTATTCGCAAACCGAATCAGGGTCGCAGGCGGTAGGGTTCGATCGTTCAAAGTATGTTCGGAACCTGCCCGATCGCATCGTGACCTATACCGCGACGAAGCACGATCAAGGGATTCGCGATCTGGAAAGTGTCTCGGTCCAGCGCGGAGGGAAGCTGCATGTCTATCAAGCCGACGAAATGATCGGGTTTGAACTGATTCATTTCCGTGGTGGAGCGAATCCCGCGGGGCTGGTTACGGATGCTGAAAATCATGACCCGCAGCAGGGCACGGGTAATCATCGCCTCACTGAGCGTGCTGCGCTGTCTCGACGATTGAGCGATGGGTTTATTAATCCGGGGGGCTCGAAGACTCCGTTGACGACCGATCCAGTGCTCAACGATCCTGACAATCCAGGAGCCCTGACAACTCCCGGCATGGGCATCCGGTTTCATCGCCCAATTGTGAATTCGGCTGGTCCTGATGTTGTCTTCTTCGATCTACAACTCATCGTCTATTCCCCGACCGGTGATGCGTTTCATATTAGTCCGCTCGCCTTCCGCCCTGGCCTGCGGACGCACACGATTCGGAAATATGAAATTGATATGACGTCGCCGGAAGCGCAACGTCTGGTGCCGTTCCGCGTTTATCGGTACGACCATGTGCCGCAAACGATCACGGAATTGTTCTTGGGGCATCATTGCCATGGGATTCCGTCGAATCCTCCCGCAAAAATTATCGCCACCAGCATCGATCTCTCTGACCTGGGCTATGCCCCTGGCGAAGCGGTTGAAGGTTTGTTTTTCCAGGACATTCTCGACGATAGCGACACGATCGATCCGGTCTTCATTGGGGGCCTCCCCCCCGTCCTGCCGTAGTGAAACGTTTGAGACTTGTGTCTGATTGTCCGTCTGTGTGTTTGTCATTTCGTTATTTACGATGAGGAGAGTTACGATTTTTAGGAATATCTTACTCTCGTCGACCGCCAATCGCTTCGCCGCCAGTCTCATGCTGGCCTTGCTGGGATTGGGCGTTCGTCCAATTTTAGCCAGTGAACCCGAAGTGACTGCTGAGCAACGGCAGTTCTTCGAGAGCAAGGTTCGTCCGCTGTTGGTCGAACATTGTCAGAAGTGCCATGGAGCCGACAAACAGCGCGGGGGACTGCAGCTCAATTCGTTGTCGGCCATGCTTCAAGGGGGAGATTCGGGACCAGCGGTGGTTCCGGGCAAGCCCGATGAAAGTTTGTTAATAGAAGCGATTCAGTTCGAAACATTAATGATGCCTCCCACCGGGAAGCTGCGTGACGCCGAGATCGATGTACTTGTTCGCTGGGTCAAAGAGGGAGCCGTTTGGCCCGCGGGAGAAACGCCCTCGGTCGCAGCGCCCGCAAGAACCTCTGGGATCAGTGACGAAGATCGGAAACATTGGGCGTTCCTGCCCGTTCGCGATCCAGACTTGCCTGATGTCGCTAATAAGTCTTGGGGTGAGAACGGCATTGATCGGTTTGTACTGCGCAAACTGGAAGACGAGCATCTGTCGCCTGCCCCGGAAGCTGACCGACGAACCTTGATTCGACGAGTTTCTTATGATCTGACCGGCCTGCCTCCCACTTCGACTGAGGTGGCTGAATTTCTGGCGGACGATTCGCCGCAGGCCTATTCCCAAATGGTTGATCGGCTGCTGGATAGTCCCCGGTATGGCGAGCATTGGGCTCGGCACTGGCTGGATTTGGTGCGGTATGCAGAATCTGACGGGTTTCGGGCCGATCATTATCGCCCTTTGGCCTGGCGTTACCGCGACTATGTCATTGACTCATTCAATAGCGACAAGCCGTACGATCAGTTCGTCACCGAGCAATTGGCTGGGGACGAGGTAGCTCCTGACGACCCGGCTGCGGTGATCGCGACAGGCTACTTGCGGCTGTATTTGTATGAATACAACCAGCGCGATGCACGGACTCAATGGAGTGATATTCTCAACAGTATCACGGACAACGCGACGGATGTGTTTTTAGGAATGAGTGTCGGGTGTGCTCGCTGTCACGATCATAAGTTCGATCCGATTCTACAAAAGGACTATTACCGACTGCAGGCGTTCTTCGCCCCTCTCCTGCCGCGTGATGATATCGCTCCTGTGACGGCGGAACAGCGACTGGCGTACGAAGCGAAGTTCGCCGAATGGGAGCGGCAGACGGCCGATTTACGAGGCCAGATTGCCGTGCTGGAACAGCCGGCATTCGATCGCGCTGCCGAAGGCGCAGTTCGACGTTTTCCAGCCGATATTCAAGAGTTTATGAATAAGCCGGCCGACGCCCGTTTGCCGTTTGAAAAACAGATCGCAGACCTTGTCGATCGGCAAGTACGGTTAGATCAACAGAATATTAAGCATAAAGATGAGCTTCGAGAGAAGCTCGAAGGATTAAAGAAACAGCTCGCGGCCATTTCCCGGCCGGAAGCACCGGCGTTGGCGAATTCGGTGACAGATGTGGGGCCGGTTGCTCCAATCACTTGTATTCCGGGTAACCGTGCCCAGACTCCAATTGAACCGGGATTTTTGACCGTGCTCGATCCCACACCGGCGGTGATTCCCCCGGTGACGACGTCTCGGGCGGGCGCTACTACGGGACGCCGTACGGCTTTGGCACGATGGATTACCGACCCCACGAATCCGCTCAGCACGCGGGTCATCGTCAATCGAGTCTGGCAGTATTACTTTGGCCGCGGCATCGCCTCAAATCCCAGTGATTTCGGCCGTTTGGGGGGCACACCGTCGCATCCTGAATTGCTCGATTGGATGACGACCCGGTTCGTCAAATCGGGGTGGAGTATTAAGTCTCTGCACCGCCAGATTTTGAACTCGGCCACCTACCGGCAATCGGCCACGCATCCGCAGGCCGAGACTCAAGCTCAGAGTGATCCGGCGAATCGTTGGCTCTGGCGTAGTCCAGTGCGACGATTGCAGGCCGAGCAGATCCGTGACAGCCTGCTTCTGGTGTCTGGGGAATTGGATCAGAACATGGGGGGCGCACCCGTTGCGGCGGCCGTGCCTCGACGTTCGATTTATACGAAGTTTATGCGGAACTCCCCGGACCCGTTTCTTGCGGCATTCGACGTTGCGGATGGCCTCAATAGTATGCCTGAACGCAACGTGACGACGACTTCAACTCAGTCACTACTAATGATCAATGGCAAATGGCCTCTGGACCGAGCCTCGAAGTTCTCGCGTCGCCTGACTGTCGCCGAACCAAGCGACGATGGCCGGCGGATTGACGCGGCCTTCCGCATCTTACTGAATCGATTGCCTGATACTACGGAGCGGCAGTTGGCGTTTGATTTCTTGTATCGAGAACGCCAACGGCCACTTGTTGTTCCGTTAATGCCCCCGTTGACGGTTGCATTCCCCGCAGGCGGAGGCCAAGCGATTGATCTGCAGCCGGGACGTGCACCAGATATGTTGTCCGCTCCGATGAATCCGTCGTTACCGGAAGGGGATTTCACCGTCGAAGCGCGGATCGTGTTGCGAAGTATCCATCCCAACGCCGATGTCTCCACGATTGCCGCGCATTGGGATGGCAACACGAGTCACGCTGGGTGGAGTTTGGGAGTGACGAGCGCCAAGTCCGGGTATCACCCACGAAACCTGATTCTGCAGCTCGTCGGTGGAGATGCCACCGGGAATCGGCGGTATGAAGTCGTGGCCTCCAATCTGCATTTGGAGTTGGGCAAGCCCTATTCTGTTGCGGCCTCGGTCAGGATTTCTGATACGTCAGACAATGGAATTACGTTCTATCTGAAAGATCTGTCGGATCCTGCGGCAGAGACAAAAGTGGTGAAAGTTCCGCATCAAGTCACCGGGAGTTTTCGGTCACAAGTTCCATGGACTATTGGCGGACGGCACGCGGTGCGGAATCACAAATGGGACGGTTTGATCGACGCCGTTCGACTTTCTACCGTGGCTTTGACGAGTGATCAAATGCAGAAACACGACGGTACGCCCGGTGTTATCGGGGACTGGTTGTTCGAAAAAGAGCCGGGCGTATTTCAGGATCAAACTGCAGGATCACGCGCTGCTTACCATTTGTCGTCTGTGGAAGCTCTAGATCCAGGGAGCGTCTCTGTCGCGGCCTGGAAGAATCTCTGTCACATATTGCTGAACTCCAACGAGTTTCTCTACGTTGATTGACGGTCTGTTGTTGTGGGGACCACTGTTTCGTACTTAGTCAGAGTCGCATTTTATGATTAGGTAACCCGGCTATCGGTAGAGAAATTTCTCTACGAATGGCACTTTGGATGAGATTTCTGGTGAGTCGACAATTAGATTTAATATTAGTGTGTAAATAAGTGAATTGGTGATTGCGAGTTCGTTCGATTTGCTTGCATTTGACACAGACCTGTATCGTCGCGATTCCATCGCAGAGAACTTCTTTTATGTCTGGATCTATCATGGACCGCGACGTGGCGCGTCAGAATCGACGTCAATTTCTCACAGAAACAGGGACCGGGTTTGCTGCGTTAGCATTGGCGGGAATGCTTCAGGCTGAGACGACCGCAGGAGCTTCGTTGACCTCTCGGAAACCGCACTTTCCCGCGACCGCGAAGAACGTGATTTTCCTGTTTATGGAGGGCGGTCCTAGTCATATTGACTTGTTCGACCCCAAGCCCGCGCTGAATGAATTAGCGGGGAAACCGTTGCCCGCCAGTTTTAAGCCGGTCATTCTGGCGATGGGCGAGAATAACCCTCCGTTGCTGCCTTCGAAACGCAGCTGGAAGCAGCATGGTGAGGGGGGCTTGTGGGTGTCGGATTGGCTGCCACATATCGCTGGTTGCATGGACGACATCGCGGTCATTCGATCGTGCTGGGGAAATGGAATCAATCACGCCGGTGGTGTCTGCCAGATGAACACCGGGACGCCGCTTGCTGGCCGGCCGTCGCTGGGGAGCTGGGTGACATACGGTTTGGGGACCGAGAATCAGAATCTTCCAGCGTTCGTGGTGTTGCAGGACACGAACACTCAGGTGGTCAATGGTCCGCGGAATTGGGGGACGGGGTTTATGCCAGCTGTGTACCAGGGAACTCGCCTGCAGGTTGGTACCGAACCGATTCCGAATCTGCATTCGCCGGGAGGGACTGATTCGGAAGGCCAACGGGCGAAACTCGATTTGCTGTTGCAATTAAACCGGCGGCATGCTCAGTCGCGACCGCAGCAATCAGAGCTCGACGCACGTATTGATAGCTACGAACTCGCCTATCGGATGCAGGCCCACGCTCCTGAGGCGGTCGATCTGACACAGGAGACGGCGGCGACTCTTGAGCAATATGGCATGGATGAGAAGGAGACCGAAGCGTTTGGTCGGAATTGTTTATTGGCGCGTCGGCTGGTCGAACGCGGCGTGCGTTTTGTGCAGCTCTATCATGGCTCGGGAAGTGCCTGGGATGCGCACAATAACATTGAAGGTAATCACTCGAAGCTCTGTCGAAGCAGTGATAAGCCGGTTGCCGGCCTGCTACGTGACCTTAAACAACGCGGGCTGCTCGATGAAACGCTCGTGATTTGGGGTGGCGAATTCGGACGCACGCCGATGAGTGAACAAGGAAATGGCCGCGATCATAATCCGACCGGGTTCACGATGTGGATGGCCGGAGGGGGCGTCAAAGGGGGCCAGGCCATTGGGGCGACTGACGAACTGGGGCTCTACGCGGTTCAGGATCGTCTGCATATTCATGATCTGCACGCCACAATTCTCCATCTCCTGGGAATTGATCACATGCAGTTAATTTATAACCACAAGGGGCGTCCTGAACGCCCGACCCTCAACGAGGGGGAAGCGTACCATAAAATTACGACAGGTTGATTTTCTGAGGTTTCTTTAATCGTCTCGATTCGCTCTTCGGCAGTTTTGGGCCGCCCGTAACACTTCCAATCTTACTGCGGGTTGCTGCATTTTTTCTTGTGCTTTTGAGCGTGATGCCTGATGGCAAACGCTGGTCGCAATTTTGCGACCTCTGTCTCCGTTCTTTGTTGTTTTAAATAAGGATTCAAGTTATGCAGTCTCGAATCGCTCGCTCTCGCGGTTTCACTTTGATCGAATTACTGGTGGTGATTGCGATCATTGCTGTTCTTATCGCATTGCTGCTACCGGCCGTCCAGCAGGCACGGGAGGCCGCCCGCCGGTCACAATGTAAGAATCAGCTCAAACAGTTTGGGTTGGCGCTGCACAACTATCATGATTCATTTCAAGTGTTTCCGCTCGGCGGAACGTTTAATACCGGCAACAACCCCAATATTAGTTGGGTGGTTCGGGTCCTGCCCTACATGGATCAGGCACCGCTCTATAACCAGCTCAATATGAGAGCGGCGGATGTGACTGTCCAAATTTTGGCTGCCGGCGGAGCCGCGAAAACGTACCAACTGCCGATTATGCATTGCCCTTCAGACACGTTTCCGGATGTCGTCGGTGGCTGGGCGCAGACCAGCTACTCGGGGTCTATCGGTTCGCAAAGCACTCCATCGTCGTCAGGGAGTTGTAACCCCTTTCAAGTTTATAGAGAGACACTGGGGACGACGAATGCCGACTACAGCCGGACTGCTGATCCGCGAGGGTGTTCGGGGATGTTCTCGCAGGGCGGAGCGAAAATTGCCTTGCGCGACGTGACGGATGGAACGTCGAATACTCTGCTTGCCGGAGAAGTCTTATCGAGTTGTCACGATACCACGCTGCGTAACGGCTGGTGGCCGGGCAATTCACGTGCTTGCTCGGCATCAACGTTGGCTCCGATCAATGAGATGACCACTTGCGAAAGATCGACTCGCATTAGCGACCCGGCGTGTGTCAGTGGTCAGCAATTCAATTACTCGTGGGGATTCAAGTCGACGCACACCGGAGGTGCTCATTTTTTGCTGGCGGACGGCACCGTGCGATTTATCAGCGAGAACATCAATCATACTACCTATCAGTCCCTCGGCGGACGTGCTGACGGCAAGGTGCTCGGCGAATTCTAGTTGCTAGTTGCTAGTTGCTAGTTGCTTGGGCAATGTTGTGCTTATGGGGGCTTCTGGTTTTGCCGGTGCCGGTCGTCGACCCATGTGTCGGGATACGCACGTACTCTCAACTAGAGCGATGGCGCTGTGCCAGAGGCATTTCTTACTTTTGCCTCTCTTATCTTATTGGCCTCATTTCAGTGTTGGCTTTGAAATTTCATGACGGCCTAATTGCCGGAATTTCTATTTCTGGCAGTGGCCTTTGGAGGAGATACTATGCGACGAATCTGTGCGACATTGATTTTGTCTGGCGTGCTGTTGGTGGTCAGTGGGTGTGGGGGAAATAGTCGGCCGAAGTTGCTTCCCGTGACGGGAGTGGTGAACTTCGAAAAGCAGCCGCTGAAGAACGCTTCAGTGGTCTTTTCTCCTGAAGGGGGACTGGTGGCCATTGGGCGTACTGATGACGCGGGCCGCTTTAAGCTCAATACCAGTGGAACCACAGGCGTCGGACCTGGTTCATACAAAGTAGCAATCACCGCTATTGCGGAGCAGCCTCAGATGTCGGGAGAAGAGGCCGAACGGATGACTCCGCAACAACGGCAGGCATTGTCCAAATCGTTGATTCCAGTCCGCTATGCGAATCCGATGACATCAAACTTGACGGCCGCGGTTGCGTCGGGAAATGCGAATAGCTTCACCTTTGATCTGACCAAGTAGCGTTTGCCGTATTTTCGTATCACGCCGAGAGGTTTACCTCCCGGCGTTTTTTGTTCTTTGATGTATTTTATTCATGCGAAAGAAGTCTTTGGGGATATGCGGGTTTCTTCAATCGGTATTATCGGAAGCCTCGGCGTCGCTGTTTTGTGGTCGTTACCGGGGATCTCTGCTTGTGTAGGGTAGGTGTGATTTGTAGAACTGTTGAGTTGAGCGCACGGCTGGCCATTTGATTCGCGATCAGGGTGAATCCCTGACGAGGCGACTCGGCGTTTGCCGAAGACACGAAGCGGACGTCGGGGATTGTCTTCCGCGTTTTGGTTGGACGGCATTTCTGGTGCGCCTGATGGAATCTGCCTCCCGTGTCCGAAATCCCAAAGTCGAAAACAAAAAAGTGCATTCATGACTGGCTTGCGGGCGACGAATTTTTCCCACTCGGCGGACTTTCCGAAGGTCCTGGAAGAGACCCGTGGGTCGCTGTTGGTTTCGACGTACCAGGCGGGACAGGTTGTCGCGTTTGGCATGCACGACGGCCAACTTTCGGTTTCGCTGGAGCCCTTCACCGTAGCCATGGGAATCGCGGTGCATCCACGCAAGATTGTCGTGGGCTCGCGCGGCATTTTGTGGCAGCTTGATAGTGGTGGTCGCGAGTTAGGTCAGCAAGTTGAGCCTGCCGGAAAATATGATGCCTCACTGCTGACTCGATCGGCCCATGTGACGGGGAATATCCACAGCCACGAACTGGCGTTTGCGGGCGATGAGTTGTGGATGGTCAACACACTCTTTTCTTGCTTGGCCACAATACAGCCGGGGTACAATTTTGTACCGCGCTGGAAGCCGAAGTTCGTCAGTAGCTGTCACGTTCCCGGAGACCGTTGCCATTTGAATGGTTTGGCCGTTTCCGAAGGACGAGTCCAATACGTGACGGCGATGGCTGAGTCTGATACTCCGAATGGCTGGCGCGTGGCGAAGGATAAGACCGGTGTCCTGATTGACGTGCCTACTAATGAAGTCGTCTGTCGTGGCTTTGCCATGCCGCATTCGCCGCGGGTGCATTTGGGGCGTGTGTGGTTACTGGATTCCGGACGCGGCCAGTTGGTTACCGTCGATCCGGCGACGGGAAAATGGGACGTCGTGACGATGTTTCCCGGTTATACTCGAGGTCTGGCGTTTCTCGGGCCGCTGGCGTTTGTGGGGTTGTCCCGCATTCGTGAAACGTCCGTTTTTAGCGGGTTGCCGATTGCGGAGAAACGTGACGAATTGAAATGTGGAATCGGTGTGGTGGATCTAAGAACCGGCAAGCAGGTGGCGGCGTTTCAGTTCTTGGATGGCATCGAAGAAATTTTTGATGTGCAGGCGCTGCCGTCCGTCCGTTGTCCCTTGGTTCGCGGTCCTCAGCCGAAAGATACCGCCGCGGATGAGATCTGGGTTTGCCCGCCTCCACGACCGGACTAATTTGTTTTGCTGATGATCTGCAGTGACCATCCAGTGACTCTGCGGTGGGTGACAACAAGCACGATAAGAACTATTTCGACGTTGCAACGACAGGTTCCCTGACACGAGTTAACGACGAGTCTCGCGGTTTCCTGGCCGCAGATGTGAACCTGATTGAGGTGTCCGATGCGATTTCAGCCTTTGTTCGATTTTCTGTGCCGCTTGGGGAAACATTCTCGGCGGAAGCAGCGTGCGGCGTTGCGGTTGCCTTATGGTGAAGCGCTGGAAGATCGGGTGTTGCTGGCGGCTGACGCGGTTCTGCTGAAGGATATCTTTGCCGGCACTCGTAGCTCCACGCCAAGCTCGTTGACGGAAGTGAATGGGACGCTGTACTTCAGTGCTAACAATGGGACCAATGGCAATGAACTGTGGAAGACCGACGGGACTCTGGTGGGAACTGTTTTAGTCAAAGACATTCGTGCTGGTGCGGGGAGTTCTAATCCGACCTTTTTGACGAACGTCAACGGCACGTTGTATTTCAGTGCGAATGATGGGATCGGCGGCCAGGAGCTGTGGAAGTCCGACGGGACCGAGGCGGGGACCGTTCTGGTGAAGGACATCTCGTCCGGTTCGGCGGGGTCTTTTCCCACATCACTGACTGAGGTGAATGGGACGTTGTATTTTAGCGCCAACGATGGGCCGAGCGGTGATGAGTTGTGGACGTCAGATGGTACCGCGGTCGGAACGGTCCAGGTGAAGGATATTAATCCCGGGATGGGGGGCTCGGACCCGCGGTCGCTGACGAATCTGAATGGCACATTGTATTTTCGAGCGAGCGACGGGATGACGGGCTATGAGTTGTGGAAGTCCGACGGCACAAGCGTGGGGACGGTTCTGGTTAAAGATATTCAGCCCGGTCCTAACAGTTCTTATCTCACGTATTTGACGAACGTCAACGGCACGCTGTACTTCAACGCCAACGATGGAAGCACTGGCTACGAATTATGGAAGTCTGACGGGACGACAGCGGGGACGGTGCTCGTTAAGGATATTTTTACCGGGACAGCAGGCTCGGTCCCGCGCCACCTGACCGAGATGAATGGGACGCTGTATTTCAATGCGAATAATGGAACGAGCGGCTATGAACTGTGGAAGTCGGATGGTACTTCCGCTGGAACCGTTCAGGTCAAGGATATTAGCGTTGGTGCGAACTCGGCATTTCCTCGCGATCTCACGAACGTGAATGGCACGTTATTTTTTAATGCGACCGACGGGATCAGCGGTGATGAGCTGTGGAAGTCGGATGGGACCGCAGCAGGAACGGTACGCGTGAAGGACATCTTCGCCGGCGCGGGGAGTTCTTCTCCGGCTCAGCTGACGAATGTGAACGGCAAGCTCTATTTTAGCGCGACCGATGGAACGACTGGCTACGAATTGTGGCAGTCGAACGGCACTGCTTCGGGAACGGTCCGGGGGGAAGATATCTCCGTCGGAGTCAGCAGCTCACGGCCGGATTTCCTGACGAATGTGGGCGGCCAGCTGTTCTTCACTGCTCAAACAGCCGCCGGAGGTCGAGAATTATGGACGCTGATTACAAGCAATCAGGCTCCCACGGATCTGGCCTTGTCCAAGAGTAGCGTCGATGAGCATCTGCCCTCCGGTACGGTTGTCGGAACGCTAAGCACGACGGACCCGGACAATGGTGATGCTGTTACCTACTCGTTGGTTCTGGGGCTTGGTGGTGATGATAACGCCGAGTTTACGATTGCCGGTGATCAACTCCTGACGGCGGCCAGTTTTGATGTCGCCACGAAATCGAGCTACACCATCCGCATTCGGACTACCGATCAAGATGGCTTGTTCGTCGAGAAATCGTTGACGATCACCGTGACGAGCGTGATTCAGGCTTCCTTAAACGTGGGTGGGCCAGCGGTCAGTTGGACGAAAAAGCAGGCACCGGTGGCCGTGCTGCCGCAGATTACCGTTGCTGGCAATCAGTTGGCGGGAGGTGTGCTGACCATTAGCGTGAATGCGGTGGGCCAGGGTAAGAGGGTTGTGGATGTGTTTAAGACACCGGCATTTGCCGCGTTGGGAACGAGTGCCGGCCTCAAGTACGCCAACGGCCAACTGACGCTACAAATCCAATTGAACGGGAGTGTGACCAGCGGTGATATCCAAACATTTCTACGAGGGATCACATTCTCCACCAAGGGGAAAGGACTACGGGTTCCGTTGCGGACGTTACAGGTCAGCTTAGCGACAAGCGGACCGCTGGCCTCGGTGACACAGACAATTCAAGTTTATAAGTCGTGATTTGTGGACAGCTGGGGGGACCACGCACGGCCCTGCCCCCAGCTACGGGTTCAACTTAGAACCCATGACTCTCTAATTCCCGCAGAACGATAAAAGGAAAAAAACTTGAGCCCAGGCCTCTCTCCTGCACAGTACATTATTCGCGGCGGCGTCGAAGGCCGTGAGCGGCTGCGTTTACTGGCTCGCGTCATGCGCCCGGCAACGCTTGGCTTGTTCGAGCGAATCGGTATTCAACCGGGCATGAAAGTTCTGGACATGGGCTGTGGCGGTGGCGATGTCACATTCGAACTTGCCCGGATCGTTGGTCCCGAGGGATGTGTCATCGGGATGGATATGGATGAGAAGAAGCTGGAACTAGCACGTGGCGAAGCGGCCGAGCAGCAGCAATTCAATGTCACCTTTCAACGGTCTGAGGTTTCAGCCTGTGAGCTGCAGCCGGAGTTTGATGTCGTCTACGCGAGGTTCTTACTGACACATTTAAAAGATTCTCCAGGAGCACTCGCGAAGATGCATCAAGCATTGCGGCCAGGGGGTGTCTTGGTGGTCGAAGATATCGATTTCACCGGGCACTTTTGCTGGCCCGAATCGGCAGCCTTTGCACGATATCTCGAACTGTTTACTCAAGCCGTTCGGCTGCAGGGAGCTGATCCCAACATTGGCCCTCGCTTGCCGGCCATGCTGAAGGATCTGGACTGTCAGCGAGTCCAAATGCATGTTGCACAGCCGGCGGCGATTGATGGTGAGGCCAAGCTGATGAGTCCTCTCACGATGGAGAACATCGCCGATGCCGTGCTCGCGGCTGGCCTGGCATCTCGTTCGGAAGTGGACCAATTGATCGCCGATTTGTACGAGTATGCTCGCGCTCCACGAACGGTGATGAGCCTACCGCGAGTCGTCCAGGCCTGGGGCTATCGCTAGTTGCTACTGCAGCAGTTCATCGACAGACATCCCGGTCGCGGCCGTGAGATTCGCGGCGGCTTGGGCCAGTTCGTTCAACAGATCGAGACGCACACGCTGATTCTGAATGATGCTGGTCCGAGCTTGCACGACGCGTACGACGTCCACTTCTCCGGCATTAAACTGTTGTTCGAGCCCTTGCAGCGTTTTGGGCAAATCAGTGGCCACGTCTGCAGAATCTTCGGTCACCGCTTCATGCGCCAGTTTATAGCGTTCCCACGCGGCTTGGGCTTCCAGCTCGGCACGCCGCATGGCCTGTTGCCAGACGGCAATTCGCTGGTTGAGTTCTGCGGTGCGTTGCTGTTCCAAGGGCCGGCCCGAGTTGATCACTGGCAGATCCATTTGGGCTCGAAAGCCTAGGAATGTCGTGCCGTCTGCCGTTCGTTGATAGTACGGACCGATCTGCAGATCGGGAACTCGCGATGCCGACGCCAGGCCGAGGTTGGCTCGGGCTGTATCAATGTCCGAATGAGCCGCCATGACGTCGGGCCGTGCGGCCGCGCGACTGGAAATGAGATATTTCTCTCGCTCTTGCTCGTGATCAATCTTCAGGGCTGCGGCGGACTCCACTGATTGCGACTTCAAGACGACCTCGACCGGGTCTCGCCAGCTCGTCAAACGCAGGTCTCCGATGGCGACTGCCGGATCGTCCGCGGTCAGCCCTAGCTGCCGTTTCAGGTCGCGCAATGCCGTTTCATGGTTGGCTCGGGCCAGGCGTTGTTGTTGATGCGTGGACCGAGTATCGACGCGGACGATGGCGACATCGGCCGCCGTGGCTTGACCGGCCTCCAGCTGTTTTTCGAGTGTTCGCAATAGTTGCTGGTTGTTCTGGTGGCTGGCCTGGGCCAGTTCCAGCAAGCCTTGGAGATAGAGGGTCGTAAAATAGAGCCGCTCCGTTTGACCGACGTTTAGCAGTTCCGCTTGATGGATATTCCAGCGGGTACTGTTCAGGTTGCAGGCCGCTCCATCCTCCCGAAACTGCTGCTGATGGGCCAACTGAATTGTCTGCATAAGCAAGACATAGTGATACGTCGTCCCGGGGCCGCTGGAGACGGCATCCTGATACGGCGTTGCCTGGACCTGCACGAACGGATTGAACGGGTAAGTTTGAGCCACCCCCAACGCCGCGGCCCCGACGTGTTCTGTCTGGCGTAACGCCACCAAGTCCGGATTTTGCGACAATCCCAACGCGATGCTGTTGCCCAGAGACAAATTAGTCGCCGGCAAAGGGATCGTGGCGGGAGGATTGGACGATGTGCCGTCGACAGGCACGGGTTCTTCGACGGAGACTTGTTGAATCTCGGCATCGGGTTCGTCGGTCCGTGCGCTGGCCGTTTCTGACGTCTTGACGGAGGCCATTTTCGGCGAAGTTATCGTAGGAGCGGCCCGTGCGGCAGAGTAGGACGTACCGGGAGCTTTGCAGCCGCTGCAGACGATCAACAACGTCAAAGTCAGCTTCAAGTACGTGGCCATATTTCACTTCCGGTCTGCGACAATCGGTGTCGGTGTGAAACTAGGGCGAGTTTGCGGTCTCGTCCCAATCTCGCAGTTCTGCATTCTGAAGTGTTTTTTCGTCCTCCTGGCAAACTTTTCGCGACAGCAACCTGCCCCCTTGAATCAGAGTTAATCTTGTAGGCTTAAAATGGCGTTTGGTGGCAGCACAGACCTCTTAAGTTGGGGGTGTTGAGTTAAGATTTTGGTTTGCTCTGATTTTTGTGAAGTTGGATTGAGTCTGAGCTGGACGGTTGACGTCACGCCGTGGCAAGTCGTATGTGAATACTTGCCCGCTGTTTTATGCGGGGCCGGCAAGGGGATAAGGATTTATCTCACGCAAAGGCGCGAAGGCGCAAAGCCCTGGAGCTCAACAGAACCGACGTTCTTTATCTTCGCGCCTTTGCGTGAGATCTTCTGGAATGGCGAGACGACCTGTTGCAAATCCAAGATCGTGGGCGACGCCCATTGTTAGTTGAGGGAACGGATTATTCCTCGGCGGCTACGACGGCGTGTCGACCCCATAGCAAATAGAGAGGCGGGAGCAGGAAGAGGTTCAGAATTGTGGACGTTACCAGCCCGCCGACGATGACGACGGCCAGGGGGTACTCAATTTCGTGGCCGGGTTTGTTCCCCGAGATGGCTAGCGGTAAGAGTGCCAGAGCTGTGGTGAGCACCGTCATCAGGATGGGGACGTATTCGGGGGCGGGCACGCCCTTGTGGGCGA
>JAZKFE010000329.1:11505-11903 GCA_040386595.1 Planctomycetota bacterium | reverse complement strand
GGGGATCAATCGTTCCTCGGCACCTCGCAACACCAAATCTAGTCCGAACGGCTCTCCTTCAACCTCCTGCAGATGCCGGTAGTGGCTGACCAGCATGATGCCGTTGCGCGCGGCAATTCCGAGAACGGTAACGAACCCGATCAATGATCCGAGCGAGAGAACCCCGCCTGCCATCCAGGCTGCGACGACACCGCCAATCAATGCGAACGGGATCGTGAGGGCGACCATTAACGTCAACCGCACGGATTTAAAATCGATATAAAGAATTAATAGAACGCCCAGCAGTGAGAGAGCTCCCAGGCTGATCAGCCGCTGTTGGGATTCTTGTCGCGCGGTATATTCTCCGAGGAATTCCGGGTGGTAGCCGTGATCAAAGGGCATGGCCCGCACCGCCGCTT
>JAZKFE010000329.1:9095-11495 GCA_040386595.1 Planctomycetota bacterium | reverse complement strand
TCACGGGCGACGGAGCCCAGATCGCGTCCCTTGGCGTCGCAGGTCACGTCGATTCGGCGTGAGCCCCCTTCCCGCTTGACTTCATTGGGGGCTGGAACGATGCCCACGTCGGCGACATCCTTGAGCGGGATTTGTCCGCCGGTGGGCGTATCAATTCTTAATTCCTGCAGAGCATTTAAGTCGGTGCGGGACTCGGCCGAGCCCCAGACGACGACGTCGATTTTCTTTTGATCTTCATAGACTTCGCCGACTTTCATGCCCCGCAACAAGGTCGTGACGGCCCGACGGACTTGTCCAGGGGTGAGGCCGAAGCGTTGGGCGGCATCTGGACGCAGCCGGACTTCCACCTGCGGTACCAGCACCTGAGCTTCGACCTTCAGGTTGCTGACGCCAGCGATCTTAGACATGGTCTCGCCGACCTCTTTGGCTTTGCTGCGTAGGGTCGCCAACTCGGGCCCATAGATCCGCACGACGATGCTGGAGCTGGCCCCCGTGAGGACCTCTTTCACGCGTTCTCGTAGGAATGTCAGCACATCGCGATAGAGACCAGGATAGCCGTCGATCGCCTCCTGAATTTTGCCGAGTGTCTTGCCGTAGTCGACATCGGGGTCGATGCTGATCCAGAGCTCGGTGAAATTCGGTCCCACGACTTCGTCAGCGACCTCGGCCCGACCAATGTGGCTGCCGAAGTTTCGCACGCCGGGGATGGCCCGTAGTTCGCGGCTGGCTTGAATGGTGATGCGGTCCATGGCTTCGATGGACGTGCCGGGACGCTCGAGGAAGTGCATTAGGAAGTCGGTCTCTTGAAAGTTCGGCAAGAACTCTTGCCCAAGGCTGTTGACCAGGAACAAGGTGGCGATCAAGGCGGCAGTCAGAAAGCTGAGCGACGACTTCGGACGGTGCACGAACCAGGGCAACATCCTGCGATACGGTTGCCTTAACCAGCGACTCAGCGGCGGTTCGTGGGCCGTCCCCTGATCGCTGGGAAGAATCATCAATGACAACGCAGGCGTGACGACGAGCGCCGTCAGCAACGACGCCAGGATGGCCAGAACATAACCAATGGCCAGCGGGCGGAAAAACGCTCCAGGGAGTCCATCGAGAAAGAAGACTGGCAGAAAGACCAGCACGATAATTAAGGTGGCGTAGACCACCGCACTGCGGACTTCAAGCGACGCGTCCAGCACCACACGGAATGCTGACCGTGGTGGTACGACGGCACGGTTCAGTCGTAGCCGGCGGACGATGTTTTCCACGTCGATGATGGCGTCGTCGACGACCTCGCCCAAGGCGATCACCAGTCCGGCGATAATCATCGTATTGATTGTCAGCCCCCACCAGTACAACACGACAATGGTGGCCACCAGCGACAGCGGAATGGCCGTCAAACTAATAACGGCTGTTCGCCAGTCGTACAGGAAGGCAATCAGTACGATGATGACCAGCACGCAACCGGTCAGCAAGGCGTGCGTCAAGTTGTCGATGGAGCGTTCAATGAATGTTGCCGGTCGGAAAATGGTGGGATCGATTTCCACATCTTTCAGCCCCGGTTTCATCGCTTCGAGGGCACTTTCGACTTTCCGTGATACTTCCAGGATGTTGGCGGCTGGCTGTTTTTCCACGATCAGCAGCAGTCCCGGTCCATCATTGATGATGGCATCGCCGATCGGGGGAGGAGAGCCAATCTGGACTTGGGCTACATCCCCCAGACGCAATGCGGCTCCTTCACTGAAGGCCACAACTGTTTTTTCTAGATCTTCCGGTCCAGATACCGAAGAAAGTTGTCGTACGGCAATGCGTTGGTTGGGGGTGTCGACGAAGCCCCCCGCGTCGAGCACCACGGCATCGGCGGCCGACTTGAGGACCGTATCCAGGGTGACGTGGTGTGCTCGTAGTCGATTGGCATCGACCAGAACCTGGAGTTGCTTGTCGCGCTGGCCCCAGATGGCGACGTTGGCGACGCCGGGAATCGCCATGATGCGCGGCCGAATCGTCCAGACGGCTAATTCTGAGAGATCTTGCTGCGACAATTTTTTCGACCACATGCCAATCTTCATCATCCGACTGAGCGATGAGAGCGGCTGCAGAATCACCGGCGGGCGGGCGACGACTGGGAGACGCGGGGTCTCGGCAGCCAGCCGTTCTTGAACGAGTTGTCGGGCACGATAGAGATCGGCTCCCTGATGCAGCAGCAAGCGGATCTGCGATAAGCCCAGCACCGATTTCGAGCGCAGAATGTCGAGTCCCGGGGTTCCGATGAGTGCGTTTTCCAAGGGAAACGTCACCAGATTTTCCACTTCCTCTGCTGATAGACCGGGGGCCTCGGTTTGGATTTCAACGTAGGGGGGCGAGAATTCGGGGAAGACGTCCAACGGCATGTGGGGAACAAGCTGGATGCCG